>PMYD01000048.1 GCA_003171335.1 Phycisphaerales bacterium
CCGCCGGCCGCACGGAGCATTGGGCTCCCTGGCCCCTGCCGAGTACGCCACCCGCTGCCAGGCCGCTCCGGGCTCCGCTGCGCTCCGCCCTACGCGGCCTGGCAGCGGGACGAGGGACAATGCAATGGTTCTCTCATAACAACTGGATCAAGGAACCGGGGCAAGCCAATGTCTACACGCTCAACTTGGGAGAGTAGTATTACTCCTCACTTGGATAGAATTCCCTTTGAAGATATTGGAAGAGGCGAGCAGTCAAGCCTACAGATTAAACTGGCTATAGAAGGTGCGGCTGGCAATAGCATTCTTCTCATCGAAGAGCCTGAGAATCACTTATCGCATTCAAATATGTCCCGGTTGATTGAGCAAATTGATCAGAAATCTGCCGGCAGGCAGACGATTGTAACAACCCACAGCAGCTTTGTGTTGAACAAGTTAGGAATTAATAATGTTACTATCGTGGGATCTGGAAGAACTATGACCTTGGCTGACTTGCGCCAAGAGACCTGGGAATACTTTAGAAGAATTGCAGGATATGATACGTTGCGGCTAGTCTTGTCGAGGCAGGTCTTCCTTGTTGAGGGCCCCTCTGACGAACTAATTGTTCAAAAGGCCTACCAAATACTGTATGGAAAACTTCCATTGCAGAATGGAATAGACGTTATTGCGGTTGGTTCACTGGCATTTCTTCGATTCTTGGAGATAGGTGTTTTGCTTGGTCTGAATGTGGTTGTGATTACGGACAATGACGGGAATGTTGCTGCGCTCAAGAAGAAGTACGTCGATTACCTTGGGGGGCAATATCCGAATATCAAGGTGTATTATGATAAGGATGAGCATTGCAAGACGCTGGAACCACAACTCTTGAAGGCGAACGGCCGCGAGTTTCTAAACAACGTATTTGGAAAACCTTGTGATCAAGACGATGACCTTCTTAAGTACATGTGGCAAAACAAGACAGACTGCGCCCTGAGTCTATTCGACTGGCGCGACGGGTTCAGTATACCAGATTATATTAAACGTGCCATCCAATGTGAATAGATTCATTGTCGCATCTGCGGGCTCGGGAAAAACGACCCTTCTTGCGCGGGAGGCCGTCGATATGCATGGTGCGCATATAGTGCTCCTCACTTACACGAACAGCAACGTGGACGAATTGATATCAAGAGTGCGAGAGAAATGCGGAGTTGTCCCAAGCCGAATTGAAGTGATGTCGTGGTTCACATTCCTTCTCAGGGAGTGTGCACGGCCATACCAGCGTGCAATCTATTCCGAGGCGGCAATTGGGGGGTTATGCTTTTGCAACGCGAGATCGGCTAAGTTTGTCCCAAGGTCTGAAAAACCCAAGTATTATTTCAACGCCAGTGGGGAGGTGTTTAGCGACAAGATTTCGGAATTCACTTTGGCCTGTAATGAACAAACGTCGGGTGCTGTTCTGAAAAGGCTGGGAGCTATCTACGATGCTATTTTCATTGACGAGGTACAAGATCTTGCAGGGTATGACCTCGATGTTGTCGAGCTATTACTTCGATCATCCATTCGAGTTATTCTGGTTGGCGATCCGCGGCAGAAGACTTATACGACGAACCAAGCCCTTCGCAACCGCCAGTTCCAGGGGATAGGGTTGCTACGGAAGGCCATGGAGTGGCAGCACAAAGGGCTCTGCAGGCAGGAGGCCCAGGCTTGGAGTTATCGATGTAACCAAGAGATTTGTAACTACGCAGATAAGCTGTATCCGGATCTGGAAACGACTATTTCCAGGAACTGTGAGCAAACCGGACATGACGGTGTTTTTATCGTGACTTCGAGCCACTTGCAGGACTATGTGCGCAAATATGCGCCGGCCGTCCTTCGATACGATAAGCGAACGGATACCCACGGGCACTATGCTGTAAATTTTGGAAACTCCAAAGGCAGGACCTTTGACAGGGTCTTGATTCTCCCACATGGGCGAATCAAGGAGTATCTAAGGACGGGCAAGGCGAAAGCTATTGACGGCTCCCGCGAGAAATTCTATGTCGCTGTTACGAGGGCCAAATTCAGCGTAGCATTTCTTTTCGACGAAGTTGCGCAGGCCGGCTACCGGCTTTGGGAGCCTTAGAAACACAACCGACAAGAAGAAAGGGGGCAGCGGCCGAGGATCAGAGATCTGGTTTGCCATGCGTTAGGGGAGGCCGGATTGCGCCAGCGCATCCTGACACCGCTGATTCAAGGCCGGCGAGAAGCGCCAGCGGTCACAGCGGCCCCCTCCGCAGGCCTTGCGGTGATGGCAGGCAGAGCCACAGCGCCAGGAGGGGAAGGGTGGCCCTGCCGGAACACTCCTCCGATCAAATGCGAAGGGCCGGAACAGGGCTCGACGATCCGCTGTCTGCGGTGGTGCAGCTACGAATAATAGATTGCATTGCCATTCTGAAAATCTTGAAAAAAAGGATTGACAGCAGGAGGTATTGTGGTAGGATAGCCACGGTGCATGTAAAAGTCCCATTGCCTGATCTGAAGCTAAGGCAGCATATCTAGCCGATGGCGGAGTTATCATGCGCTGGTGGCCGCTGAGGGCTACTGTTAAATTGACAATTGAATAGCGACGCCCCGAGTTAATTGAAGGCATTCTGTGAATTTGGGTAAGCTGCTTAAAAGGGAGAATATGCACCTTAAGCATTATGCACTTTTGCATGCGGCCTTGTGCGATAAGGACTTGCGCATAAGCATAAGTGCTGAAATAGATTAACTGCTGTTTTGGGCTGTTTTTGTGCCTGGAATTAATGCTTAAGCGCCTGTGAAAGCAAGAATAAGCAAGAATAAGCGACGAGCTGGCTTTCAGCCCCCCAGGTAGGCCTCGATGACCTGCGGGTTCCTGGCCAGGTCGGCGGCTGGGCCTTCCAGCGTGATGCGGCCGGTTTCCAGGACGTACGCCCGGTCGGCGTGGAGCAGGGCCTCGTTGGCGTTCTGCTCAACGAGCAGGATGGCCACGCCTTCCTCGCGGTTAATCTTGCGGATGATGTCGAAAATCTGGTCCACCAGCAGCGGCGCCAGGCCCAGGCTGGGCTCATCCAGCAGGAGCAGCCGCGGGGAACTCATCAGCGTGCGGGCCACGGCCAGCATCTGCTGCTGCCCGCCGGAGAGCGTGGCGGCCTTCTGGTCTCGTCGCTCGTGCAGGATGGGAAAATAGTGGTATGCCCGCTGGAGGTTGGCCCGGCGGGCGGCCGCATCGGCCAGGGTGTAGCCCCCGAGGTCGAGATTCTCCAGCACGGTCAGCTCGCCGAAGATGCGGCGGCCTTCGGGCGCGTGGCTGATGCCGCGGCGGACGATCTGGTGGGGTTTGAGCGCCGACAGGTCGCAATCGCCCATGCGGATGGCGCCTGAGCCCAAGGGAACGATGCCCGAGATGGCCCTTAGCGTGGTGCTCTTGCCGGCCCCGTTGGCGCCCAGCAGGGCGACAATCTGCCCGGGGGCCACGTGCAGGCTGATGGAGCGCAGGGCCTGCACCGGGCCATAGGAGATGCAGACATTTTCGAGCGTCAGCATGGCGCATCTCCCCGGCGTGGTAAAGCCTGTGGCGCCGGCGGCGCCGCTGCGGCGCGCGCGGCCGGCTCGCGCGGCCGGCCGAGGTAGGCCTCGACGACCCTGGGGTCGCGCTTCACCTGGTCGGGCGAGCCGCGGGCGATGGTCTTGCCGTAATCGAGCACGACGAGTTGTTCGCACAGGTTCATCACCATCCGCATGTCGTGTTCGATGAGCAGGATGGTCACCGCAAAGCGGTCGCGGATGCGGCGGATGAGTTCGGTCAAGTCGGCGGTCTCGCGGCTGTTGAGGCCGGCGGCCGGCTCATCCAGCAGGAGCAGCCGGCCCTCGGTGGCCAGCGCGCGGGTGATCTCGAGGTGGCGCCGCTGTCCGTACGGCAGCGACATGGCCAGGGAGTTGGCCAGGTGGTCCAGGTCGAACATCTTGAGCAGTTCGAGGGCATCGCGCGTGAGGATCTTCTCGCGCCGGTAGTAGCGGGGCAGGCGCAGCACGGCGTCGAAGAAGCCGTAGCCGCGGTGCTTGTGGGCGGCGATTTTAACGTTATCGAGCACGCTGAGGCGCCCGGGCAGGCGGATGTTCTGAAACGTGCGGGCGATGCCCATGCGCGTGATGCGGTGCGCGGGTTTGCCGGTGATGTCGCGGCCGTCAAAGCGGATCGTTCCGGCGTCGGGCCGGTCCAGGCCGGTAATGAGATTGAAGACCGTGGTCTTGCCCGCGCCGTTGGGGCCGATCAGGCCGACGATCTGCCCGCAGGCCAGGTCCAGCGAGAAGTCGTCTACGGCCACCACGCCGCCGAATCGCTTGGTGAGCGAGCGGATTTCGAGGATGTTGCCGGCGGGCCCGTCGGTCATAGTTGGCGCCTCCGGTTCACGAGGAAGCGCGTGATGAACTGGGGCGACTCGTTGAGCCCCAGGATGCCGTTGGGCGCCAGGCGGATGATCACGATCAGCAGCGCCGCGTATACAAGCTGGCGTTGCTCGGAGAGGTTGACATCGCCGATGTGCGGCAAAAAGCGCAGCAGCTCGGGCGTAAACACGAGCACCACGGCCGCCAGGACCGAGCCGGTCACCGAACCGAGACCGCCCAGCACGACGATGAGCAGGATTTCAACCGTTTTAAGGAGGCCGAATTCATTGGGCGAAATGCTCATACCCGTGTTGGGGTTGTGCGCGAAAAGCGCCCCGGCCACGCCGGCGAAAGTCGCGCTCAGGAAGAACGCCAGCAGCTTGTAGCGCGGCACGTAGATGCCCATGCTCTTGGCCGCCACCTCATCCTCGCGGATGCAGATCATGGCCCGGCCGATGAAGGAGCGCTTGAGATTGAGCATGAAGGCGAAGGTCACCGCCACGGCCGCCAGGATGACCGGCCAGGTGGCGTAATCGGTGGAATACGTGATGGCATATTGCACCGGCCAGGGCAGGGCGATGGCGGTGGCACCGCCGAATTTCTCGCCGCCGGTCACGGCGCAGCCGGGAAACTCGACGGCGTTTAAAACCATGCGGGTGATTTCGCCGAAGGCCAGCGTGGCGATGGCCAGGTAATCGCCGCGCAGCCGCAGGCAGGGCAGGCCCAGGAGCAGGGCAAACAGGCCCGACACGGCCACCGCCGCCGCCAGGGACAACACAAGGTTGGCGCCGCCCAGGGCCGGCACCGTGGCATACATGGCGGTGAGCGCCGCCGCATAGGCGCCCAAGGCGAAAAAGCCGGCGTGGCCGAGCTGGAGCAGGCCCGTCAGGCCCACGATCACATTGAGCGACAGGGCCAGGATGATGTAGATGCCCAGGTTGGCCAGGATGCCGAACCAGTATTCCACGGCTACACCTTGACCTGCTCGCGCCGGCCCAGGATGCCTTCGGGCCGGACCATGAGCACGAGAATGAGCAGCACGAAGGAGGCCACATCCTTAAACGCGGTGGGCACACCGGCCCACACGACCAGAAATTGCACCACGCCCAGCACGTAGCCGCCGACGAAGGCGCCCGGGATCGAGCCGATGCCGCCGACCACGCTGGCCACGAAGGCGTTGAGCCCGGGCATGAAGCCCATCAAGGGCTCGACGACCGCCACCAGGGCGATGAGCGTGCCGGCGATGCCGCCGAGGAAGCCGCCGATGATGAACGTGCGGTTGATGACGGCGTCGGTGTCAATGCCCATCAGCCGGGCGGCGATGAGGTCCTGGCTGATGGCCCGCATGGCGCGGCCCAGGCGGGTGCGCTGCACGAGAAACCACAAGGCCACGGTCAGGCCGATGGAGGCGGGAATATACAGGAAGGTGATCGCCCGGATGCCGCCGGTGCCCACCGTGATGGAGCGCTGGGCCAGTTCGCCCAGCGCGCCGCCGTAGGTGATGGGATTGCCGTTATGGATGAATTTCGCCAGGTTCTGCAGCAGCAGCGAAACGCCGATGGCCGTCAGCAGGGCCGAGAGTCTGCCCGCCTGGCGGATGGGGCGATACGCCAGGCGCTCGGTCAGGCTGCCGATGACCGCCCCGGCGAGGCCCGAGGCCAGGATGATCGTCGGCAGCAGCACCGCCAGCGGCACGTGGCCGGCCAGCAGCACGAAGATGGCGTATCCCGCGTACGCCCCCAGCATGCAGAACTCGCCGTGTGCGAAGTTGATGAGCTTGATGATGCCGTACACCAGCGTGTACCCCAGGGCGATGAGCGAGAAGATCGCGCCCTGGCACAAGCCCGCCACGAGATGATACCAAAGGTTGCCCATGCGCTTGCGGCGTACTCAAGGGGCGATGGAGGTCATATATTTGGCGGCGTACTTGTCGCCGTCCCGGGCGATCTTCAGGATCACGGCGCTCTTGACCGCATCGCCGCGCGGCGTGAGGGTGATGCGGCCGCTGACGCCTTCCACATCCTTCAGGGCGTGCAGGGCCTCGGCGAGAGTCTGCCTGTCCATCCCTTTTTGCAATGCTTGGGCCAGCAGTTCCACCGAGTCGTAGCCCAGGGCCTCGAAGGTGCCGGGCGTGCGGCCGGTGGCGGCCTTGGCGGCGGCGAGGAAGGATTGCACCATCGGCCGCTGGTCCTCCGGCGAAAACGCGCCGACGATGATGCAGTTTTCGATGTTGTCGCCGGAATTGTTGATGACCGCGTCATTGTCCCAGCCGTCGGCCCCGCACAGCCGGCCGGTGAAGCCCACCACCTTGGCCTGCTTGATGATCAGCGGCAGCTCGGGCGGGTAGCCGGGCACGAAGATGATCTCGGCCCCGCTGTTCTTGATGCGGATGAGCTGGGTGCCGAAATCGGTGTCCTTCTGCTGGTAGCCCTCGGCGGCCGTCACCCCGCCGCCGGCGGCGGTGAAGGCCTTGGTGAAGTTTTCGGAAAGGCCCTTGCTGTAGTCGCTGTTCTTGTCGGTGAGCACGGCGGCCTTCTTCACGCCCATGCTGTTGAAGGCATACGTGGCGATGACCGTGCCCTGGAAGGAGTCGTTAAAGCAGGCGCGGAAGATGTAGTGCGCGTTGTCGGTCACCTTGTCGTTGGTGGCGGTGGGGGTTATCAAGGGCACGTGGTATTGCTCGGCGTCGATCTTGGCGGCAAAGGTGTTGGTGGAGGTGATGGGGCCGATGACGGCCACGACGCCGTCGATCTCGGAGAGTTTCTTGAAGGCGCTGCGGGTGTCGTTCTTCTCGCCGCGGTTGTCCTCGACAATGAGGACCAGTTGCCGGCCGCCGATTCCGCCGGCCTGGTTGATCTGGTCCACGCGCAGGCGCATGCCTTCCAGGGCCGATTTGCCCAGGGGCGCCAGCGACCCCGACAGCGGCAGGTCCGCGCCGATCTTGATCTGCTTTGCGGTGGACTTCTTGCAGCCGGCCGGCGCCAGCGCGACCACCGCCAGGACCATCGCCATTACGGCCAGAGCACCGAGTGTTCGGGTCATGTCGCCTCCTCGGCAAGGTTGCCATCTCGTGTGATACGCGATTTACCTGCAACGTTGGGCTTTCGCGGGGGCAAGTATAGTTTGTACCGGTATCGACGCAAAGCGATCAGCCCAAAAACAAACCATGCCATTTACCCCGCCGGCACGCTTATCGCGCCTGCGGGCATCTTGTCCCCCATCAGGGACCTGAAAACCAGCGGTCGAGCGGGCGCCGCAAAGGCCCGATTTCACGTAATATCTTGACCATTTTTGATTCTTGGCGTAAAGTGGAGTCAGGAGTTGGATCTGTCAGGGGTTGTTGCCGCGCGGCGTCGCAAAGCGAGGAGCGAGGAATGCGAAGGCAGGTCGAGGAGGCGGTTTATCGTCCATGCGCCTTGGCAATGATCGCCTTGGCCGCGATGCTTTCATTCGTTCCCGCCGCACGGGCCGGGGAGACGCTGTATAACGGCATTGTGCTGCCGGACAGTTGGCCCCCGGTCGATAGTCAGACCGGGGCGACCAGCGCCATCGGCACGTGCTCTCCGCTGCGCGTACCGTCGTGGATGCAGACGGCGCCGGCCGTGATTCCCATCAATGTAGGCCGGCAGTTTTTCATTCCCATTTCCACGGCGGGCAACCCGGATGGCAACAACCGGGAATTCCTCGTGGAGAGCATGTCCAATGTCACGCGGACGTGGCATTACGGGACCTACTACAGCGGCAACCCGCTGATGACGGCGGTGCTGCCGTTCAGCGATGGCGTCTGGTGGGACCCGGCGATTCAAAAATACGTGCTGTTCGTGCACGACGGCACGTATTCCACCGAGTCCGTCGGCAAGTGGACCTCGACTGATGCCCTGCACTGGACACGTGCCTCCTATGTCACCGTTGGCGGGGCGCCGCTGGCGAGTGTCCAGGGAATCGTGGACTGTGATTCGGACGCCTTCTGGCTCGACCAGGAAGAGACCAATCCCGCCCGGCGCTGGAAAGGGTTTCTGATGTGGAAGGGCCAGTCAATGACGCCGGACATCATTTCTCCGGATGGCAATTCCTTCACCATCTCCCTGAACCTGGGCAACTGGGGCCAGCAGGATCGCTCCACGATCTTCTTGAATCCCTTCCGCCAGAAGTTCGTGTACAGCATTCGCGGCGGCATTACAGGCTGCGATCGCATGCGCATCTATGGCGAGACGACGAGGGAGCTCTGGGGCACCTCCTCGCAGCCGCCTCTGCAAGACTTGCTCACGGGTCATAACTGGGAAGGTGCGGACAACCTTGATCCCCAATGGCCGGGCTATAACAAGCCCTGCCAGTTGTACAACCTGGACTGTACGCCGTACGAGAGCATGATGATCGGCATGTTCTCCATCTGGGCCGAGCCTTCCGGCCAAGCCGACGCGCGCTGGGACAAGGTGAACCAAGTGTATCTGGGCTTCAGCTACGACGGCTGGTACTTCCACCGGCCCACGCCGCGCACGCCGCTGTGCCCGGTGACGAATACCTCGGGCATCTGGAACTACTGCAACGTGCAGAGCGTCGTGGGCAGCCCCTTGATCGTCGGTCCGGCGGATTCTGAGCAACTGTACTTCTATGCCTCGGGGCGCGGCATCATGCCGTACGGCAACTTCGCCATCGGCATGCGGCAGCTCCGCCGCGATGGCTTCTGCTCCATCGACAGCGGAGGCACCGAAGGCACGCTGACCACCCACCCGGTGCGCTTCAGCGGCAAGTACATGTTCGTCAACGTGGCCGACGCCGGCGGCAACCTCCAGGTGGAAGTGCTGGATGCCAACGGGCAGGTGATCGCCCCGTTCAGCAAGGCCAATTGTGTGGCGATTGCCGTCGACAAGACGCTCTACCGGGTTCGCTGGAATGGCGTCAACGACCTTTCGGCCATCGCCGGCCAGACGGTGAAGTTCAAGTTCTACCTCACCGACGGGCAGCTTTACGCCTTCTGGGTCACGCCTTCGGCCGCGGGCGCCAGCTACGGTTACGTGGCCGGCGGCGGGGCGCATTACACCAGCGACATGGACACAGTGGGCCTGGGAACGGTGCCCAACAGCCCCCCTACGGTAACCGCCGGCCCGGACGCCAAGGTGATGATGCCAAACACGCTGAGCCTGGCGGGAACCGTAAGCGATGATGGCCTGCCCACGCCGCCGGCGGCCGTCACGACGAATTGGAGCCTGGTCTTAGGTCCCGGCACGGTCAGCTTTGGCAGCGCCAGTGCGGCCGCCACGACCGCCACCTTCTCCACGGCCGGCACGTACGTGCTGCGGCTGACGGCCAACGACTCGGACCTGTCGGCCTGGAGCAACCTGAACGTGACGGTGAAGCTGCCCGGCGACTTCAACGGCGATGGCCTGGTGAACGGCGCCGACTTCCTGATCTGGCAGGCCCACTATCCCACCAGTTCCGGCGCCACCAGCGATACCGGCGACGCCAACGGCGATGGCCGGGTGAACGGCGCGGACTTCCTGATCTGGCAGATGAACTATAAGCCGATGTAGCGGCGATCGAGGGGGAAACGACCGCCGCGAGTATGGAGGTGCCCTCATGGTAAACGGATATCGCTTCATCACCGGCTGGCGGGTTTCCTGCATTGCGCTGCTGACTGTGCTGGCGCCCGCCTGGGCGACGGACTGGTACCGTCTCGCCTTCGGGCAGCGCCACGAATGCCGGTACGGCGGCTTCGCCCTGGGACATGGCCTCGGCCTTCATGGGCCACAGCGGCCAGGTGATGCCCGGCGACACGATCTACATGATGGCCGGCACCTATCGCAGCGCGCCTTTGGGCGGCATCTTTGACCCGATGTATGGCAGTCAAACGGTGGTGATGAGCGGCACGGCGAACGCGCCCATCACCATTCGTCCCTATCCCGGCGCCCATGTCCGCATTGATGGCGGCATCGACCGTGGATACAACAGCACCGTCAGTTGGGTCCCCTGTCTTGAGTGCAATTACGTGATCATTCGCGACCTGGAGATGTGGTCTACGGAGTGGGCGCAGCCGATCTCCTCCAGTCAGAGCGGCCCCTGGCCCACGGATATTCCCAGCTCCCATGGCGGCGGCTGCGCCGGCAGGCAAAGCACGCTGGGCGGCAACAAGGTCATTAACTGCGTTATCCACAACGCCTTCGGCGGCCTGGATAGCTGGATGGAGGAAACCAACTTCGAGGGCTACGGCAACATCATCTACAAGATCGGCTGGACCGCCCCGGACCGCGGCCACGGCCACTGCGTCTATACCCAGAACGGGTCGGCCTCGAAGATCTATTCCAACAACATCCTGAAGAATCAGTACGATGGCACGCTGTGCATGCAGGCGTATGGCAGCGGTCAGGCCACGATTGATCACTACCGGATGGAGCAGAATATCAGCCAGCCGGGCGGCAACTTCGCGGGCGACTTCCTGGTCGGCGGCGGCGGGTATTCCGACGACAACCACCTGATCGGCAACATCAACTACGGCAACGCGATGTGGGCCGGCTATGTCTTTTCCACCTCCAACGGCACGTACGAGGTCCGGGATAATTACGTCGTCAACAACAACATCAATTTCTGGCGGCTTACGGGCCTCACCCAAAGCAATAACACGGTCGTGAACGGTGTGACCAATCTGTATCCCTACCCGCCGGGACCGCCCTGGGCCGATGTGACGGTCACCCAGGGCATCACGCCGCCCAGCCAGCCGACGGTGTTTGTGCTGCCCAATAAGTATGATTCAACCCGCGGCCACCTGGTCATCTTCCGGTGGAATACCGCCTCCAGCGTGCTGGTGGATTTCAAAGGCCTGGTGCCGGCGGGGACATCTTTCAAGCTGATGAACCCGTTCGACTTCTACGGCACGCCCGTCTTTACGGGTACGGCCGACGCCAGCGGGCATGCGACTATTCCCACGCCGGTCCTGTATAACGCATTCGTGGTGCTCGTGCGGCAGAACCTGCCGCCGACGGCCAACGCGGGCGCCGACCAGTCGATCATGCTGCCCTGCACGGCCGCACTTTCGGGCGCGGTGAGCGATGATGGCCAGCCGGCTCCGCCGGCCACATGCAGTGCCGCCTGGAGCCAGGTGTCGGGAGCGGGCGCCGTCAGCTTCGCCAACCCGGCTGCGGCGGCCACCACCGCCACATTCTCGACGCCCGGCACGTACGTGCTGCGGCTGAACGGCCAATGACTCGCAACTTTCGGCCACCGACGACGTCACGGTCATCGTCAAGGCCGCCGGCGATTTCAACGGCGATGGCAAGGTCAACGGCGCGGACTTCCTGATCTGGCAGACCCACTACCCGACCCTGTCGGGCGCCACCTCCGATATCGGCGATGCCAACGGCGCGGACTTCCTGATCTGGCAGGAGAATTACCAGCCGCAGTAAATCGCCGGCCGCAGCAAACTACCGCCGTAAAAAAAACGCGGACCCCTGGCTCACGCCAAGGATCCGCGTTCCCGAAGCTCGTTTCGACTAGTAGCGCGGCCGTCCGCCGCCGCCGCCGCCGCCGCCGTAGCCACCACGGCCACCACGGCCACCGCCACCGCCGCCGCCGCCCTCGGTCCGAGGCTTGGCCTCGTTGACCGTCAACGGCCTGCCGCCATGATCGCGGCCATTCAGAGCGGCGATTGCCGCCTGCGCCTCGGCATCCGTGGACATTTCCACGAACCCGAAGCCCTTGCTCTGGCCGGTGTTCTTGTCGGTAATGATGGCGGCGCTTTCAACCGTCCCGTGCTCTGCGAACAACTGAGCCAGGTCTGACTCGCTCGCCGTGTACGGGAGGTTGCCCACATACAACTTCTTGCCCATCGCGTTTCTCCTGCAAATCGTCTAGTTGATCCTGTTTTCACTTTCCGGATC
Source organism: Phycisphaerales bacterium (assembly GCA_003171335.1). Classification (GTDB taxonomy): domain Bacteria; phylum Planctomycetota; class Phycisphaerae; order SM23-33; family FEN-1343; genus FEN-1343. Next base: position 12,237 of record PMYD01000048.1, read on the forward strand.
TTCCGAAAGAGGCTGAATTCCGGCCCAAGGAGTCAGGAGCGTCAGGCGAGTTGAGTGCGGGCAGACAAACATGACCCGATCAATCATCGAGACGGACCGAACAAAACTATTATAGCCCGGTCAAGTCAACTTTGCGAACGAAATTTCAGGCCCGGTGGGCGGGCATTATGCAACAAATTATGCACAAATTATGATGCCATTTAACAAGGTCTTTTATCTGTAACGCCAGGTTTTTCAGACTTTTCGTTACGGATAACGGACATGGCAACTATTGCCATGTCCGTTATCCGTTACGCGGCGACAGAAGAGTTTTCGATGCATTGTGGTCTGACACCGCAGACACCACTACATATTGTGGGTTACGGGCGGCAAAAGCGATTCAACTGTCCATTATGGACAGTTGGATCAACTGTGCGTAACGCACAGTTGGACCACGTGTCCGTTACGGACACCTGACCTGGAGCCCTTTGAGCCGAGCCGGCCGCTACATGGCGTAATTCACCATCACGCCCTCGGCCACCTCGGGCAGGATGAGGCCTTCTTCCTGCATTTCGCGGATGGACTGGATCATGCTGCGCATGCCCAGCCGCGTGCCGGTCTGGATGATCGAGCGCAGGAGGAATGTGCCCCGCCGGCGGATGATGTTTCGCACGGCATCGGTGGCGATGAGAATTTCCGTCGCCACGCGTTTCTTGCCGTCGATGGTGGGCATGAGCTCCTGGTGCACGATGGCCTGGAGCGTGTCGGCCAGCAGGTTGCGGATGTGGCCTTCCTCCTCGGGGGGCGAGTAGCTGATGAGCCGCTCGATGATCTTGTCGATCGAAATCACGTGCAGCGTGGAGAGCACCAGCGTGCCCGTCTCCGCGGCGGTCAGGGCGATGCGGATGGTCTCGTAATCGCGCATCTCGCCCACGGCGATGATATCCGGGTCCTGCCGCAGCGCCGCCCGCAGGGCGCGCGGGAAGGTGGCGGTGTCCTTGCCCACCTCGCGCTGGCGGATGACCGACTGGTCGTTCTCGTGCACCGCCTCGATGGGGTCCTCGATGGTGACGATGTGCTTCCGCTCGCGGTGGTTCACCGCGTCGATCATGGCCGACATGGTGGTGGTCTTGCCCTGGCCGGTCGAGCCGGTGATGAGGATCAGACCCTTGGTGCGGTTGGTCAGCTCGCTGACCACCGGCGGCAGGTGCAAATCCGCCAGCGACCAGGGCCGCTCGGGCAGCAGCCGGATAACCGCGCCCACTGTGCCGTTGTTCATCGAGATGTTGATGCGGTAGCGGCCGTGCTCATCGCCGAGCATGAAGTCCACATCGTGCGTCTTCTCGAAGTCGGCGATCAGCGCCTCATCCATCAGTCCGTAGCAAAGCTGCTGCGTGAATTCCAGGGGCAAGGGCCCGTGGCTGGCGCGCTTCAGCTTGCGGCCGATGCGGTACATGACCGGCGTGTCGGCGCAGATGTGAATGTCCGAGGCGCTCTTGCCCTTGGCGTCCAAAATGAACTTGCCGATGTCTTCGGGAATCTTGCGCATAGCTGCCTCACCAGGTGGCTTGTGCCTTATAAAGGTGGCATGCCTCGATTAGGTGGCATGCCCTCACGGACCGGCCGCAGGCCGGTACGAGTGGGCATGTGAATTTCAGCAGGAGGTTCCCTGGCGTGGAATTCGCCGCCGCGTCTGAAGTCTTTCTCCGGTCATTTCGGCTGTCGTGTCGCAATCGATCCCCGGTCGATACGAATGGGCTCATCCACGCCCTCAAACCAAGCGCGATAGCTCGACCACGGCCATTGCTCCGGGCTTTCCACCAGCTCCCGGCGCACGGGATTGAGATGGATGTACCGCATCTTTTCATGCACTTCCTCAACGTTCTGGACGTTGCGATCATACCCGCCGCCGCGCTCCCAGAAACGATAGTGTCGCTTGCCCTTGGGCTGAACGTCCAGCATTCTCGCCAGGAATTCAGGCCTGTGCTGCTTCACCCAGGCAATCGCCTTTCGCGAGACGGGCTGCTTGATGGCCGAGAGGATCGCACTTACAGGCACGCCTTCCGCCGGGGCCACCAGCAAATGCACGTGTTCCGGCATGATAACGAAGGCCAGAAGATCAAAAGGCTTGCGGTTTCGCGCGACATCCAGGGATTCAAGAAACCAGCCCGGAGCGTGTTGGCCCGCGAAGAAGCGCTGCCCGCCAAAGCAATGAAAAGTAAGAAAATGGACATCGCCGAGCTGGTTGTAGCGAATGCACTTCTTGCGGTAGGTGCAATCTTCCAGCTTCAATCAAGAGAGTCCTGCTGTCAAATGGGACGCCATTCACAGCACGCAAGACATGCCCACCCGCCTGCGGCTTCGCCTTCGGCGTGAGGGCATGCCACATATGGAGTTGCCACCGTCTCCCGATTAATCTCTCGCATATCACTCCTTGGGCTCTGCCTCCCAAGCAGTGACGGGGCAGTCGGAGCCCACAGCTTTCTTATCGATTAGGATGACCTCAAATCCCCTGCCTTTGTGCTGTGTAAAACCACGCAAGAAACCCCAGATGATGAAGCCGGCAGCCAACCAAAAAGCCGCATCCAAGGTGAGGTACGTACTGTAAAATCGCCACGTGTAGGCCGTGCCAAGAAAAGTCCATCCAGAGCCCGGCATAAAGACTATCGGGTCGATTGTCTTGGCCAAAGCGCCCATTGGCGGACTGATCGTCCCCCTTTGCTTGGCGACGATCGCAGCATCAGTTTCGCGCATCACATCAGAAAGCGTTGCGGGCGTCATTGTGTTGGGGGAGTACTCGGTCGCGATGCCATTCGCCTGGACTGTGCAAAAGCCATTCGTGCGTTTGACGAGGCCAGCATAGGTGAAAGGCCATCCAAGATCCCAAGAACTCACATCTCCCCACACGACGTCGTACGGGGTATCGGAATGGCCGGAAGGGACGAAGGAACCTTTGGAACTCGCATTTACAGGTCCCCTTTCCCCTCCACTCAGTTTCCCAGACGCCGATCGGCTGTACACGTGGACACCATGCCAGGTTTGGAGCAAGCCCCGTAGGGTCACGAAAAGGAGACAGGTAATTACGAGCAGCATCAAGAGGAGCGCTTTGCGGTCCCTATGTTTTGCGAGGTACCACAACCCCCAGGCTTCAAGTGCCAGAAGAACAAAAAGAAAGAAACTCTTAATAATGCCCCATGCGTCGATACTCCGGGTCGTTACGGAGCCCAGAAAAACACACCCCTCGTTGGGATCGAAGACCTCAGGAAGGGTCCTTCTGGCGGCAGTCATTACTTCATCCGGGATGGCGTCTCCTGGTAGGTATCGCACAAGGGTTCGCCCTGCTTGATCGTGCGAGCGCATTCCGGAAACTTTATTTGTCCAAACGACGAAGTTCCAAGGCCAGCCCCAAGCGGTCCGCGATGCTGACATCCAGATCTCGTACTGGACAACAGGATGGGTCTCCTGCAGCCATCCGTCCATGTGAGATCCCCAAGGCCAAGGGCCCTGAATTCCTTCATGGAGGTTCATCAAGACAAAGAAAAGAATCACCCCGGCAAGACAAAGCAGCAGCGATTTTCGTTTTTCCCGCCTTGCGTCCATTTTGTCCCCTTCAGTCCAGAGCGGCAATGCGTTTGAACTGCGCCCGAAGCGCCGGGTACAGCCGCCTGTATTGCTGGTGACGCCTTCGATAGAACTTCGCGCGGTCGCGGTCGGGCTTGATGGTGGCGGCCACGCGGATGAGCTGGCGGCAGGCGTCGGGCACGCTGGGGAAGGCGCCGGCGCCCACGGCGGCCAGGATGGCGGCGCCGAAGGCGGGGCCTTCGGTGGCATTGATCGTGGCGCAGGGCGCGGCGTAGATGTCGGCCTGGAGCTGCCGCCAGAAGGCGCTGCGGGCGCCGCCGCCAGCGAGGCGCACCTGGGCGGGTTTGAGCCCGCGCTGGCGGAGGATGGCCAGCACATCGTTCATGGCGAAGGTGGCGCCTTCCATCACGCTGCGGACCAGCTCCGCGCGCGTCGTGCGCGGCGTGATGCCGATCCAGCAGGCCCGGGCGTTGGGGTCGGCGTAGGGCGTGCGCTCGCCGGTGAGGTAGGGCAGCCAGAAGAGGCCCTCGCCGCCGGCCGGGGCTTTTTCGGCCAGGGCGGTGAGCCGCTCGTAGGGGTCGCTGCCGTCGGCCGCCGCATCGCGGACCTCCTCCTGGCCCAGCACGTTGCGGAACCACTGGAGCGAGCCGCCGGCCGCCAGCACGCAGCCGAAGAGGCAGTACTGGCCGGCGACCGAGCTGCAAAACGTCTGCACGCGGCCGGCCGGGTCGGTGATGTACTCGTGGGCGTGCACGAAGACGACGCCCGAGGTGCCCATCGTGGCGCTGACCAGGCCCGCATCCACCACGCCGGCGCCCACCGCGCCCACCGGCTGGTCGCCGCCGCCGGCCACGACCAGCGTGCGCGTCGTCAGGCCCAGTGCCCCGGCCGCCTCGGCGGTCAGCGGGCCGACAACCTCGTGGCTCTCGTACACCGGCGGCAGGATGGCCCGGTCGATGTCGAACAGCCGCAGCATTTCATCCGACCAGTTGCGCTTGCGCTGGTCAAGCATCATCGTGCCGGACATGTCGCTGATGTCCCCAGCAAAGAGGCCCGTCATGCGGTAGCGCACGTAGTCCTTGGGCAGCAGCAGGTGGGCCAGCCGGCGGTAGATTTCCGGCTCGTACTTCTTCACCCACAGCAGCTTGGTGAGGGTGAAACTCACCATGGCCACGTTGCCGCACAACTCGATGAGCTTTTGCGGGCCGCCGGCCTGCTCGGTGATGAACTCGCACTGCTCGCCGGTGCGCTGGTCATTCCAGATAATGGCCGGGCGCAGCACGCCGCCGGCGGCATCGAGGCACACCAGGCCGTGCATCTGGCCGGAAAAGCCGATGGCCGCCACCTCGCCGGCGGCCACGCCGGATTTGGCCATGGCCGCACGGACCGCCGCGATTGTCGCCTGCCACCACTGCGGCGGGTCCTGCTCGCTATAACCCGGCCGCGGGGTTTGGACCGTGTGCTCGCCGGAGCCGGCGGCGAGGATGCGGCCGTCGCCATCCATGATGACCGCGCGGCTGCCCGACGTGCCTACATCGATGCCCACGAAGAATGCCATGTGCGCTCCTTTGCCCTGCGCGAACATTTAACCATCCCCGCGCGGGTCGATCAAGAAATGACAGGTGACTGTGGTGGCACCTATGAAGAGCGAGA
>PMYD01000135.1 GCA_003171335.1 Phycisphaerales bacterium
CGTGCCATGCCTGGCACACCAAAGAAAAGGCGGAGCCCGTGAAGGACTCCGCCTCTTGAGAAGCTCTGGGAATCGGTCTTACTTGCGGCGGCGCCACAGGGCCACTGCGCCCGCCAGCATCATTGCCAAGCTGGCCGGCTCCGGGACGGAAACGCCGGGAATGGGAAGCTCCTTCAGGCTGAAGCTCATCGGCCACGGCCCTGCCGGCTGAATGTCGATCACCAGGTTGCCCGGGCCGGCGCCAGGCTGGAACGTGCTGCCGGCCGGTACAACGCCGCCCGAAGCCGCGAGCGTCTGGTTGTCCATACCGGGGCTGACGATCCACTGGTGCTGCGAGAAGGGCGCCACGGAGAAGCCGTTCAGCCCGCCCACGTTGGTGAGGTCCTGGTTGAACGTTGCCACCCCGTTCTGCATCAAGACCCAATCAAACCCGCGCCAACTGACGCCCGTCAGATTGGCCACCGACTCATCGTCGATGAACAACCGCATGGCGGAGCCATCGCCCATCTGGGTGAAGTTCAGGACGATGGGCGGAATGACGCCCGTCTGCGGGTCAGGACCATCACGGAAATTCTTGTCAATTTCGATGACGGCGTACTTCTGGCCATTAGGGTCGGTGCCGACGGCATCGACGGCAACACCGAAGTCGTAGGCGGGTGGTCCGGAAATCTGCCAGCCGGCAGCATCCAAGGTGAACGTATTAATCATTTCCGCGTGGGCTGTGAGCGCACAGATGGCAAGCAGGCATAAAACGATCGCACTTCGAGCGAGTCCCATGAGCGTTCCTCCAGTTTGTATCTCCGTGCCCCTTTGGCCAAGGCCTTTGACGGCAAGCGAGCAGCCTTTTGGCGCAAGAGATACTACAGCACAGTTCAGTTATTCGAGCACACAGACTTTCTGGCCAGTAAGCGCGACTGCACCAGATTGAGCGAGCACTACGGAGCGTCTGCTAAATCTACTGTGGTCACTATAAGGGCAGTTGCCAAAGGTGTCAAGTGGCTTTTTACGCCCGCAAGATGCAAAAAAACAAAAAAAAACGCATGCAACAACCGGTGCAGGCGGAATTCATATTTCTCAAGTTCGCTCACGACGGCGGCCCAGAAGCAGCCTGCCAAGCCGCATTCTGCTGTCTCTATCGGGCAAAACGTCGGCAAGATGAAGTGAACTCAATACTTAGATTTACCCAGGCAAAGAGAGCTACTCATCCGCAAAGAGGCGATTGGGGGCATCTTGGCAACTAGGGCGGCCTCTGGCCAAATCATAAGAAGAACACCCTAGGTTCAAGATTTTTTAAGTTTCACTTGCGCCGCAGCGCCGCTTGGGTGCAAATCGGCAAAACGCGGCCGGCGAAGCACTTGCCACAGCCCAGGCAAGAAGGCTCTTCGCGTTGCCGCTACGGGCCTGCGAGGCAAGCCTCACACTGGCAAACATGGCCTTGTATCCTGCTGCTGAAGACGCCACGTTCGCCGGCCGCGCCTGGATGACGCGGCGCAGGGATGGCCGAGCAAAAAAAAAGTTATTCAGCCCAGGGGCGAGGACAGGAATGGACACCGCACAAAAACGCGATTTCGTGACTGGCCCCGACGCCAGCGAAGCTTTTAGCATTCTCACGCGGCTGCGCCGCAGCGGCTTTGTGCACATGCAGACGGCGGCGCCGCTGCTGATGGATGAGCTGGGGCTCAGCGAGTCGGCCGCCAGCCGGCTGATTGCGCAATGGCAGCGGCGGCAGGAGGAGCCGCGCCGAGCGCCCCTGCTGCAGGCGGCCGCCTCCAAGGCGGTCTGGGCGCGCTGGCCGCTGGAGACGTAGCCGCGACCCTGGCCGCCTTGGCCCACGGCACGAAGGCAAGATGGCCATTACCGCCATCTCCTCTGTCGCTTCACTTCTTATCCCCTGCATCCCCTGCATCACTGCTAATTTCTTACTTCCCCCGATCAACTCTCAACTCGCGGGGGCCAAGACAAAGAAGATCAGCAGGGATGCAGGGGATGCAAGGGATAACGGCAAGAAAGATGTGAACGGCCGGATTCGCGGTCCAGCTATATGACATCTCAATCGTTTGGTGGTCTCCAGGGGTTGCTGGAACGCAAACGGGGGTTCTCCAGACCGCACAGACGGTACAGACGTTACAGACGGACCTTCATTCTCCATCTTTCCCGCAAATACCCTAAGGCAAAGGCCGCAACGTCCGAACAACCGTCACGGACGGCAAAGTCGCGCCGTCGGCCGGTGCGGCGACCCTCGCGCCGCACCCGGAAGAACAACCGTGCAATATGTCTTCGCCATATTGTGGGTGATGTACATCTGCCACGCCGTGCGGCTGGCCGAGCGACTGCACGCGCTGACCGCCGCCGCACAGGCCGATGGAAAGCCCGAGGCGATCGATGCAACCCGCGCCCGCCCCCGCTGGGGTCCGCTCAAGCACCTGGGGCCCTGGGTGGCGCAGTGGACGACGCAAGGGGAGGCCCAGCTCGAGGCGCCGGCCGATTCCAGGAAGTCCCGAATGCCGGTGGCCGCCTGAGGAGCCCGGCAGTCCTGCCGGAGGTACTATGCCTCCGGCGGGGCTGCCCTTTATTCTTTCCACGTTCCTGGATGTCGCTGACGCTGCCTCGGAACTTCCTCTCACCGCATGTCCATTGTCCTTCTTGACGACTGAAGCCACAATTCAGTGTTCGGTCACGCATCATTATGATGGGTGCCGTGGTTTGCGCAGGTCGCTACTGCGACCGAAGCAACCACGCTGGTGTGGATTGCCGTCGGCGTGGTTGCTACGCTGCGCTTCGCAAACCACGGCACCCAATCCATCGTTTCATGTGTGACAAAGAACTAGGCGGAAGGAGCTTCGGGCATGGGCACGAACGGGCTATTTGATTTGACCGGCCGGGTGGGCATTGTCACGGGCGGCTCGCGCGGGCTGGGTCGCGAGATGGCGCTGGCGCTGGCGGCGGCCGGGGCGGACCTGGTGATCGCCAGCCGCAACGCCCAGCAGATCGCCGCCGCCGCGGGCGAAATCGCGCATGCCACCGGCCGCCGCGTTTGCGGAATCGCGGCCGACGTGACTCATCGCGCGGATGTCGAGGCCCTGGTGCAGTCCTGTCTGGATGCGTTCGGCAAGCTTGACATCCTGGTGAACAACGCCGGCATCAACATCCGCTCGCCCATCGAGCGCGTGGCCGATGAGGATTTCGCCGCCGTGCAGCAGGTGAACGTGCACAGCGTGCTCTTTGGGTGCCGGGCGGCCGTGCCGCACATGCGGCGACAGGGATACGGGCGAATCATCAACGTCGGATCGGCCCTCAGCCTGATCGGCCTGCCGGAGCGGGTGAGCTACACGGCCAGCAAGGGCGCGGTCCTGCAGATGACCCGCACGCTGGCGGTGGAGCTGGCCCAGACCGGCATCACCGTCAATGCCATCTGCCCGGGGCCCTTCGCCACGGAAATCAATACGTCGGTAATGAACGATCCGGCCGCCTCCCAGTGGCTGCTTTCGCGCATTCCCATGGGCCGCTGGGCGAAGCTGGAAGAGATCCGCGCCCCGGTGGTCTTCCTGGCCAGCCCGGCCGCCAGCTACGTCACCGGCTGCGCGCTGATGGTTGATGGGGGCTGGACGGCCCAATAGGTGACAGTGGCATCCCGCGGGACAGCGCCAGGCTATTTGCCTGTCCCCGTAATCACGTATTCATTGCAGACGAATAATCACTCGGGCTGATCGCTGGCGATGGCCTGGCGCAAGTCCGCCGAGACATAGTCCTGGAGCTTTTGGCCGGGGCATTCGGTGGAAGCGCCGGGGGCCTGGCCGTGGCCGAGGATTCGCTCGGGGGGAATCTGGTATCGCCGGGCCAGGAACAACGTCAGCTCTCGCAGCGCCGCCAGTTGCGCGGGTGTGGGCGAGTGCTGGCGGAAATCGCCCACCAGGCAGATGCCGATGCCGAAGTTGTTGTATTCGTTATCGGGCGTGCCGCCGCAGTGGGCGCCCCATTTCTGGTGAATCCAGCGCGAGCCGACCTCGACGCGGCCATCGGCGCTGCCCCTGCCGTTGCCGATGACGAAATGGTACCCAAGCTCATCCCAATGCCGCTCTAAACGCTGCATGCGGTCGAAATCGGCCGCACTGCCGCTCTCGCTGGCGCTGTGGTGGATGACGATATATCGCCACGCCACTTCGGGCACGGCCGGCACCCAGGGCGAGTCAGCCGGGCCGGCCGCGGTCGCCGGTCGATTCAGGCAATAAAAGGTCAAACCGACGGCCAGGCAAAGCGCGATACCGCCTCCCACAGCCGCAGCCAGCAACACCCATTGGCGCGGCCGGCGGCGCCGTGGTGAAGCGCGCCGGCGACAGCGCGCGGGATGGGAGCGGCGGGTCATCGGCTGTCCGGTGAGGTTGTGCTGCCCTTGGCGTCGGCCCAGCGCACATCCACTTTCCAGCCGACCAGGGCATAGAAGTTGCCAATCATGGTTTCGGCCTGCTGGCGGGCGATGGAGGAGCCATCGGCGGCCTCGCCCTGGGCGGCATAGGTGACGAGCCGCTGGGCATCGAGCATGGCCTTGTCGCGAAGCTGGCGCGAATATTGCGGACTGCGCAAGAGGCCCGTGGCGAAGTCATACGTGCGGGTCTTCTCATGGTCGACGCGCGGGCTTAAGAGCTCCGGCGCGGGCAGGAGCAGGATGGCCGTGCGGGTTTGCGGGTTCTTCTCCAGAATCTTCGCCTTTCGCATGTCGACGGCAACGAGGGCGTCGCCCTTGACGATCCAGGCGCCGCGAATGTCGCCGTACCAGCGCTGATCATCGAGCTGGAGCACATCAGCCACGTGCACGCGGAGCGTGCACAGATGACCGAGTTTTTCCAGTTCCGTGATGGTCGGTCCGGTGCTGGTGAAGGTGGATTGCCGGCCGGAGCGGAAGGCCAGGCTGGCGGTCAGCGCCACGAGCGCCGCGATAGCCGCCAGCAGAGCCAGCACCCCGAGCACCCGTCGCGGCCGGCGGGCAGCCGGTCTGGCGGAGACTTCCTGCAAGGCCGATTCGCTAGCGGGCATGCGCATCCTCCGCGCTGCGGCTGGCCGGGTCTTGATAGCCGCTGTCATAGCCGTGCCAGGACGCATGGCTTGTGTCCGGGGGCGTCGGCGGCGGGAGAGAATGGCGACCCCGCGTGATGATGAGGGCCACCAGGCAAACCAGGGCGGCAACCTCAAGCACGCGAAAAGCTATCCGGACCCTTCGGTGAGCCGGCATGGCCGATCCTCCGGCACATCACATAAGGAGGCAAAGAGAACACAAAGACCACAAAGACCACGAAGGACACAAAGCTTTAAGACTTATAAAATGCCTTTTCCTGCTCTTAATTTCTTCGTCTTTTCTTCGTGTCCTTTGTGATCTTTGTGGTCTTCGCGTCCGCCTTTTTCCCTCTGGCACCCGCTCGCCTGAAGCTAATCCTTCTGCTTTCCCCGCGGCACGGCGATGACGCCCGTGCGGGCCAGTTCCACCAGGCCATAAGGCCGGGCCAGGTCGATGAAGGACTCCAGCTTGGCCTCGGTGCCGGTCAGCTCGACCAGCAGGCTGCTGGGGGCGACATCCACCACGCGGCCGCGGAAGAGATTGACCAGCTCGGTCACCTCGCCGCGCTTGGCGGGCGGCGCGTTGACGCGGATGAGCATCAAGTCGCGCTCCACATAATCCAGGCCCATGAAATCCTTCACCTTGACCACTTCGATGATCTTGGCCAGTTGCTTGCGGACCTGGTCGAGCACGCGGTCATCGGCGGTGACGACGATGGTCATGCGGCTGAGGTCCGGGCTCTCCGTGCGGCCGACGACGAGGGAGTCGATGTTGAACCCGCGGGCGGCGAACATGCCGGCCACGTGCGCCAGCACGCCCGGCTTGTTCTGCACCAGGGCGAAGATCACGTGTCGCTGGATGACCGCGGCTCTGGATTCGGTCAGGACGGCCATGGGACGCTCCACATTTCAGGCACAGTACAGAAGGCCGAGGGGGCCTTCAAAAACGATTTCAAATTGCAAATTGCAAATTTCAAATTAGGGACAATTGTCGTTCCCGCCGCCAGGTTGGGCCACAAGACTGCCGCGATGTCAAACCTGAAATTTCACATTTTCTCACACCACTCGTCCCAGGTTCATCTCGTGCAGGCTCTTGCCGACAGGGACCATGGGGTAGACGTTTTCTTCCGGCTCGACCTGCACATCGAGCACCGCGGGCCCTTCGGCCTTCAGCAGCGCCGCCAGGGCGTCATCCAACTCAGCGCGATCGGTGATCGTCATGCCCACCGCGCCAAAGGCCTGGGCCACGCCGGCAAAGCCGGGGCAGGGGTGGGTCACGCTGGAATAGCGCCGCCGGTAAAACATCTCCTGCCACTGGCGCACCATGCCCAGGTAGCCATTGTTCAGGACCACCACCTTGACGGCGATGTCGTTCTGCACGGCGGTGATCAACTCGACCATGGTCATGGAGAAGCTGCCGTCGCCGTCGATATCGATGACGGTCTGATCCGGGCAGGCCACCTTGGCGCCGATGGCCGCGGGCAGGCCAAAGCCCATCGTCCCCAGTCCGCCGGAGGTGATGATCTGGCGCGGCCGGCGGAAGCGGTAGAACTGGGCCGTCCACATCTGGTGCTGGCCCACGCCGGTGGCGATGATCGCGTTGTGGTCGGTCATTCGCCCGATGCGCTCGATCACCTCCTGCGGACGGATGCGGCCGGTGGCCTCGTAGACGAAGGGGAAGCGCTTCTTCCAGTCGGCGATTTTCGCCAGCCAGGGCGAACGATCCTTGGGCTGGGCGTGTTCCAGCAATTTGGCCAGGATGTCCCGGGCATCGCCCACCACGGGAATATCCACCTCGACATTCTTGCCGATGCTGGTCGGATCGATGTCGATGTGGATGACGCGGGCCTTGGGGGCGAACGTGGCCACGTTGCATGTCACCCGGTCCTCGAAGCGCGCGCCCACGGCGATGAGGCAGTCGGAATCCTGCACGGCGTAGTTGGCGGCGGCCGACCCGTGCATGCCCAGCATGCGCAGGGACAGTTCATCATCCTCATCCACAGCGCCCAGGCCCAAGAGCGTGGTGGTGACGGGGATGCGGGTCTTGGCGATGAGGGCGCGGAGCTCGGTCACCGCGTTGGAAAGAATCACGCCGCCGCCGACATACAGGACCGGCCGCTCGGCGGCGTTGATCGCCTCGGCGGCCAAGCGGATCTGGCGCGGGTTGCCGGTCAGGCAGGGTTTGTAGCCGGGCAGGTCCATCTCCTGCGACACATCCTCTTCCAGCTTGGCCATGGTGGCGTCCACGGCGATGTCGACGACCACCGGCCCGGGCCGTCCGGTGCGGGCGATGTGAAACGCCTCGTGCATCGTGCGGGCCAGGTCGCGGACATCCTTCACCAGCACGTTGTGCTTGGTGATCGGCCGCGTCACGCCCGTCACGTCGGCCTCCTGGAAGGCATCGTTGCCGATCAGGAAGCTGCGGACCTGGCCGGTGAAGGCCACCACGGGAATGCTGTCCATGCAGGCCGTCGCCAGGCCGGTGACCAGATTGCACGCGCCGGGCCCGCTGGTAGCCAGGACGACGCCGCAGCGGCCCGTGGCCCGAGCGTAGCCATCGGCCATGTGCGCCGCGCCCTGCTCGTGCCGGGTGAGGATGAAGCGGATGGGGCTGTCGTACAGCCGGTCAAAGATCGGCAGGACGGCCCCGCCGGGATAGCCGAACATCACCTCGACGCCCTCTTCGCGCAGCGCCTGATCGAAGATGTCGGCGCCGGAGAGCCCCAGGTATGGGTTCTTGCTGGCATCGGCCATATTGTACTCCGCTTTGGGCCTGCATCCTCTCATCGGTACGCGGCCGGCGCCACCTCGTGTGCTGTGGTGCGATGTGGCATAAGCCGCAGGCCAGGACAAGTCTGTCCATAGTCTATGACGTCCGGTGAGCTTGCGCCGGGGCATTCTAGCGGCCGCTTTGAGACAATGTCAATCATTGCTGGAAGCACCGGGCCGCTGGGGTGTACCCGAATTTGCTGGCCGGAGCCCGATCGGCCCTGCCGGATGCCGTTCAACTGGAGAAATTCTCCAGTTGAGGCCGGGCCGCCGGGGCTGAAGTCATACCCTTCGCCGGCCCGGACGGCGCTCAACTGAGGAAATTCCTCAGTTGAGGCCGGGCTGCCAGGGCTTGGGGCAGAGCCCTCGCCCGCCCGGAAGCCGTTCAACTGGAGAAATTCGCCAGTTGAGGCCGGACTGCGAGGGCTGGAGTCAAGCCGTTTGCCAGCTTGGACAGCGTTCGACTGAGGAAATTCCTCAGTTGAGGCCTTGCAGCCGCGGATGCGATCAGACCTTTGACCTGGTTGGATGGCATCCAACTGGTGAAATTCACCAGTTGAGGCCGTAGGCGTTGGTTTGGACTGCCGCAGGGGGCAACTCAACCCGCATGAGGCATAGAATTTATAATTAACTATTTTACTTGAACTTAGCACGCTGTTGAAGCACCCATACAAATGCAAGAGATCATTCTTGCTGCCCATCCAGCCCTGCAAACATAACCGAGTTCTCATTCAAGAAGCATCGATTTCCATACCAATGCCTGGTGTTATAGACACTGCTTATGATTAATCGTTAGTTTATTCTATCCACTTTTTTTCTGCTGTCAAGTGGTTTTTTGGGGGAACACGATTTCTCCGTATAGGTGGTCACGCGTTGGCCGGGGCGCCGGAACTTTCCCATCCCTGCCGCCCTGAGGGCTATGGCCACAAAGGGTGGGGTCCCGGGTAGGCCTGCTTCGCCTGGGGCTGGGCAGGCCCACCCGGGACCATGATTAGCTTGACCCGGAAGGTCAAGGATTTGTCGCAAGTTATTGGGGCAACGGCATATCAATCCGCCGCCGCTGGTAACAGCCGACCAGGCACAGGCCGACCAGGCCCAGGATGACGGCGCCGGGGGCAGGCATCGCGGCGGCCTTCACTTCGACCACCAGATCATTGAAATCGTTGTCCTTGCCGCCGTAGGTGTTTTCCCAGAACAGCAGCCACGTGGACCATTTCTTCTCATCGGCCAGGCCGGTGATGCGGTAGGCGACCATGTGGTCCTTGCCGCCGTTGTCGTTCTGAAGGGAAGAGTAGTTGTTCGTGCCGCCCGGGCCGGTGCGGTACTCGCCCCAGCGCCAGTCCTTGCCCAGGCCGTTGACCAGGCCGCTGGAACCGGTGGTGTTCATGCCGTAGCCGGAGACATCAAAGAGCTTCTGATACGTGCCGCCCGATGCGCCGCTGAAGTAGCCGAAGCTGACCGAACCGGCCAGCGGCGCGTAGCGGGCCTTCACGCTGGCGACATAACTGCCGTCGGCCCACACCTGGTCGCTGGAGGCCGGGTCGTGCTCGTTCATGCCCTGCGGGCGAACCCGCGAGAAATCCTGCAGCCGCGTCGCCTGGATCGTGGGCGACGTGAAGCCCCAGCCGGCCGAGGCGAAGTTCGCGCCGTAGATGTTGTCCAGGATCTGCTCCTGGCTGGGCTGGCCTTTTGTGGGCGCTGCCACGCGAGTAAAGCCGGCCAGGGCCGTCGAGGTCAGGGATACCGACATCAGTGCCAAAGCCAGGAATCTCCAGTAGAACATGAACTTGCCTCCCAAGTCTTGCGATTCACATCCCCGATTGACATGAGGACGTGGTAGACCAATCCGCTATTTCATTGCCGTCAAAGGAACGTTAGCCCCACCTTGGGGCGTTCTCAAATTTGGGCAGGCAAAAGCGGCGGGGAAAGGCAGTGATCATGGCGACGGGACGAAGCCGTCATAGATATAAATGTTTATTTGTAAATGACTTGATGACTAACGGATAAGATGATTGCTGATCATGTTTTGATGTGTCATATTCAGGCGTGGTCCAAAAAAAATGAGTTGATTCCAGCACTGACTTGAGCGCTGGCCGCATGCAAACAGGCAGACCCAAACTGCTCCAGGCAGGAAAAAGAACCAGCCCGGCCACCGAGGCGACCGAGCCGGTTGGAGTTTTTCAATCCTGTTCTCTAGGCGAGGCGGCGCCGCTGATGCAACCCGACGAGCCCCAGACCCACAAGTCCAAGGGCCACAGCGCCGGGAACCGGCACGGCGGAGATACCCGTGGTGGCTTTGACCTCAACAACCACATCATTGAAGTCGCCCGTGAAGATCTTGCCGCCAAAGGTGTCTTCCCAGAACAGCAGCCAGGTGGTCCAGGTGTTGCCGTCCGAAAGGCCGTTGACCTGGTAGGTCACCAGATAATCGGAGCCGCCGCTGTTGTCGGCCTGGGCCGACGAATGCACCACCGGGCCGAACAATCCATCGCGGCTCATGCCCCAGCGCCAGGTCTGCCCGCGGGTATCGATCAGCCCGCTGGAGCCGGTCACGTTGAAACCGTAACCGTTCACATTGAACAGCTTCTGATAGGTGCCGCCGCTGGTGCCGCCGAAGTAGCCGAACGTATCGCCCGGCAGAATGGTGTACCGGGCCTGGGCGCTGGCCTGAACAAAACCATCATGCCAGATCTGATCCGTCGCGCTGGCGGGCTCCGTAACGCCCTGGGAGCCGCTCAGCGGTGAATCCGCCATGCGCACGGCGGTAATGCTGCCGTTGCCGTAGTTGACGCCCGACGCGGTGAACGTGCCGCCATACAGGCCGCTCAAGATCTGCGCCTGGCTTAACTCCCCAGGAAAGGGCGCCCCGATAGAGGTAAAGTCCGCCTGCGCCGACGAAACCACCATCAGCAAGGCGGCCGTCACGAGCATCCATTTAGCCTGTCGCATATCACATCCTCCTACCGGCACTCTTTGCCGAGCCTTCTATTCGCACCTGGTGGCCTTTGATGAGAGGTGGCACACCCCGGGTCATCCATGCCCCGTTTGGCAACCACTGCCAGAACACACGTTATCGCGCCGGCGGAAATATGTCAATCCCCCTAAGGTGCCCCGATTAGTTCCAGCGGCAGGGCGAACCATGTCGCCGGTTCATGATCAAAGAAGTGAGATTACCGTAATATCTTATTTACCAAGGGTTAATGGAAACGACCTCGCAGCGGTCTATATGCTGATTTTTCAGAGCTTTGGCAGTAATCAGGGTTGCTGAAAAATCTGACAGAAGCACAAACAATCCGCTTCCGCTGCCTGTCATCAATACTTTTCGGCCAACCGTTTGAGCCACCCGGCCGGCCCAATCTTGAATCTGGGGACAGACCGCACAGGCGGCCCTGAAGAGATCATTTTTTAGCAGCGCGGGCCACTGATCCACGGGCCGGCCTTCCAGCAGGGCCACATCCAGCGGCCCGGAACAGAGCGGCGGCATCTGATCGTAAGCCGAATAGATCTTACCCGTCGAGCAATGCGCCGGCGGGCAGATCAGCACGGCCCAGAAAGCCGGCAGCGCCACCGGCACAAGCACCTCGCCGCGGCCGCGCATCCGGCTGGCCGGGCCGGCCAGAAAAAGAGGGACATCACTTCCAAGCCGCCCCCCCAGCGCCGATAGCTGGGCGTTGCCCAGGTGGGCGCCCCACAGGCGATTCAATCCGACCAGTGCGGCGGCGGCGTCGGAAGACCCGCCCCCCAGCCCGGCGCCGACGGCGATGCGCTTGTGAAGCTTGATGGAAACCCCCCGCGCCTCGCGCCCAGGAGCCGCCGAACCGAGATGCTCCGCAAGCAGCCGCGCAGCGCGGAAGGCGAGGTTCTTTTCGATCGGCCCGACATCCGGACTGTCACACGTCAGTTCCAGCCGGCCATCCGGAAGGGGAGCAAGAATCAGCTCGTCGTAAAGAGTGATCTTGGCCACCAGCGAATCCAGCTCGTGAAACCCATCGGGCCGTCTGCCCATCACCCGCAGGCTCAGATTGAGCTTGGCCGGCGCCCGCACGAGCAGCCGCCGGCCGCCAAGAGGCTCCCATTGCGGCAGGGCTGGCGAGGGCGGCGGATCGGACGATGCGCGGGAATCGGGCAAACTTCGCTCCTTTCTCGCCCCAGAGTATCACGACAGCGCTAGTTTCACTTTCGATGTTCAAGAACCTTAGGAAACTCGCACAACGACTCCGAACGGTCCGACGGAGAAATAAGGACTTACGATCAAACTAGCGCTGTCATGGTATCCCAAGCCGCCGCCCGCAAGCAATTGGCGACTTTCAGAGGGCCGTTACCGGCTGGAGCGACGCAACGTGGCGCCCGAAGGAGTGCAACGGAAGTTTAGACCCCGCCCCCACACGCCGAACATGCCGTGCCGTATGGGCATCTATCGAGCGACTTGTCGACCGCCGACCCGGTCAAACGGCATGGCTGCCGTGCGGGGGGTCGGGTCGAGTCATCGAAAGGTGCTCGTTCTCGTCAAAAATAGGCATACCGGCGCGAGCGCGAACGATGTACCGCTCGAGATTGGCCAGGCGCAACATTTCGCGCTGGGCCAAGTCGTCGTCGAACGGCGCAAAACGACTGGGCCGGTACCCGCGTACTGCCGGAACAGACTCCGACATGACGGTCCCTCCCCAAACATCGTCCCTGGGGACTTAACCCGTCAGATCCTCCGTGATGCTGACCGAAACAAAAAGTCAGAAGAGGCAAGTTACGTGATGAAAGAAAAGATCCTCGCTTCGTGCGGAATTATCCGCCGGCAGTGGCCGGTGCGGCAAGAAAAAAATCAGTCATTCGCCTCAGGTTTTTTTTCGCGCCGAAACTCCAGCAAGGGGGCCAGATCGCACTGGGCCGCCAAGTCGTGCAGTTCCGTCGAGGGCAGCTCTTCCAGCCGCTTGTGGCGCTGGTCGAGTCTTTCGGTGAATTTGATGCACGATTCCTGCATCCTGGCGTGCGTTTCCTCGCTGCCGCCGTAAAGGTCGAAGATCGTGGAGCGGGTCACACGGATGTGCCCATCCTTGTTGTCCAGCCCCAACCCGATAATCTTTGCCCGATTGGACTTGCGCGACACAAATCACCTCTGAAAACCGTCTTCTCGCCTGGTCTGCGACTGTTCATTGTAAGCATGACTGCATGCAGAAGAAATCGTGTTCATCCAGAAGAAATCGTAACAGATAACGGATCTTGTTAATTAAGCAGGGGCACTATCCGCAGGACTCTGTATTCCAAAGACTTGTGGCAATCTTAGCGGCTTGGTTGGAGGTTCTAAAGGTGTGCTCCGCTCCATCCGATTATTGTGCCACCGAGCGGCAATGTCGATAGAGCCCTCTCATTGGTCCAGAAGGCCGCTGGTGGCAAGGCAGTCGGGGCGACATTGGGAAAAACGCGCAACAATTGGAGGCCGAGCCGCTTATGAACGAGCGCTGCCTGGCCGAGATCATGAACTGCCCGGATCTGCCCACGCTGCCGGCGGTGGCGCTGCAGATTATCCGCATGGCGCGCGACCCCAATGCCGACATCCGCAAGATGGCCGACCTCATCGCCAGCGACCCGGCCCTGTCGGGCAAGATTCTCAAGACGGTCAATTCCAGCTTCTACGGCTTCAGCAAGACCGTTTCGACCATCTCGCAGGCGTTGGTCATCCTGGGGCTTCAGAGCGTGCGGATGTTGGCGATGGGCTTTTCGCTGGTCAGTTCGATGAACCGGCTCGAGGCCCACGGCTTCGACCTGGTTCGCTTCTGGCGGCGCAGCGTGTATTCCGCGGTGGGGGCGCGGGCGCTGGGGGAGGAGCTCAAGGTCGTCCAGTCGGAGGAGGTCTTCCTGGCCGGCCTGCTGCAGGATATCGGCATGCTCGCCATGTCCTCCACGCTGGAGGACCGCTACGACCGGCTCTTCGCCCTGGCGAAGAACCACGCCGACCTGCTCCGCCACGAGCGCGAGCACTTGGACGTGGACCACTGCCTGGTGGGCAAGGCGATCGCCGAGAAATGGTCGCTGCCGCCGCTGCTGGCCGTGCCGATCGCCTGCCACCACGAGCCCGAGGAGGCCGGGGAGGAGTTGGCGCCGATGGCGCGCGTGGTGCACGTGGCGTGGCTGTTCAGCGAGGTCTTTCTCCAGAAGGAGCCGGCCGAGGCGCTCCTGGCGGCCAAGACCGCCGCCAGGAACATGCTGCACCTGGAGGAGCCGGAAGTCGAGCGGCTGCTCAAGAAGATCAACGCCTCCACGCACGAGATCGCCGATGTGCTGGAAGTGCAGATCGGCGAGCGGGTGAATTGCACCCGGCTGCTGTCGGAGGCTCGCGAGGCCCTGCTGCACATGACGCTCCAGACGCAGCGGCAGGCGGATGCACTCCAAGGCCGCAACGCCGACCTGGAGAAGGCCGTCACCATCGACACCTTGACCGGCCTGCTCAACCGCAAGCGCTTTGACGAGTTGCTGGCCAGCGAGTTTTCCCGCGCCCGGAGGGAGCGCGGGAATCTCTGCGTGCTGTTCGTGGATGTGGACCACTTCAAGCGGGTCAACGACACGTTCGGGCACGCGGCCGGCGATGCCGTGCTGCGGAATCTGGGCAGCGTGCTCCAGCGAGTCACCGGGCCGACGCACCTGGCCGCACGCTATGGCGGCGAGGAATTCGTGGTGCTGGTGCCGGGCGCCACGCTGCAGACGGGCTCGCACCTTGCCCAGACGATCCGCCAGGCGGTCGAGGATGCGCCCACCGGCTTTGGGGGCCGCGATCTGCCCGTGCGCGTCAGCGTGGGCGTGGCCGTCATGGAAGGCGGGGCCTATTTCGACGACCCCGAGCAACTGCTCACGTTCGCCGACCGTGCCCTGTACGCCGCCAAGCGCTGCGGCCGCAACACCGTGCGGATCTGCCCGGCGCCCCAGGCGGCGGCCGCTCCCAAATGAGTGCGCCGGCCCAAAAGCCGCCGGCCACGTCCGATCAAATCCGGAAAAGCTGCCCCATGCGCTTGCCCAATAGCGCGTTGGCAGCGAGCATCGCACCGCCCAGCAGCACCATGGCGTAGACGCCCATGGCGGCGGCAAGATTTCGCGATTCCGCCAGGCCCACCAGCGAAAAGATCTGTTTGGTAATGGGGTAATACCGGGTCGTCTGGGCCAGCACCAGCGAGTCGCTGACCTCCAGCATGTTGAACGAGAACGTCAGCAGGGCCCCCGCCAGAATGTTCGCCAGGATCAGCGGCACGGTAATCCGCAGCACGGCCCACAGCCGCGAGGCGCCGAGATTCTGCGCCGCTTCTTCCAGCGTTTCGGATGTCTGCTGCAATCCTGCCGAAACGCTGCGCACCATGTACGGCAGCCGCCGCACCGTGTACGCCACCACCAGCAGGATCGTCGGATTCTGCACCGGCCCGATCGACTCCAGCCACGAACCGGGGCGCGTCAGCGCGATGTATCCGGCGGCCATGACCAGCCCCGGCACCGCCAGGGGCAGCATGCTCAGCGTATCCAGGGCGGCCGAGCCGACGATCCGCAGCCGCACCACCAGGTACGAGACCGCCAGCCCCAGCAGTATGCAGGCCAGGGTCGAAAAAGCCGCGTAGTTCAAGCTATTGGCGATGGCGTTCCAGGTTCGCTCCTCGCGGAAAACCGCCCGCATGTGCTCCAGCGTCCAGGCCGTCGGCAGGATGGTGGCATCCCAGCGCTTGGCCAGGCTCATGAGCACCACGCCGGCGTGCGGCAGGGCCGCCAGCAGGGTCACCCCCACGAACGGCAGCCAACACAGCAGGCTGCCGGCAAGGGTCACGCGACGCTGCGTGGCCGCCGTCGAGGCCCGAGCGGCCATCGCCCCGGCGGTACGCCCAAACAGCCAGCGGCCGATGGCGTAAAGGCCCACGCTGGCCGACAGCAGCATGAGCACCATCACGTAGGTTGACGGCGTGGTCTCCAACTGCCGCAGGTTGTCGTAGATCTTCACCGGCAGCGTGTCGAGAAAACCCACCATCAGCGGCGTGCCGATTTCGCAGAAGCTCCAGATGAAAATGATCGTCGCCCCGGCGAAAAGGCCCGGCCGCATCAGCGGCAGCGTGACTCGCCAGAAGACCCGCCAGCGCGAGGCCCCCAGGTTCCGTGCGGCCTCGCCCATGGCCGGATCGATATTGGCCAGCGCCGCCGCCGCGTTGAGGAACATGATGGGGTAGAGGTGCAGCACCTCCAGGGCCACCACCACGTAAAACACGCCGCTGCCGGCCAAGACGTTCACCTGCGGCAGGCGCAGGGCCATCAGGATGAGGTTGATCGAGCCGCCGTTGAGGCTGAGCATCTTCTCGACCGCCAGGGCCCCGACAAAGGGCGGCAGGATCATCGGCGCCAGGAGCATCCCGGTGGCCAGGCTCTTGCCGGAAAAAGCGTAGCGGTCCGCCAGCAGGGCCAGCGGCAGGGCCAGCACCGTGGCCAGTACCGTCGTCGCCGCCGCCAGCTTCAGGGCGTTTACCAGCCACAGCCGGCATTCCGGCCGGGAAAAGAACTGGCCGATCTCATGCACCAACCCCCGCTCGCCTTTGAGCGGTTCGTACACGACGACGCCAATAGGCCACAGCAGGAACGCCGCCAGGACAAGCGCGATGAGGCAGGCCAGCAGATATCTTCGCCAGTGTCGCAGGGCGAACTCCTACGCCAATGCAATTGGCAATGGGCAATTCATCGGATCCGCTCGTACTTCGCGCGGAAGAAGTCGGTCCAGGCGTTGGAGATTTCCTCGATTTTCTGGGCATCGCCCTGCGAGAGCTGGGCCGCCGTGCGGTAGATCGCCTCTTCCGTGGCCAGGTTCTCAGGCAAGCGGAGGAACTCTTCCATCAGTTCCGGCGGGCAGCCCTTGTCGATGATCCGCTTCCAGGCCTGGCGCAGATTCGCTCCGTTGTCGATGGCCGCGGCCTTCATCAGCAGCGGCAGCACCTGGGGAATACGAGCCGACTGGAGTTTCTCATCCAAGATCACCTGGCTGTTCAGCGCGAAAATGTTCACCAGTTGCGGGGGAAATTGCCGGGCGTACTTTTCGTACGCAACACGGTTGATGGGCTGCCTGAAGAGCGTCTTATTCACGGGGCCACCCGGCGTGCCGGCCGGCAGGCACCACAGGGCCTGGCCATCGACGGACAGCACGAATTGCACGAACCGACGGGCCATCTCCAGGTGCGGCGCGCCCTTGAGCACGCTGATCGGATCGGGCGTGAAGATGACCCCATCTTCCGGCAGGACGAATTTCAACTCGTTCGGACCGGCCGTGGCGATTTCGCTGAAGGCGTAGTAATCGATGGACGTGGCCACCAGGGCCTGCCCATCGTGCACCCGCTTGGGCAGGGCGCTGGCCCTGTCGGGAAAACTCTGGCAGTTGGCCCAGAACGGCAGCAGCCGCTTCCATCCGACCGGCCAGGGCCCGGCGCTCTGAAACATCAGCTCGTAACAGGCCAGGCCGGAGCTGCTTTCCGGGCCGGCGGCGACGGTCTGGCCCTGCATTCGCGGGTCGGCCAGGTCGTCCCAGCGGCGCGGCATCGGCAGCCGCCGGGGTTCGGGCAATTCGGCATTGGCCTTCGCCAGCAGATTGGCGTTGTACAAAATGCCGAAGCTGCTCACGCACGCCCCGTACCAGCCGGCCTTGGCGTCATATTGCTGCACGCCGTTGAGCGTGGCGGGAATCTGGGCCAGCAGCTCGGATGGCAGCTCGATGGGCTGCAGGCAGCCTTCCCTGGCCAGGTAGCGATGCTCCGGCGCGCCGCCGCCGAAGTAAATGTCCAGCCCGCTGGAAGCGCCCGAGTTGCCGTACAGGGAACGAACCGTCTTGGTGATCGCGCTGCCGCCGCCCAGGTCGCGCCACTCGATGTTCGCCGGCGCGCCGTAGTGGGCCTGGTGCCAGGCGGAAAACGCCGCGGCGAATTCCTTCTGGGCCACATCCGGGTGCGGGCTGACGATGACCAGGTCGGGGGTCTTTTCCTTTTTTCGACAGCCAGCCGCCAAACACAGGGCCAGTACGGCCCAGCATGCCAATCGCCGCCAAATGCCCAGCCGTCCGCCGCCGCCTGTTGGACGGCCCGAATACTTCTTGGAACGGAGGCCGCGCTGGTTTTTGATCGTGACTCGCTTCATGGCGGCGGATTCTCGCATTGGCCGCCAGCAATCTCAAGGGCAGCGTTGAAAAGCGCTTGAACGGGCTTGATTTTTTCGGCGCGGCGGGCCGACAATCTACCATACTTGGTGCGGGTCTGTGTGCGCCGCGCCAGGGCCTCGCCTCGTTCGTGTTAAGGGATGAGCTATGCCGGAAAATGATTTTGACCAGAACTGGGAAGAGGACCTGTACGAGGACTACGTGCCGGTCGCCTACGGACGGGACGACGACCAGGCGGCCCAGCTTGTGGACATTCTGAATGACCACGAGATTCCGGCCGAGGTCGGCGAGGCGGCCGAAAACGCTCCCGGCCAGGGTATCCCGGTGCTCGTACCGGCGGACCTGGTGGATGAGGCCACGGAAATCATCGAAGATTACGAGGGCCTCGAAGGTCTTGTCCTGGCGAATGACGAGTATGACGGGGATGAAGACGAGGACGAGGAGGAAGAGGGCCTCGAGGAATTGGACGAGGAAGACCTTTTTGTTGGGGACGAGGAAGAAGAGGAAGAAGGGGATGAGGAAGAAGACGGCAAGGAGGAGCCCGAAGAGGAGGAGGGCGACGACGAGCGCGATGGGGATGATAAGGACGATGAAGACGAGTTCGAACTCGACGAGGATGAGGAGTGACATTGCCCGGTCACCCCACGATCAAGCGTCGTCTCCACATGTCCTGAGTGTTACAACGGCCGCATCAGCGTTTGCGCTGCATACTCAATTCTCTTGTTGATCGGCCCTCCGATGGCCGAACCGCTCATCAGCGGCGGATCACCCCTGCGGCGGCGGATCATCGTCCGATCGGGTAGGCCGGGGCCTCA
>PMYD01000160.1 GCA_003171335.1 Phycisphaerales bacterium
TTCCAACATCGACTGATGATGCGATAGTCGATAGTAGCGGAATGAGCTACCCGTTCGTGTTTTCCTCCGTATGCGCCGCAAAAGGTTTTTATAATTATTGTTATTACAAGGGAATAGAGTTGGAACCTGGAAGTGGTCTTTCTCTTGGAACAGATGGTTTTGCGTTATACGGCGGGGGTTCATATATTGACGCGAATTCCACGCTGATTTCCGAAGGGCCTGCCGTCGTTACAAACGCAAGTCTGATTTGTCAGGGTAATTTTCAGGCATACGGTGGAATCTCTTTAGCTATTACCACTGGCAGTACGGGATCTATTTCGCTTTGTGACGCTGGGAATATGAATTATACAAACAACTCTTTATCATACATCGGTCACGACGGTAATGGAATATTCAACCAAAGCGGGAGCGGGTCTGTCTATTTTGAGGGCCTTTACATCGGTTACAATCCCGGCTCATATGGCAAATATGTCCTTGGCGGCACCGGCATGTTGTGGTGCCCAAGTGGAATTGTGGTGGGGCCTAATCAGAGCAATGGGCGGTTCGAATGGCATCCCAGTGGCAGGGTGTACTATACGTATTGGATCCTGGTAAATCCAAATGGAACATTGGCCTTTGGACTTGGCGGCTCCCTTAAGAATCTAGTGACTGGGCAGGATTTTGACCTGAAGATGGGCTCTGTGGATCTATCACAAGGGAATCTAGAGATTTCGGATGGATCCACACTCACCCACGATGCCAACTATGCCCTCACGATGCGAAGCCTCAGCGTGGCGAATGGAACCTACGATTTGGTCGATTCTGCAAAGTTAACGACCACTGCGGGACTTATCGTTGGCTCTTCTTCGCCTGGCACCTTCATTTGGGAAACGGCCAATGGCAAGGTCGTCCTCAACGGCCAGACCATGACCATCAATAGCAATGGCACCCTGGACATGCTGTTTGGCTTCGACGCCAATGCCCTCACCACCGGAAGCATCTTCCAGGGCGGCGGCTGCCTGAACATCAGCGCGGGCACCCTGAAGATCGATAACGGGGCCACGGCCACGCAAAATGCAACGCAGACATTCTCCCTGGGCATGCTTTGCGTCAACGATGGCACCTACTATCTGGATGGAAACGGCACGCTCTCCACCAGCCGCGGCATTTCCGTTGGCACGGACGGCAATTCGGGACTTTTCGAATGGCACAGCGGCACAATCAGTGTCGGCGGCAACGCGATGACGGTGGACGCAAACGGCACCCTGGCGATGGACACCAACTTCAGCGTGAACGACCTGTTCTCTGGGTCGTTGTTCAGCGGCGGCGGCAGCCTGGCCATCTCCAGCGGCACGCTGCAAGTGCAGAATGGCGCCACGGCCACGGTTGCCTCCGGTTCGGCCGTTCCTCGCGTCGGTAACGTTTATCTCACCAACGGCGGTCTTTCCTTCTCCAGCGGGTCATCGGGTATTTCCGTTCAAAATGCGCTTATTCTGGACGGCAACTCCAGCCTGCAATCTTCGGATGCCAACAACACCCTCATCGTTCAACCCGCCCTTGGCGCATTGGCCCATAGCAGCATTCAAATCCAGTCGAAGGATTCCAATGCGCTTTCGGGTTTGGGCGGCGTGACGGTGAAATGCCAGTTTGATCCGAATGATGCAAACTCGGTGATTATTGAACTGGAAGTGGCCGGCAGAGCGTATGATCCCAACTTGGTCGATCCGAACACCGGCGTCGACAATAACTTCAGCAAATCCAACTTTGTCATCAATCACCTGGTCGTCGGCAACGCCGACAGCGATGCCAATGTGGGCAAGCACGGCGTAACCCTGCGACTTGTGAATAGCTGCCCGAATCAGAGCGAAGACCCCAACGATGACAAGGCCGTTTACGTGGGCACGCTGGAAATGCTCCGGGGCAGCACGATCGACCCGAACGGTTTCCACCTGTATTACCTGACCAGCGCTGGATACCCCAACAAGAAGAAGGAGTTCTTCCTCGGCGACGCGAATCTCGATGGCAAGGTGGATGGTGTGGATTTCCTGGCCTGGCAGTCGCACTACAGTACCACCATCCATTCGCGCACCTGGTCAGACGCCGACTTTAACGGCGACCGAACAGTCGATGGCGTCGATTTCCTCATCTGGCAGAGCCACTATCCGAGTAACTCGCTTTTAATGCAATCTCCAAAAGCGCTTTCGGCCTCAGCGGGGTCGTTCAGCCCTTCGCGCCAGTCGATCGACTTGAACGGCGATGGTGTGATCAGCGTCGATGAAGCGGCCAAGGCCTTCGACAATTTGCCCGTTGGCCAATAGGGAGCCGATAACACCTAGGTTCGCAGAGATCCGGCCGCGCGCGACGACTTGCAGGGGCCATTGGGGCAGGGGCCATTGGGGCCAGGAACCTTTTTATCGGGATGGCGAATGGACATGATCGCCGCCGAAGAGGAGATGGTGTGCAGCAAAGCTGCACACCGACTTGGACCGGCTCGTCGGGCCATTTCCGCAGGTTCTTGCTTGACGCAAAAGGCATTTGGGCTTAGACTTAAACAGGAGTTAGCGTCGCACGGTCTGCGAGCAATTTGTCAAACCTGATTGTCCTGGCTGAGCCGTCAGAACATGCGGGCGGAGGTGCCTCGAAATGTTCTTATCCCGCGGCGAGACAGTTCTTGTTTGCGCTTTGAGCCTCCTTTGTCTTGCCGGCGTGGCGGCGGCGGCCGCGGCGAACATCATTGTCGACGATTGCCCCGCGGCCATCCTGTACGCCGGGGACCTGGAGCAAAACCCGCTGGTGCACCTAAGCGCGGTGGACCGCACGATCACCGCCACGACCACGCCGCTGTGCCCGTTTGATGTGCACCTGGATGGCCAGTGGGAGGGCAGCATCGTCGGCTCCGATGGCAAGGTGTACTTCGGCACCTCCAGCCATGCCCCGCACACCAGCGCCCTGTTCATGCAGTATGACCCGACCACGGGCCAGGTGCACCGGCTGGCTTCGCTCAATGAGATCACCGGCGAAGACCCCAACTACTACCGGCCGCATGGCAAGCTGCACAGCGCCATGATGGAGTACAACGGGTACATCTACTTCAGCACGTATTACGGCTACGAGGGCAACAATATCGGCGGCTATCCCGGCGGGCACGGCATCCGCTACAAGTTGGGCAGCTTCGAGGCCAACGCCGTGGGCACGTTCAAGGACATGGGTCGCCCCGGCGCCGGCACCATCTACACGGCCACCACGGTGGACCCCTTGAACGGCATGATGTACGTCAACACCGACAACAACATCTGGAGCTGCCCCACTAACGGCGTTCCGGATACCGGCGCCTTCACCTGGACCAACCGCGGCAGCGCCGCCGGCACGTGCTTCTATCACATCACCGACAGCCAGAGCAATCTGTGGACCAGCGCGTTCTATTCGAACGGGCAACTGTCCATGGTTCCCGCCACGGGCCCGCTGGTGGCTTATCCCGGCGTCATGCCCCCCAACCGGCGGCCGGACAACCTGGCGATCGACCCCATGTGGCAGTATCAGGGCTTCAGTTGGATCGCCCGCCTGGATGCCGATCACTGGGTCTTCTGGATGATGTATGACTCCTTCTTCTGGATCTTCGACGCCGACCAGGCCCGGCAGGGCCATTTCGCCGAGGGCCAGGCCTTCAAGAAGGTGGCCCGCATCGGCGTGACCGGCCTGGATACGTGCATGGCCGGCCACACCATCTACTGGTTGGCCTCGGCCCGGCGCTGGAATTCCTACTGCCAGTACATCGGCCCCAACAATCCCGGCGATGCCAACTGGTACTACTACATCAATGATGACAAGGCCAAAGACCAGCACCTGATGAGCCTGAACCTGGATGACCCGCGGCTGTCGGCGCCGGGATATGACCCCAACATCACGGACCCCAACCTGGTGACCGACTGGGGGCGCGTGATCGACCAGAACGGCCGCACGCCGTACCGGGCCGAGAGCATGTCGAGCGATGGGCAGCACGTGTACCTGACGGGCGACTGGCGAAACCTGCCCAGCGATCCGAATAACTGGCACACCCTCAAGGCCCTGTACTCCGACTATGATGGGGGCTACCAGCAGATCTGGCGCGGCCAATTCTTCGGCGTGATTAACGTCACGACGACCAACCAGGTGCCCATGGTTTATGCCGGGCCGGTGCAGACATTGCACGCGCCGATCCTGACGGCCACGCTGGCCGGTACGGTCAGCGATGATGGCCTGCCGGCCGGGGCGGCCGTGACGGCGGCGTGGAGCCTGACATCCGGGCCGGGCGGCGTCACGTTCGCCAACCCTGGCGCGCCGGCCACCACGGCAACCTTCTCGATGTTGGGTACGTATATCCTGCGCCTGACGGCCTCCGATACGGCCCTGTCGGCGTACAGCGAGGTGCAGGTCACGGTGGCGGCGGCCGTTCCCAACCAGGCGCCCGTGGTCAGCGCGGGGGCGGACCAGATGATCTCGCTGCCCATCACCGCGGCGACCTTGTCCGGCACGGTGAGCGATGATGGTCTGCCCCTGGGCGCTGTGGTGACGGCCGCATGGAGCCTGACCGCCGGCCCCGGCACGGTCAGCTTCGGCAATGTCAATGCTCCGGCGACGACCGCCACGTTCTCGACAGTGGGCACATACATCCTGCGCCTGATGGCCAGCGACACGGCGCTGTCGGCATACAAGGAGTGCATGATTATCCTCAGCGCCTCGGCTGAGCAGCCTTACGGCGGGGTGCCCTGGCCCGTGCCCGGGCGCATCGAGGGGGAGAACTATGATGTCGGCGGCCAGAACGTGGCCTACTACGATACCACGCCGGGCAACTCCGGCGGCGGGTACCGCAACGATGATGTGGACATCCGCGCCACCACGGATGTCGGCGGCGGCTACCTCATCAAGGACATCGTCGCCGGCGAGTGGCTGAGATACACGGTCAACGTTGCCTACACCGGTCTGTACAACATCAGCGTCCGCACGGAGGGCGTGAATACGGGCAAGTACATGCACATCGAGCTGGACGGCAACGACCTGACCGGCCGCATCAACCTGCCGCCCGCCCCGGATTGGGATAACGGCGTGACGACCACCGTCTCCAACTGCCCACTGCCCGCGGGCCTGCACCTCATGCGGGTGTGTTTCGACACTGATGAATTCAACTTCAACTGGTTCCAGGTGGATCTAGCCAATGCCGCCCCGACAGCCAGCGCGGGCGCCAACCGGAAGGTGATGATCCCCAACGCGTTGACCCTGGCCGGCACGATCAGCGATGATACCCAGCCCAGCCCGCCGGCCGTCTGCATGGCCGCCTGGAGCAAGGTCTCCGGCCCGGGCACGGTGACCTTCGGCAACTCCTCCTCGGCCAGCACGACGGCTACTTTCTCGACGGCCGGCACGTACGTGCTGCAACTGACGGCCAGTGACTCCGTCCTGACGGCCACCAGCAACGTGACCGTGACGGCCCTGGCGCCGGGCGATTTCAACGGCGATGGCCGGGTCGATGGTGTGGACTTCCTGATCTGGCAGAGCCACTATCCCAACTTCGTCGGCGGCGCCACGCCCGATGGCGGCGACGCCAACGGCGATGGCAAGGTCGATGGTGGGGACTTCCTGATCTGGCAGTCGCATTACCAAGGATAAAGCCGGTCACGGGCACGACCGAGAGGGACACGATCAGGCAGAATCTGAGGCTGTGTTAAGCGGTGCATGGCTCGCGGAAGGGCGTGCAGGCTTAGCAGCCACGATGTGGCGTGGGCGTTGGCAGTTCTCTTGCGACCGATTTCTGTGGGGCATAGTTTCATCCGACAAAGGAGCGGCATATGAAATCTAAAGTCTTCGGGCTTGTAACGGCGCTGGGCATTGGGTTTCTCGCGGCCTACCCGGCGGCCGCGGCCACCTGGTACGTGGCCCCTTCCGGCAGCTCCAGCGGCAATGGCAGCCAGGCGAGCCCCTGGGACTTCCCCTCCGTCATGCGAGGCCTCCAGCCCGTCGCGCCCGGCGACACCGTGTACCTGATGGACGGCAACTACGCCGGCGACGGCCAGGGGCCCAGCAGCATGCACGGCAAGCAGATGGTCTACCTGCGAGGCAACTCCAGCCCTGGCGGGCGCATCACGGTCTGTCCCGCGCCGGGGGCCCACCCCAGGATCAATCCCGGCCTGGCCGTCGGCGAGGTGGAGGACTACGGCAGCGGCAACGTGTACACGTACTGCAGCTACGTGGACTTCCGCGACCTGGAGATCGCCTCGCCGCCGTGGCTGGACGCCAACGGCGACGCCAACAACATCCACTCGGCCGACACCCTTTCGTGGCCCACCGATCTGCCCAATCCCTACGGCGGCGCCTGCTTCTACGCCGGCCAGTATTGCCGGCTGATCAATTGCGTCATCCACGGCGCGTACGAGGGCATCGAGAGCTGGGCGGAGGATACCGGTTTTTATGCCTACGGCAACATTGTGTACGCCTGCGGCTGGATCGCCCCGGACCGCTGCCACGGGCACTGCGTCTACACGCAGAACAATGACCCCAACGGCAAGTTTTTCAGGCAGAACATCTTTTCCACGCCGTACGGCAATGGCCAGCAGACGGTGCAGGCCTACGGCAGCGGGGATGCATTCGCCAACTATTACTGGGTCGAGGACAATATCTGCATGGATAATGGACCGCTGATCGTGGGCGGCGCCGCCATTTCCACCGGTAACACCCTCAATAACAATGTCCTGTATACGGTGTTGCTGTCGGCCGGCTATTACGCCGCCCCCTCCAACGGCGTCTACACGGTCACGAACAACTACATCGTCAACGGAGACCTCGATTTCTACAAGATCCAGACCCTCACCGAGTCCAACAACTTCGTCACCGGCGGGACCATTCGCCGATACACCCCCAGTGAGAGCGACACACCCGGCTCGCCGACGCCGACGGTGCCGAAGATCTTCCTGAAGCAGCAGACGGAGTTTAATCCCAGCCGCGCGAATCTCGTGGTTTTCAACTGGGGCAATACCTCCTCCGTGCTGGTGAACTTCAGCAGCATGGTTCCTCCCAACTCGCCGGTGCGGCTGATGGACCCCAAGCGTTTCTACGGCACCCCGCTGTGGGTGGGAAACACCGATGGGGCCGGCAGCGTGAATGTGCCGACGCCAACGCTTTTCAACGTGTTCGTCGTGTTGACCAATGGGGGTGCGAATCTGGCTCCGGTCGTCAGCGCCGGCGCCAACCAGTCGGTGCGGCTGCCGACTACCCAGGTAAGCCTGGCCGGCACGGTGAGCGATGACGGCCTGCCGGTCGGCGCCGCGGTGACCTCAACCTGGACGGTCACTTCCGGCCCGGGCGCCGTGACATTCGGCAACGCGGCCGCCCCGGCCACGACGGCCACGTTCTCGACCTTGGGCACGTACGTGCTGCGGCTGACCGCCACCGACACGTCCCTCACCGCATTCGCTGAGGTTCAAGTGACGGTGAGCCCGCAGCCGGTCAACCAGGCCCCTGTGGCGAACGCCGGGGGGGACAAGAGCATCAGCCTGCCCAACACCAGCGTGAGCCTGTCGGGCACCGTCAGCGACGACGGGCTGCCCGTCGGCGCCGCCGTGACGGCCACATGGAGCGTCACGAGCGGCCCGGGCACGGTCACCTTCGCCAATGCCAACTCGCCCGCGACCACCGCGACCTTCTCCACCCTCGGCACCTACGTGCTGCGCCTGACGGCCAGCGACACGGCGTTGACATCGTATGGCCAGTGCACCGTGGTGGTGCAGGTGTCGCACGCAGAACGCATCCTGATTGATGTCGGCGACCCATCGACCGGCAGCGGCACGGGTTGGAACAATTTCACTGTGCTTCCCCACTGGTGGGCCAGTCCCGGAACGCTGGGGGATGGCAGCGATAACTACCTGCAGGAGCTCGCGGCTGGGGCCATGGTTGACTCCACCGGCGCCCTGCTTCCCGGCGTGGCCTTCGGCGTCGCCAACCTCGACGATGTCAGAACGAATTCCGGCACGACCAAAGTCTATACCGAGGATGGTCTGACCTATCCCCTGACCGCAACCGAGGACATTGCCCAGACCGTTGATGCGACCCAAGGCGATATAAATGGCCCTACGACCGGTGCGGAGGGCAAAATCATCATCTCCGGCCTGAGCGGTTCGGCCTATAATGTCCGCCTGCTGAGCTCGCGCGACAACGGTGGCACTCGGTTGGGCTACTTCCGCATCAATGGCGGCGCCATCCAGTCCGTTGACTCGGGCAATGCCCCGGCCATTTTGACCTTCCCCAACTGTGTTCCGGCCACCATTACCTGCGGCTCGACGAACCTTTCCAACGCCATCGAAGTCGAGTTCTGGGGCGCAGTTGGTGGCACCGTGGACCTGAACCTGATCGATATGGCTGCCGTGGTTACTGTTCCCCCCAACACTCCCCCGACGGTCACCGCCAGCGCCGTATACCCCAAAGTCATGATTCCCAACGGCCTGGCCCTGAATGGCACGGTCAGCGATGATGGTCTGCCCAACCCGCCGGCCGCCTGCACGGCCGCCTGGAGCGTGGTCTCCGGCCCCGGCGCCGTGACTTTCGCCAATGCGACCGCTGTCAGCACGATGGCCACCTTCTCCTCGGCTGGCACCTACGTGCTCCAGTTGACGGCCAATGACTCGCTGCTGTCGGGCTCGGGCAACGTGACCGTGACCGTCCTGGCCCCCGGCGATTTCAACGGCGACGGCAGGGTCGACGGTGTGGACTTCCTGATCTGGCAGAGCCACTATCCCACGACCAGCGGCGGCACCTGCGACCACGGCGATGCCAACGGCGATGGGAAGGTCGATGGTGTGGACTTCCTGGTGTGGCAATCGCATTACCACGGATAGAAGCGCAGAGCGTGCGGCTTGGCTGAACACCGGCCAGGTGCCGTGAAGGCTGGGTGCCGTGGCTGCGTTTTTTTGCAGCCACGCGTCCGCGCACGGTTGCTCTTCTTCTCGCACCCCGGCGTGGCGGCGAAAACGCGCCCGCTTACGTGGGTTCGTAAGTTCGTTCTGACGACACATGGCTGCGAAAAGATGCAGCCACGGCACCCGTCAAAGAAAACGTTCTGCGTCGCTGCGCCTACGGCTTGCCCTTGGTCAGCCAGTTGCCCGGGTCGTACAGGGGCATGGTGGACAGCCGCGCGGGGCAGCGGGCGCCGTCGATCTCGATCTGGAAGGTGGCCCCCGGGATGGCGAAAGCCGGCGCCACATAGCCCAGGGCCGTGCCGGCCTTGAAGGTGGGGGAATACGAGCCGCTGGTCACCTGGCCGATCTGCTTGTTGCCGCTGAAGATGGCATCGCCTTTGGCGGCCACTTCACTGCCGGGAAGGCGGAACCACACCAGGTGGCGCTTCAGGCCCTTTTTCAGAATGGCGGCCAGGGCGCGCTTGCCGTTGAAATCCTTCTTTTCGAACTTCACCGTCCAGCCGATGCCCGCCTCGAAGGGGTTGGTGCTCTTGTCGTGCTCGTTGCCCACCAGGATATAGCCGGCCTCCTGGCGCAGGCTTTCCAGGGCCGCCTGGCCGCACGGCACGATGTGGAAGGGTTTGCCCGCCTGCATGATCGCGCTCCACACCGTGCGGGCGTGCCGGGGGTGGAAATGGGCCTCAAACCCGTTCTCGCCGGTGTAGCCCATGCGGGCCACCAGGCTGTCGACGCCGGCCACTTTTCCGCGCGCAAAGTGGTAGTAGGCGATGGACGCCAGGTCCACATCGGTGACCTTGGCCATGATCTCCTGCGCTGTCGGCCCCTCGAGCGCCAGCGTGGTGTGCTGGGCGGTGATGTTCTGGAGATTCACATCCAGGCCCTCGGCGTTTTTCGTGATCCACTCGAAGTCGGCCTCATCGCCGCTGATGATCATCCATTTCTGTTCGCCCAGGCGCCACACGGTGCAGTCATCCATCATGTTGCCATCCGCATCGCACAGGGCGGTGTAGCGGTGCGCGCCCACGGCCTGGCGGGCAAAATCGTTGGTGCCCAGCTTCTGAAGCAACTCCAGCGCATCGGCGCCCTCGATGGTGAATTCGCCCATGTAGTCCAGGTCGCACAGGCTGGCCCGCTGGCGGGTGCCCAGGTGCTCCTCCACCTGGCCCTCGCGGTACTCCCAGGGCAGGAAGTAGCCGAACATCTCGCGCATCGTGGCGCCGTGCTCCAGGTTGATCTCGTGGAAAGGCGTCTTCTTGGCCATGGGCCACTCCTTCTCGAATGATTGCCGGGGTTACCGCCCGATGCGGATTGTACCGCCCCCCGGCGGCGGGGGGTAGGGGCAAGGGGGAAAGCGGCGCGGCCTGGAGCTACGAAGGGCGACAGCCAGCCGCCGGCGGTTACCTACTTCTTGTTCGCCGGCTCCGCCGCTTTCAGTGCGGCGGCGAACTCGGCGTTTTCCGGCCGCGCCAGCAGGGCCTGGAAATCGGCCTCCGTGACCCATTTGCAGGACACGCCGGCCGTCAGCACGCTGCGGCCATCGGGGCCGTGATTGCCGGCCAGGTCGCACATCATCAGCCGGCCATCCTGAACGCCGGCCGGCGGCGGGAAATAGAAATAATCACACGGCCGGCCGCTGTTGGCCTGCGGGCACACAAAAAGCGCGCTGGATGTGTACTGTGCCGCCACGAGCGCCGGCAAATCCGGCGCCGGCTCGCCGTGGTTGTTGTTCTCGTACATCATCACGGCGTTGCCGAGCGAACGAAGATTGCTCATACAGATGGATCGGAGGGCCGATTTCCTCGCGCCGCCGCCTCCCAGTGCTGAAAACGCCATCATAGTCCCAAACACGACCATCACCCCGAGCCCCGCGCCAAAGCCCCAGCCACCGGCGATGTGGCCTTTGGTGTCCCTGCCGGCCAGGAAACCCGCGACCACCGCCACCAAGGCTGAGGCCAGGGCGGCGTAGGCGAAGGGGTCTTCCCCCAGATCGCAAAGAATGATCGAGGTCAGAAAACAGCACACCAACGAAATCGTGCCGAACACGGTGCACACGCTGCGAAGCCCTTCCTGCCTGGGCGTGCGCAGGGGAAGGGGTCTCGCGTATGGCAGTACAACAGGTTTCTCCGACGGGTTGTCCGGGGTCTCATTTTGCATTGGACGCCTTGGCCGTCTCAGCCGCTTTCAGTGCGGCGGCGAATTCCGCATTTTGCGGCTGGGAGAAAAGCTGCTGCATTCGCCGCGCATCCGCGGATTCGACGTGCCCATCGGCAAACAGCACGGTGAGAGGCTCTTTTCCGTGGTTGCCAGGCAAGTCGCAGGCCAGCAGGGCGTTCGGAGGGTCTGCGTACGCCTCCAGGTTGTTCTTGGCATAGTAGAAGTAGTCGCAGGTTCTAGCTTTATGTGTGACCGGGCAAAGCAGCATATCGGCCGTCACATACTGTCCCTCTGCCAGCGTCGGCAGATCCGGCGGCAGTGTGCCGCCGTTGTTCGCATCTGCCACATACATTGTTAGGGCGACGTATATGCCGTGAAGGTTGGCAGCGCAAAGCGCCCTGGGGGACAGGGGGCGGGGTCCAAGATGTGGCTCTCCCAATATGATGGCGGTTGACGGTATGAATATGCCTATTCCCAGGACCAACCCGAGCCATCCCCGAAAGAGTCCGTGCTTGGACCGTATCGCCATCGCTCCCGTCGCAATGGCCGCAAGACTGATGATCCACGCTACCCAGATTGTATCTGTTTAGCGGGTTACGGGCTGGCGGGGAGGTAGGCCAGGCGGAGGCGACGGCCGCATAACAGATCGGCGATGAAGCGGCGCAGGTCGCGATGCTGCTGGCGGGCGGTGCGAACGACGCTGGTCAGACAGGCGTGGGC
>PMYD01000136.1 GCA_003171335.1 Phycisphaerales bacterium
CTTATTTACAAGGATGTTACAATTATTCTTCAAACTACTCTTACTTCTGGCATGCCATTTGCTACACATTAGGTTGCAGGGCCGCTGAGGGCTTGGGACCTGTCTTGACATTTGAATACGTGATCTCGTCGACCAACCGCAAGGCTTGCGTACATTGGGAAGCAGCCTAGATATCGCACGAATGATAATTAAGTCATTAATCCGTAGATCCTTATGCAAACGTACAAGCGCATGCGCAACTGCGGAATTTCCGCAGTTGGAGTTCAAAGTGGCTCCAGCAAAGGTGCCAGGGCAACTGAGGAATTCCCTCAGTTGAAGTTCAAACGGTCCTGGCGAAGATGCCTGGTCAACTGAGGAATTTCCTCAGTTGAGGCTCAAACGTCTTGAGGATGCCGAGCAACTGAGGAATTTCCTCAGTTGCCTAAGCTGGAGTGGTGCGGGTATTCATTCATTGGCTCCCAAGGCCAAAGGAGTTACATTCGCCTAAATGACCGTGCCGTTGACCATCAAGCGATGTCTTCAGCGTGCTGCTATGGGTGCCGGCGGGCTTCTGCGCTGGCCGGCCGGCCGGCGTGCGCGCCTGGGCTACTTTGACCCACGGCCATGGCAGAGCTTTGAGCCGGCCACTATCGCCCTGGTCGCCGCCCACTGGATTGGCGACACGTTCTGGGCCACGCAGGTCGTACCCGCGCTGCGCGAGCGATTCGGCGCCCGGCCGATCTTCGCCATCACCCGCCCCACTTGCACCGACCTGTGGCATGGGCTGCTGGATAGCGACCACGTGCTGACGACGACGGCGGTCATCAGCGACCGGCGGCGGGAGAGAGTCTCCTGGTCGCTTCTCCGCGCCCAGGCGAGGGAATGGCGGGCGCGGGAATTTGACCTGGTGATCGATCTGATGGGCAACCGCTACTCGGCGGCCCTGACGTTTCTCCTGCGGCCGGCGTGTTCTTTGGGCTTTGACGGCGGCGAATTGGGCTGGCTGTACACGCATCGTGTCGGCGATGCCGAGCGTGCCGGCGAGCACCTCCGCAGCCGGCCGTTCCGGGTGATTGAGCCGCTGATCGGGCCGGCCGCGGTGCAGCGCTGGCTCGCCCAGCCGCTTCGCCCGCCGGTGGCAACGCGCGATCCGGGCCAAGTCGCCGCCGAGCTGGACCTGGCCGGTCGGCAATTCGCCATCCTGGCCCCCGGGGCCGGCTGGCCGGCCAAGCAATGGCCGGCGGAGCGATTCATCGAGGTAGGCCAGCGTTTAACCGCTGCCGGCTGGTCGTGTCTCATCTCCGGTGCGGCCGCGGAGGATGCCTTGTGCCAGCGCGTGGCCGGCGAGATCGGTCAAAGCGCCCGCACGTTTGTCGCTACTAAACCCATCGGCGAGCTGGTCGCTTTGCTGAGCCTGGCCGCCGGAGTCGTGGCCAACGATTCGGGTATCGCCCACCTGGCGGCCGCCCTGGGCCGGCCCACGGCGGCGGTCTTCACCGGCGCTACGGATGAGCGAAAATGCAGTCCTCTGGGAGAGAAGACGAAGGTTTTTGTAACGCCTGTGGAGGCAAGTCAAATCGTCGAGTTTCTGCTGGCTATGGAAGAAGGAAAATCCCAAATTCCAAATCCCAAATCCCAAACAAATCCCAAGCACCAAGCTCCAAAGGGGAACAACGGGTAACCCGCGTCCAAACGGTGCTCGTGTGTCCCGGTTTTGGTCATTGAGATTTGGGATTTGGTGCTTGTTTGGGATTTGGGATTTGGAATTTGGAATTTGCTGCACCGCGGGATTTTCAAAAAGCCCACTGTCCGCTTTACGTGAAGAAGACCCGAACCTAGACTGACTCAAAGCTGTGGAACCTTATCGCGTAAATCTCGACGTGTACAACGGGCCGCTGGACCTGCTGCTGTACCTCATCCGGCGGGACGAGGTGGATATCTACGATATTCCCATCGCCCACGTCACCGAGCAGTACTGCCGGTACGTCGAGCTGCTCAAGGAACTGGACCCGGACCTGGTGGGCGACTTCCTGGTCATGGCGGCCACGCTGCTGGAGCTCAAGTCGCGGATGTTGCTGCCCACCCCGCCCCCGGAAGAAGGCGGCGCCGAGCAGGGCCTGGGCGACCCCCGGGCCGAGCTGGTGCGGCAGCTTCTCCAATACAAAGCCTTCAAGGATGCCGCCGAGCAATTGCGGCTCTCGGCGGCCCAGCAGGCGCTGCGGCACCCGCGCAGTCCCGTGCGGCCGGAGTTCGGCGAGCGCAAGCTGGACCTGGAAGAGGTGCAGATCTGGCACCTGCTGGAGGCGTTCAGCAGCCTGATGTCGTCGATCGGCAAGGGTCCCCGGGCGCACCAGGTGGTGTACGATGACACGCCCATCTCGCTGCACGCCGAGGACATCCTGGACCGGCTGGCGCGCGATGGCAACATGACCTTCCGCCAGATCTTCGCCGGCCGCCAGCAGCGCGGCGAGATCGTCGGCCTGTTCCTGGCCATGCTCGAGCTGATCCGTCAGAAGCGGCTGGTGATTCAGCAGGATAAGCTGTTCGGGGAGATTTACATCTTCCTTCGCAAGGAGGAGGAAGAAGTGCCGCCGGGGGCGAATGTTTCGGACGCGGCAGGTGGCGCCACAACGGAATTGAACAAGATCGTGGACCCCCCAGCGGAGTCAGCCGATACGCAAGGCGGACAGTGACTGAATGCCAACAGTTTTCCGCAAGAACGGATATCGCTTCTTCTTTTACTCCAATGAGGGCGATCCATCCCATCGGGAGCCGCCTCATATACATGCCCAGCGGGCAGATAACGTGGCCAAGTTCTGGTTGACTGCGGATGTCCCCTTGGAGAAGAATTATGGAATGAACTCCAATGATCTTGGTGCGGTTCGCCGTATAATCCAAGGTAATCTGGCTTTTTTTAGAAGGAAATGGAATGATCACTTCGACCCAGGAGCCACGGGCCCAACGTGTTTGGTGTGACAAGGACAACCTTTGGGTTGCCCTGGTTGACGGTCGTCAGCTTTCGGTTCCGTTGGCGTATTTTCCGCGGCTGCTTGATGCCAGCGACAAACAACGTCGGGCGGTCACCATGAGCGGCGGAGGCCGAGGTCTGCATTGGGAGCAGGTGGATGAGGATATCAGCGTGCCCGCTTTGCTCGTCGGGGTTCCCGAATCCGTCGTGATTGCAGAAAAGAATGCTCCAAAGAAGAATGTCGTTTCTCATCGCGCCAGTCGCCCGCCGCGAAAGAGTGCGAGAAAGTCGATTGCGCGCACGTCAGTCAAGACAAACGTCCGGTAAGAACGGGCGAGAATGTTTGAATCGGAGGCCTTAGTTTGTCGTGCCTTGATCGTCTCAAGCAGCTTAACCTGTCCCTTCCGCCGGCGCCAAAGCCCGTGGGCAACTACGTCAGGGCCGTGCGGGCGGGAAGGCTGATCTTCACCTCAGGTCAGTTGCCGTTGCGCGAGGGCGCGCTGCTGGCGACCGGGCTGGTAGGCGAGGATGTGCCGCTGGTGGTGGCCGTGGCGGCGGCACGCCAGGCGGCGCTCAATGCGCTGGCCGTTCTCGACGCCGAGGCCGGCGGGCTGGACAATATCGCCCGCATCGTGCGGCTGAATGTCTTTGTCGCCTCGGCGCGCGGGTTCGTCGATCAGGCCGCCGTCGCCAACGGTGCCAGCGAATTGCTGGTGCAGGTGCTGGGCGAGGCCGGCAGGCACACGCGCTGTGCCATCGGCGCGGCCCAGCTGCCGCTCAATGCGCCCGTGGAACTGGACGTTGTAGCGGAATTGCGCGGCGAATGATCGCGCGAGGGCGGGACGGGGGCGGGAGGAATCAGCCCCCCAGGATGGGGTAGGTCGTTCCGCCCGAGGGAAAAACGATCACGCGGCGGGAGCCAGCGCCCAGCAGGCGGTCGGCGGCGGCCAGGATGGCCGCAAGATCGTCGTAGATGGGCAGGCCGGGAAAACTCTGGCCGCGCGCCACCAGTTCGGGCGCGTACAGCAGCACCGGGTTGCGGTGAATCGTCTCGGTGGCCAGCCGCACGAAAAACTGGGCCTCGGGGTGGACCCCGGGCAGGAACCGTTGAACGAGGGACACAATTCCGCCGGTCCCCAGCAGGCGGATCAGCCGCCGCGTCCAGGCGGGCGACAGCGGCCAGCGCACCGGCCCCATGTTCGCCCCCGCCGGGCAGCGGGCCAGCATGATGATGACCCCGTTGGGCCGGGCGGCGGCGGCGGTGTTCGGCACGCATTTGAAGCTCTGCCACAGGTCGTGATCGCGAGGGTAGGCGTTGGCGATGACCACATCGGCCGGCGCGTCCATGACCGCCCCGCAAGCCGCGGCGCATTGCTTGGCCAGCATGTGCTGGCCGGCCCGCAGGTCGCCGGCCACCAGCGAGCTGGGCCAGTCCGCCTCGTCCAGCACGTATTGCACGGCGAAGGTCGTGCCCCCAGCCACTTCGACGAGCTGGCCGGCGGCATCGACCATCTGCCGCATGAGGTTGTGTTCGGCATCGGTGCCCACCAGCGGCCGGCCGGATTTTCGCGGCAGACCCAGGGCGTGGATCTGGCCGATGGTCTCCAGCGCGGCGCAGCCGGGCACGAACATCTTGCCGCCGCCGCCGAAACCGGCCTGCAGGTGCGGCGTCACGGAGGTCAGCACAATCCGCAGGTCGGCCTCCACCAGCCGGCGGTTGACGCGGATGGTCACCCCGGCCCGCCCGCGCGGCGCGCGGACTTCGCCCACGCTGATGTGCTCGGCGGGGTCGGCGGCGGCGTTGCATCGCCAGGCAAAACGATCGGCCAGGGCGCTGATTTTCTGCCGCACCTGGTGTTCATCCATCGGCGGATGCATGCCCGTGGCAAAAAGGATGCTGACCTGCTCATCGAGCACGCCCGCGTGCGTCAGCTCGGGCAGGATGACGTTGAGCAGCTCGATGAGCGGGCTGTGGCGGGTGACATCCTCGAGCACCAGCACGATGCGGCCGCGATGGGCCAGCGGGCGAACCAGGTCGGCCAGCGGCGGCGTGCCCTCCGGGCGGGCCAGCGCCCGCGCCAGCCGCTCGGGCCAATCCACCGGCGCGCGGGGCATCTGCGGCTGGGCGATCTGGGCCAATGTCCAGTGATCCGGCAGCGGCACGGTCAGATGGCCCGTGCCCCAGGGTACCTGGACCTCAGCCATGGCCCACCGTCCCGGGCGCACCGGCGGGCGGGCCGGCGGAGGATGGACCGCCGGCGGCGGAGGTCGCCGTCGTGCCGACCGGCCCCGTCGCGGTGGCCATTGGCGCAGTGCCGGCCGCCGGAGCAATGTCGGCAGCGCGGGCCGTCGGCACAGCGTCGGCAATGATGGCTGGGCTCACCGCGGCGACGCCCGCCAAGCCGGCCGCCGCAGGGACGCTGCCGCTGAGGGTCGCCATGCCGCCGGCCGCTTTCGCCAGGCCGCCGGTCACCGCGACGGGCGCGCGGGCGCGATGCCCGACGATCACGCTATAAACGCCCAAGGGTTCATTGTGGATGACGAAATCGTCAAAGCCGGCCGTGCGCATCAGCGCGCACAGCTCATCGCAGGTGCGGTAGGCCATGTGCAGGCCGAAGACCCGGCGCAGGAACCGGTCATTGCCGTGCCGGCGCGTGATGTTGTTGAAAATGATCGGCGAGCCCGCCGGCATGACCGCCGCCGCACACGAGGCGATATCGACGATCTGCCGATCGGTCAGGTATTCGCAGATGCCCAGCATCTTCACGATCGCCGGCGGCTCGGTGAGGTAGGTCTTCACATCCCGGCAATCGCCGCAGATGAAGCTGACGCGCTCCATGAGGCCGCGCCGGGCGGCCAGCTCGCGGCCGAAGGAAAAGGCGTCCGGATTGATGTCCACCAGCGTGGCCCGGCTGTGCGAAGTCGCCAGCTCCATGGCCCGCACGACCACCTGCCCGGGTCCCGCGCCCAGGCACAGCACATGGATGGGTTTGGTGGCGGATTCCGAGGCGGCCTTGTCGATCAGCTCGGCCAGCAGGCTGGAGGCCAACCGCAGGCGATTTCGCAGGGCCATGGAGACCGCCCCGCCGCTGACCAGGATTCGATCGGCCCACTGGCGCGGCTTGCCGTCGTAGCTGATGACCATGCTGCGCCAGCCGCCCGGGTCGGCCCAGTTGGCGTGTGCAAGCTCGCTCTTACCGAAACGCAGCAGCCCCCGCAAGAAGCCGGCGGGCAAATAGTTGGCTATCGGATCCGTGAAGATCCGTTTAAACACCCAACGCACGCGACTGAATCGCTCGAAGCCGTCGTCCATCTGATCTCTTTATCTGGACCGGCCCGGCCGCGACACAATGCCCGCCGGGGAGCACAGCTAGTATAGCGTCGGCAGGGCAGCGGTTTCCAGTTCAGGGAGAATGCGCCACATTATATCGCCCGGCACGTGCGACCGCCTTGCTCTGGGCACAGGGGCGCTTCGGGTCCCAAGACCTGTATTGGCCGAAAGGTCGGAATTCCCTGATTTCTAAGTTCTTACGTGCGAGGAATCTTCGGGTAATTACCTCAGAGGGCGGCCTAAAGCTTCTTTTGACGCATCTCCGATATTCTCCTTGTCACACACAGTCACACACAAAGGGCCATCGGATGTGCAAGCGCGAAGTCATCGACGCGATCCTGCGGCTGAACCCCACGGCCAAGCCGGCGTTTCTGGCGGAATTCAGCCTGGAGGATCTGAACGACTACCTTCGCCACCTCCGCTCAGCCCTGACGCCCCGGCCCTTGGCCGGTCTATACGCCTCCCTGGCGCCGCTGGCGGGTCTAGAGGGCGAAGCCGAGGATGCCGCCGACCCGATGCAGGATGCCACATGCCCTCAAGGGGCAATGTTGTTCTGACCGATACACCTTGTACCTCGCCGGGCTTTCCAGGTCCGGCGAATTGAAAAAAGCTTCTCGTCCTCCTCCTGTTCGTCGCCGGCTGAGCGGGCCGGCGACGAGCTTTTTTTCGGGGCGGCGGCGAGGTGCGGAAAAAACCGGCACCGCGAACCGACGCCGGTTGACATTCGATTCCGGACTAATATACTTATGATTCTTGATGCGGGCGTAAAACCGCCTGCGGCTACTGAGGCCGTAGCTCAATTGGTTAGAGTACNNGATCCGGTGGTTGCGGGTTCGATCCCCGTCGGCCTCGTGTGAAACCCCTGAGAAATCAGGGGTTTTTTCATTATTTCTGTCGGGCTCATGGTCGGAAATGGACGGGTTTGGACAGGCAAAACCACGATTCAGGGCAATAGTCCCAAACGTCCCCGTTTTCAGGGCCACGGTTGCCGACGCCTGGCCCTGGCGGTCCTTTGAAAATTCCGGCAGCCGGGCCACCGCCCCGGCCGTGTCCAGAATTCGCGGGTCGGTATAGACCCCCATCGTGAGGCGAATATCGGTGTGCCGCATTAGTTCCATCGCCACGCGGGGGGCCACGCCGGCGGCGGCCAGCATCGTGCCGTAGGACACCCGCAGGGCGTGGAAATCGACCACGCGGCCACGGTCATCCTCGACGGCGATCCCCGCGTGCCTCAGGTCACGTTTGAACGTCACCATCTTCGGCAGGGACGCAAACACCAGATCCCCGGCGGCGGCGCCGGCAGGCATGG
Organism: Phycisphaerales bacterium; assembly: GCA_003171335.1. Taxonomy (GTDB): domain Bacteria; phylum Planctomycetota; class Phycisphaerae; order SM23-33; family FEN-1343; genus FEN-1343. The sequence continues at coordinate 7,588 of PMYD01000136.1, forward strand.
CGGCGCGGAGTTCATCGGCAACATCGGCCCGCAAGGGGATCGTGTCGGCCCGCCGGGCCTTTGTGGCGATGGCCCGCAAGGCGATGTACGGCGTTTTCTCATCCGGGCCGATGCGCAGGTCGCCCCACTGAAGATTTCTCAACTCCGATCGACGCAGGCCTGTTCTCAGGGCCAGCAGATACACCCGCCGGCGCGGCCCGGCCGCCTGTAGCAGCCGGTCGGCCTCATCGACGGTCAGGGCTCGCCGGTTGTACGTCTTTTCGACGTACGCCACCTTCGCTACGCTCACCAGCGGATCGCCGGCCAGGCGGCGCGTGGCGATGCACCAGCGGCAAAAGGCCCTGGCGGCGATGAGATATTCATTCTGCGTCTTCGCCGCCAAGCCTTGTCGCTTCAGGATGGTCAAATACCCGGCCATGCCGTCGGCCGTGATATGGCGCAAGGTCTGCCACTCACAGCCGGCCGCGATGCTGTTCAAGCGGGTTCTCACCAGCTCATAATGCGCACCTGTGCCTGGACAAGGGCT
>PMYD01000130.1 GCA_003171335.1 Phycisphaerales bacterium
GTGGCCACGAACGAATAGTCAGCCGTGCTGCTGGTTCGGAATTTGACGGTATACGAGCCGCTGGAGGGAATGGTCCTGGTGTACTTCATCCATTCGCCGTTGGCGATGTAGCAGACCGCATAGCCGTTGGGGTCATCGGTGGCTGTGCGAATGTCCACGTCGTCACTGCGGTACGCCCCACCGGCGTTTCCGGTGGTGGTGTCGTAGTAAGCGACGCCCTGGCCGCCGGTGTCATAATCCTCGGCCTGGATGCGGAGTGACCACCCACTGGAGGCGCTGACGGTGATGGTCACCGTGCTGTAGGCTTGCAGCGCCGTGTCGGAAGCGGTCAGCCGCAGGATGTACGTGCCCACCGTGGAGAACGTCGCCGTCGTGGCCGCCGCATTGGCGTTGCCGAAGGTGACGGTTCCCGGCCCGCTGTCCTTGCTCCAGGTGCACGTGGTGGTGGAGCCGACAGGCAGCCCATCATCGCTGACCGTGCCGGCCAGGGTGACACTGGTAGTGGGCAGGAACGTTATCTGATTGTTCCCGGCCGAGACCGTCGGGGCGGTGTTGCCGGCTAGGACGGTGATCGTCACCGTGCCATACCCCTGCAGCGCCGTGTCGGAGGCGGTCAGCCGCAGGACATACGTGCCTGTGGTGGAGAACGTCGCCGTCGTGCTCGCCGCGTTGGCGTTGGTGAAGGTGACGGTTCCGAGCCCGCTGTCCTTGCTCCAGGTGCACGTGGTGGTGCCCGAAGGCAGCCCATCATCGCTGACCGTGCCGCTGAGGCTGACCGTGTTCGTGGGCAAGGAGATCTGCTGATTGGACCCGGCCGAGACCGTCGGGGCCGTATTACCGGTGCCGGTGGCTGAGTCGATCTCGAACCAGTTAAGGTCCCAAGAATTAGAACCGTCATAGATCTGGAGGCACAGAACGTGCTGACCAGACGGCAGGGTGATATTCGAAACTGTGGTGGTCGCCCAGGACGTTGGGCCTACGGTGCCCGGCAGGTTGACGCCACTCGGCGTCAGGTCGGTGCCATCGCACAACAAGTGCAAGGCATTGGTCGTGGGAACCTGCGAATAGTCAGTTGTGCTACAGGTTCGGAACTTGAGGTTGCACAAGCCGCTGGAGGGAATGTTCACGGTGTACTTCATCCATTCGCCGCCCACGATGTAGCAGACCGCATAACCGTTGGGGTCATCGGTGGTTGTGCGGATGTCGACGTATTCACCGGGTCGGTAATTCGCCCCACCAGCGTTCGACGCGGTGGTGTCGTAGTAGGCCACATACTGGCCACCGTTGTCAAAATCCTCGGCCTGGATCCTCATGGTCCACCCGCCGCCGGAGGCGGCGACGGTGATGGTCACCGTGCTGTAGGCTTGCAGCGCGGTGTCGGAAGCGGTCAGCCGCAGGACGTACGTGCCGGTGGTGGAGAACGTCGCCGTCGTGGCCGCCGCGTTGGCGTTGGCGAAGGTGACGGTCCCGGTCCCGCTGTCCTTGCTCCAGGTGCACGTGGTGGTGGAGCCCACAGGCAGCCCATCATCGCTGACCGTGCCGCTGAGGCTGACAGTGTTGGTGGGCAAGGAGATCTGCTGATTGGACCCGGCCGAGACCGTCGGGGCGGTGTTGCCGAGTTGGACGGTGATGGTCACCGCCTCGTCGCCATGCAGCGCCGAGTCGTTGGCGTCCAGATTCAGCACGTACGTGCCTATCGTGGAGAACGTGGCGTTGGTGGAGGCCGCGGCGGGGGCACTAAAGGTCACTGTGCCCGGTCCGGAGACCTTGGTCCAGAGCAACACGCATGCGTTCGGCAGCCCATCATCGCTGACCGTGCCGCTGAGGCTCACGCTATTCGTGGGCCAGGTAATCGTCTGGTTGCTCAAGCCCGTGACGACGGGCGTTGCATTGGTGGCCTGCACGGTGATGGTGCACGTTGAATCCGTCTTCAGGGCGCCGTCATTGGCGTCCAGTTGCAGGACGTACGTGCCGATGGTCGAGAACGTGGCCACCGTGCTGGCGGCGTTGGCATTGGCGAACATCACATTGCCTGGGCCGCTGATCGCGGTCCACGTGATGACCAGGGTCTTGCCGACCGGGTAGCCGTCGTCGCTCACGGCGCCCGACAACGTCACGGTGTCCGTGGGCCAGCCGATGGTCTGGTTGGAACCGGCCGAAACGGTCGAGGCCGTGTTCCCCGGGTACACGGTAACCGTGGTGATGTCCGTGGCGGGCAAGGCGCCGTCACTGACGCTGATCTGCAGCGTGTACGTGCCCGATGTGGAGAACGTGGCCGCGGTGCTGGCGGCGGTGGGCGTGGCGAACGTCACCGTGCCCGGGCCGCTGCTCTTGGTCCACTGATACGTCAGGGCGGCGGGCCAGCCATCATCGCTGGCCGTGGCGCTGACCGTGACCGAGTTGGTCGGCAGCGTGATGTTCTGCGCGGCGCACGCGGTCACCGTCGGCGGGTTGTCGGCCACGAGGGTCACGCTGGATGTGGCGTGGAGGGCCGAGTCGTTGGCGTCCAACTGGAGGACGTACGAGCCTTCGGTCGAGAACGTGGCCGTGGTGGACAGGGAGTTGGCATTGGTGAACGTCACCGTGCCCGGCCCTGAGACCTTGGTCCACAACGCCACACAAGCCGCCGGCGGGTTGGGCAGGCCGTCATCGCTGATCGTGCCGGCCAGCGTCGCCGTGCTGGGCAGGGCAATCGTCTGAGTGATGCCCGCGTTGGCAACCGGCGCCTGGTTGGTCTGGCCGCCGGGATTCGCCAAGGCCGCCACGTCCGAAGCCGACAGGCACGTGGTGTAGATCCTCAGCTCATCGATCGCGCCGTTGAAGAAGCGGGCGGCGTTGAGGTCCGACCGGCCCGCGATGTACAGGCTGTTGGGCGGCGTGATGGTCGTGCAGGTATTCGCGCTGTCGGTCATCCGGACGTTGCCGTCGATGTACACCGTCGTGCCAGCGCTGCTGGAAACGGTCGCGCAATAATGGTGCCACTGACCGTTGGCCAGGAGGCTGTTGGGGTCCGCGACGTCTTCGTAGTTGCCCCGGTCGATTCCGCGGGTGTCGACGATGTCCGTCCGAAGCGTGGTCGCCCCGCCGCTCTGGTACAGCCAGACATTGACGTTGTTGGCGGCATCCACCGTGCCCCAACTGAACATGTAGTGATAGCCGCTAGTCGTGGTGCTGGTCTGGAACCAGAAGGCCAGGGTGAACTCATTGGTCAGGCTGAAGTTGGACACCGAGGCATAGGCGCTGCTGCCGTTGCCCAGAAGGGCATGGGCGCCGACCTTTCCGGTGGTCCAGCCCGCACTGCCCGCCAACGTGGCGTTGCGGCCGTTGCCCGAACCATCCGCGGCCGTGGTGCCCGTGCCCTCGTCAAAGGGCAGTTGCAGGGCCATGGTTAACGAGCCGGCTGGATTGACCGTAATCGTGGCCTGCGCCGTGGTGTGCAGGGCGCTGTCATTGGCGTCCAACTGGACCACATACGTGCCAATGGTCGAGAACGTGGCGCTGGTGTGGGCCGCGCTGGGCGTGCCGAAGGTCACCGTGCCCGGTCCCGAGACCTTGGTCCAGGCCAGGACGACCGTACCGGGAGGATTGGGCAGCCCATCATCGCTGACCGTGCCGTTCAAGCTGGCGGCGTTGGGCAGCGTGATCGTCTGATTGCTCAGCCCGGTGATGGTCGGGGCCGTGTTGGCGGCGGCCGGCAGGACCTTGATCGTGCACTGCGAGTTGCTGTCCTTGGCGCCGTCATTGGCGTCGAGGTTCAGCACGTAGGTGCCGGTGGTTGAGAACGTGGCCGTGGTGGACAGCGCGTTGGCGTTGGCGAACGTCACGGTCCCAGCCCCGCTGACCTTGCTCCAGGTGGTCACGAGCGTGCCGGCGGGGGAGATGTTGTCATCGCTGGCCGTGCCGACCAAAGAGACGCTGTTGGCCGGCGACGTGATCGTCTGGTCGACCCCGGCATTGACCGTCGGGGCCTGGTGCGTGGGCGGGCCGGCGGTGTACTTGATGACGTACGCGCCGAAGTCCTGCCCCGTGTGCACCGGGGCGATGGTTACGTTGCCGATGGCCGCCTGGATGGCCAGCTTGCTGCCGTCCGCATTGGCCGTGGGAATCGAGACCGCGCTGCCGTTATACGTGCCGCTGACCAGCGGGGCGGCGAAGTAATTCTGGGCGTCGTAGACCCAGTACGCGCTGCCGTTCTGGATGTTCAGGCTGGACAGATCCACCGAGACGCTCGTGGCGCTGGTCCAGTTGTAAATGGCGATGTTCGCCCGGCCGCTGTCATACTGGTTGGGCCGAACCTGGACGAACGTGCCGCTGGGGCTGGTGGTGCAGGTGCTGTGGGCGTCAAAGCCCGTGTTGGATTGCCAGCCGGCAAACGTGGTTTCCGCGACTCTGGTGGTGCCACAACCCTGCCAATAAGGAGCCCGAGCGATATACGTGTTGTAATCCCAGTTGTAGTTCGTCGGGCTCTGATTGTCGCCCCAGATGCAACTGACATTCCAGGTGTCGCTGGGGTTCGACAGGATGGTGTTGCCGGTGCAGGTGACGGTATTCCAGGCCCAAGCCTGGAGCGGCACATTGCCGCCGATGAAGTGGTTGTTGGTGATGTAACAATCGATGTTAAACCCGGGGTTGGGGTGGGTGATAAAGTTGGCATCGTTGAAGTCCCAGCCCCAGCCCAGCCAAGTGCCGCCGCCCTGCAAGCCGTTGGGGATGTACGTGCAGCAGTTGCCCATGTAGATCTGCTTCTTCTGCCAGGGCGTGCCGTTGACCAGGATGATGTCGGCGGTGGCCTGGCCGGCCCCGCGGAGGGAGCCGTTCTTGAAGCAGATGTCGCCATAGCACTGGTAGTTCGTGATCACCGTATCGCCGCCGGCATAGGCGTGAATGCCGAACTCGAACTGGTCGAACACGATGTTGTCGTTCAGGACCATGAACTGATCGTGGTTAGGCCCGCCGTAATTCTGCGTGTAGATGCCGTGGCCGTGGGCGCGGTCGGCGCCTTCCCAGCCGTTGTAATAGACCAGGCAGCCATAGACCTGGCCGCCGAACGCCGGCTTCCACAGGCTGACGCCCTGGGCCGTATCGTGAACCACGCAGTTGATCAGCTTGATGCCAGGGTGGGTCCCGACCAGGTTCGGGTCACCCGGGGCGATGTCAAAGCCAAAGTTCTTGCCGCTGGTCTCGGTCCAGGTGTTGGTGCTGCCGTCCTGGCGGTTGGGGTTGGAGTCCAGCAGCTCCAAGTCGCGGATCGTGATGTACGAGCCGTAGACGTCCATGACTTCCATGTTGACTCGCGAGCCGGACAAGAGGCCGCCGTCGATCCTGGCCCATTCGCCCGGGTAGGACATGATCGTGGTCTGGTGATTCGCATCGCCGGCCAGGTCGCAGCGGTAGATGCAGTCCTCGCCCTTGGCATTGGCGCCATAGACCCTATCATACGTGCCGCCGCGCAGGTACAGCGTGTCGCCCGGCTGAATGGACGAAGAAATCAACGCGGTTTCCAGTTCCCACGGATGATTGATGGACCCATCGCCATTCACGCTGCCGTTGGGGTCGGCGTACCAGTTGGTCCCTTGCGCCGAGGCGCATGCAAGGAGGGACAGCAACAAGAGTGTCAGAAATGTAGAAATGTGCCGTAACATACAGCCTTTTCCTTTCTCAATGGGCGCTAGTCCGCGCACCGGCACGAACTGGCTGCCGCTTGTGCATAGAAGGTGAAAACAGGATGAACAACAAAGGTGCGGTGACTCGACAGGGTTTTTCCTTTACACAGTGCGCTCTCCGGCAGGCGCACAATCACTCCTTTGCTAAAAATGGACACTGAACCTAGACGTTACATGACAGACAAAACTCCCGCCGTCGCACAACGTCTTCCACGGATGCGCCGTCGCACTGCACTACTGTCTGACCAATTAGATGTGCGTTGTTTCTCCTTATTGTTTCCGCATCGATCAGGATTCACCAGGCTCCAGCCTGGCAGAATCACAACCGAGAAGGATCACCCGAACAGCAGTTGAAAAACCGGCCTGGAACGAATCGGCCGGAAACAACAGGACTTGGGCAGGCACAACTGGATTTATTGATAACGCGCGTGATCTTGCGAGTCAAGGGGGAAATCGTCTTTTTTTTCATTTGTGCCCTTTTCGCCGATCAGGCCTCTGTCCCTGGAAATCATCACTGGACGACCCGCAAGGCTTGAAGATCTTTGCGCCGAAAAGAGTTGCGGAATGACACTGATGTGAGAGAATGAGTGTGCAGAGCCCCGTGCGGCCAGACCAGTTGCACCAGAGAAATTTCTGATTGAACGGGGAGTTCCGGGAGTTCCGGGGACAGGGGAGTTCCGGGAGTTCCGGGGGAGTTCCGGGAGTTCCGGGGAGTTCCGGAGTTCCGGGGAGTTCCGGGGACACATACCGGGGAGTTCCGGGGAGTTCCGGGGACAGGAGTTCCGGGGACACATACCTAACTCGCCTTTCCTGGCTTTGGCCCCGGCTTCTGCCGGGTCAGGTCACGGAGTTCCGGAGTTCCGGGGACACATACCTAACTCGCCTTTCCTGGCTTTGGCCCCGGCTTCTGCCGGGTCAGGTCACGGCCCAGCAACTGCCCGAGGAGTTCCGAGGAGTTCCGGGGACACATACCTAACTCGCCTTTCCTGGCTTTGGCCCCGGCTTCTGCCGGGTCAGGTCACGGCCCAGCAACTGCCCGATCCGTCGAACAAAGTTCTCATCGCCCAGAGGTCGGCCGGTGCTCTCCATCTGCCGCATGGCCTTGGCCAAGGCAGGATCATCATCCTGCTGCAGAAACTCGCTCCAGGTGCACACCCACCCGGCGATCTGCTCCGCCAGCCAGGCGCCTTCCGCCAGCGCGTCGCCGCCGCCGCGCACGTGCCCGCCGGCGGAGGACCAC
>PMYD01000124.1:0-763 GCA_003171335.1 Phycisphaerales bacterium
ATCTAGATTGATTTTTTGCCTTAATCTGGCACGCCGTTTGCTACATAACGATTGGCACATCAGACTGCTGTGCTGGCGACCGTTGAGGGCCGCATAGTTCTTGGCAACCAAATATGGAGCCTAACGCACATTTATTCAGCATTTCAGGCTTACTGTTAAGATAGGTAATTAAGCGTCTTATGCATTATGCACTATTGCATGGGACGTTGCGGCGCCTAGACTTACATATAGGCATTTATGCTGAAAATAGTTAATGCCTGTTTTTCGGGTTTTTGGGGTGGTCGAAAGCCACTTAACTGCTTGTAAGACCATGAATAAGCAAGAAAATGCGGGCGAAATGGGTGCTGCGTCCCCGGATTACGCGGATTACGTCCTTGGCGGTTAGTCGGCCGTGTGGTATCATTGGCCGCCATGTTGTACTCCAGCCGGCTATGCAGACAGCGAGTCGCCTTCGGCCTGCGGCATTCGCGGGCCTTGCGCAAGCTGCGCGCTGTGACCTGGCTGGACGCTTAACCCACCCCGCCCTCGCCGGGCGGACCTCCATCGTGATTTTCGCCGCTGTTCCAGATGTACCCCCCGAGGTTTTAGCAATGAGCCGTCAGAACATCCGTAACGTTGCCATTATTGCCCANNGCCCACGTCGATCACGGCAAGACATCGCTGGTCGATCAGCTTCTGCGTCAAAGCGGCCAGTTCCGCGACAGCGAGCTGGTGGGGGACTGCATTCTCGATTCCAACCCGCTGGAGCGGGAGCGCGGCATCA
>PMYD01000124.1:873-12008 GCA_003171335.1 Phycisphaerales bacterium
CCCATCGTCGTGATCAACAAGATGGACCGCGCGGAAGCCCGGCCGCACGCCGTGCTGCACGAGGTGCTCAGCCTGCTGGTCGACCTGGATGCCGATGAGGCGGCGCTCGATTTTCCCGCCGTCTTCACCTCGGCCCGCGAGGGCTGGGCCTCGCTGGACCCCGATTTCCGGCCCGAAGCCGGCAAGGGCGACATTCACGCGCTGTTCGACGCCATTCTGCAGCACGTGCCCGCGCCGGACCTGGATGCGGCCGCGCCGCTCCAGGCGCTGATCACGAACCTGGACTACAGCGACTATGTCGGNNGATTACAGCGACTACGTCGGCCGGATCGGCATCGGCCGGGTCTTCGCCGGCACGCTGAAGCGCGGGCAGACTATCATCACCATCGATCGCCACGGCCAGCAGCTCCGCCAGAAGGTCGGCCAGGTGCTGCAGTTCGACGGCCTGGGCCGGCGCGAGGTGGAGGAAATCGACGTGGGCGACCTGTTCGCCGTCGTCGGCCTGGAGAAGGTCGATATCGGCGACACGCTGGCCGATCCAGAGCATCCCGTAGCGCTGCCCACGGTGCCCGTCGATGAGCCCACGCTGCACATGGTCTTTCGCATCAACGATGGGCCCTTCAGCGGCCAGGACGGCCGGTACGTCACCGGCCGCCAGCTTCGCGAGCGGCTGGAGAAGGAGCTGCAATCGAACGTGGCCCTGCGCGTGGAGGACCGCGGCGATGAATTCGTGGTCTCCGGCCGCGGCCTCTTGCACCTGGGCATTTTGCTGGAAAACATGCGCCGCGAGGGCTACGAGCTGTGCATCGGCAAGCCCGAGGTGATCTTTCGCACCGAAAACGGCAAGCGCACCGAGCCCATGGAGCACCTGGTGCTGGATGTGCCCGCGGAATTCCTGGGCCAGGCCATGCAGCTCCAGGGTCCGCGGAAGGCCGAGGTGCTCAAGATGGAGACCCGCGGCGGCCGCACCATCGTGGAGCTGTCCATTCCCGCCCGCGGGCTGATCGGCCTGCGCAGCCGCATGCTGACGGCCACGCAGGGCCAGGCCATCATGCACCACCGGTTCATCGGCTACGGCCCGTACCGCGGACCCATGGGCGGGCGGAACTGCGGCGTGATGGTGGCCACCCACACCGGGCCGGTCACCGGGTTCGCCGTGGAGAAGCTTGCCGGCCGCGGCGTGATGTTCGTGCGGCCGGGCGACACGATTTACGAGGGCCAGATCGTCGGCGAGCATGCCAAGGAGAACGATATTCCGGTCAACGCCGCCAAGCTGAAGGAGTTAACCAACGTGCGCCAGTCCACCAAGGAGGCGACCGTGACGCTTAAAGCACCGCGGCTGCTGACTTTAGAGGGCGCGCTGGAGTACATCGAGGAAGATGAGATGGTCGAGCTGACGCCCCAGTCGGTGCGCATCCGCAAGCGCTGGCTGAAGGAAGCCGACCGCCGGCGGCACGTTCGGCGCACAGCCGCACGCGAGGCCTCGGCGGCCGCCGCGGAGGCATCCTGAATCTAGAGCGCGCAGGCACCCTGAATCATAGCCTTGACTTGAGAGGCGCATTGGTACTTAATACGGGCCTTGCGCGGATGGAAGGTAGTCCGAGCAGTGGCCCGCGCCCCAAGAACCAGGTTTTTTTGCCGCGGCGAGGAATGGCCTAACCTGGCGCGTTTCCAGGTTTCCATAAGAAGGGTTTTAGCAGGCAGGAGTAGGGTCGGCAGGGAGGCCGTGCCGTTTTTTGACGCCTTGTTAGAGCAGAGCCTGCGACCCAAGTGCAAGCAGGATCGAGTTATAGGACTTCGGCCCCAACCAACGGAGTGTTGGTAGATGCTACGGTCAGTTGCAGTGGCGATAGCAGCGATGGCTTGTATTTCCGCCGGAACTGCCGCCGATGTGAAGACAGCGGATGACTCGCCTTTGGTGATGTCGCTGTATTCTCCATCCGTTCAGCCCGCCGTGAACCTCTCCCCGGCCACCGATGGCCTTTCCGCTCCCGCCGTCGGCGCCAAGCCGCGGTGGATTGTGAGTGTTCCCCAGCCGGGCATGGCGGTGTACCTGCCGCCCAGGGATAGGCGGACCGGTGCGGCCGTGGTCATCTGCCCCGGCGGCGGCTATGCCGGGCTTTCGATCGACCCCGAAGGCCACGAAGTGGCCAAGTGGCTCACCTCGCAGGGCATCGCGGGCATCGTTCTGGAATACCGGCTGCCCAACGCCGCCCAGCACGGCGATGTCTGGCCGCTGGATGATGCCCAGCGGGCCATCCGCCTGGTTCGCAGCCACGCCGGCCAGTGGGGCATCGATCCGAAGCGCGTGGGCATCATGGGTTTCTCCGCCGGCGGGCACGTGGCCGCGTGCACCGGCACGCACTGTGACAACGGCACGCCCAGGGCCCAGGACCCTATCGAGCGCGAGAGCAGCCGGCCCAACTTTATGGTGCTGGTGTACCCCGTCATCACCATGACCAACGAGACCGCCTGCCACCGCGGCTGCCGCAACTACCTGCTGGGCGCCACCCCCGACCCGAAGCTGGAGGCCTTCTACTCCGCCGAGCTTCAGGTCACCGCCCAGACTCCCCCGGCCTTCATCGTGCAGGCTAGGGATGATGTGGTGAAAGTGCAGAACAGCATCCTCTTCGCCGACGCCATGAAAAAGGCCGGCGCGCCTTTTGACCTGGAGCTGTACGACAAAGGCGGTCACGGCTTTGGCCTGGGCACGCACGGCGGCGAGGTGGCCACCTGGCCGACAAGGTGGTTGGACTGGATGAAGCGGCAGTCCCTGCTGCCCAGCGGCCACGCGGCGCTCATCGCCACCAAGTAGCCGAGTCTCTTGCAACGGATCGCCCATCAGAGCAATTCGCGTTTGAATGAACTCCTCCCCCTTGACGGGGGAGGGTGGCCCGAAGGGCCGGGTGAGGGTGCCCCACGAAAAGAGCAGACGTCGCGGCTGAAAATTAGCATGCAGATCGACCTGAAATATGGCCCGCGCGGGTTGACCGTCGAGTTGCCGCACACCGCCGGCTTCGCCGGCATCCTGGCGCCCAAACCCGTCGCGGCCTTGGCCGACCCCGCGCAGGCCGTGGCGCAGGCGCTGGAAGCGCCGATGGATGCTCCGCCTTTGAGCCAACTGGCCCGCGGCCGCGGCAGCGCGTGCATCGTCATCAGCGATATCACCCGCCCTGTCCCCAACCGGCTGCTGCTGGAGCCCATCCTGGCGGCCCTCGAGGCCGCCGGTTTGGCGCGCGAGAAGATCACGATCCTCATCGCCACCGGCACGCACCGCCCCAACGAAGGCGCGGAAGCCGAACGGCTGGTCGGGCCGGCCATCGCCCGCGGCTATCGGCTCATCAGCCACCGCTGCACGCACAAGGACGAAATGTCGTCCGTGGGCACGCTGGCCGGCGGCGTGGACGTGCTCATCAACAAGACGTACCTCGCCGCCGAACTGAAGATCCTCACCGGCTTCATCGAGCCGCACATGTGGGCCGGCTATTCCGGCGGCCGCAAGAGCATCCTGCCGGGCATCTCCTCGCTGGACACGGTGAAATACCTGCACGGGCCGCGGATCATCGCCCACCCGAATGTTGAATACGGCGTGCTCGAGGGCAACCCCTTCCACGAGGCGGCCCTGGCCGCGATGGCCCAGGCGGGGGCGGATTTCATCGTAAATGTCACGCTGGATGGCCGCCAGCAGATCACGCGCATCTTCGCCGGCCATCCGGTGGCGGCCCACCTGGCCGGCTGCAACTTCCTGGCCGACCAGTGCATCCGCACGCTGGATGCGCCGCTGGATTTCATCCTCACCACCAATGCCGGGGCACCGTTGGACTGCAACCTCTACCAGACCACCAAGGGCATGATCGCCGCCGCACCGGCGGTCAAACCCGGCGGCGTCATCCTCATCGCCTCGGCCTGCTTCGAAGGCGCCGGCTCGGCCGATTTCCAGCGCGTGATGGACATGATGGATACGCCCCAGGAACTCCTCGCCCGCCTCATGGCCGAAGAATTCTTCATCCCCGACCAGTGGTGCGCCCAGGAGATCTGCCAGGTGCTGCTGCGCAACCCCGTCTGGCTTCACACCGCCGGCATTGAGCCCGCGCGGCTGAAACGTTACCACTTCCAACCCGTGCCCTCGATCGAAAACGCGGTCACCGACCTTCTCGCCCGTTTCGGCCCCGACGCCCGCTGGGCCGTCGCGCCCGAGGGGCCGATGGTGATCCTGAGGGCGGGCCAAATGAGTTAAGTATGGTATCCCCGGAACTTCTTGGTAAACCGGGGGCCTGATACACGGCCCGTTCTCGCATCCGCCGAATTGTCGGACACCCTCGCGAACAGATGCAACCACGGCACCCAGCTATCCTGCACGACGGTGCAGAGGTAGCCGGCCACCGCGGCAAAATAGAGAGGGGCGCCGGGAACACAATATCCCGGCGCCCCTGAAGTCACGAAGTCACTACGTCATCGTGCTACTGCGCATCGAGTTCAAACCAGTTAAAGTCCCAGGAAGAGCCGTTACGGACCGAGATTTTCAGAACGTGCTGCCCAGCCGGCAGGGAGACATTCTGAACTATCGTGGTAGCCCAGTACTCGGGGCCTAAGGTCCACGGCAGGTCGACGCCATTAGGCGTCACATCTGTGCCGTCGCACAACAAGTGGAAGGCATTGGTCTGGCCGTTGTACCCATCTAGGCAGCTGGTTCGCACTTTGAGGGTATACGAGCCGCTGGAGGGAATGGTCTCGGTGTAATTCAACCATTCGGGGCTCGAGATGTAACAGACCGCATAGCCGTTGGGGTCATCGGTGGTTGACCGAATGTCGACATCGTCATTGCGGTACGCCCCACCACCGTTTCCGGCGGTGGTGTCGTTGTAGGCGACGCCTTGGCCGCCGGTGTCATAATCCTCGGCCTGGATGCGGAGAGACCACCCACTGGAGGCGCTGACGGTGATGGTCACCGTGCTGTAGGCTTGCAGCGCCGTGTCGGAGGCGGTCAACCGCAGGACGTACGTGCCCACCGTGGAGAACGTCGCCGTCGTGGCCGCCGCGTTGGCGTTGCCGAAGGTGACGGTTCCCGGCCCGCTGTCCTTGCTCCAGGTGCACGTGGTGGTCGAGCCGACAGGCAGCCCATCATCGCTGACCGTGCCGGCCAGGGTGACACTGGTAGTGGGCAGGAACGTTATCTGATTGTTCCCGGCCGAGACCGTCGGGGCGGTGTTGCCGGGTAGGACGGTGATCGTCACCGTGCCATACCCCTGCAGCGCCGTGTCGGAGGCGGTCAGCCGCAGGACGTACGTGCCTGTGGTGGAGAACGTCGCCGTCGTGCTGGCCGCGTTGGCGTTGGTGAAGGTGACGGTTCCCAGCCCGCTGTCCTTGCTCCAGGTGCAGGTGGTGGTGCCCGAAGGCAGCCCATCATCGCTGACCGTGCCGCTGAGGCTGACAGTGTTAGTGGGCCAGGAGATCTGCTGATTGGACCCGACCCCGACCGTCGGGGCCGTATTGCCGGAGCCGGTGGCTGAGTCGATCTCGAACCAGTTGAAGTCCCAGGTGTTGGCGCCGTTGGTGATCGAGATCCTCAGAACGTGCTGACCAGCCGGCAGGTTTACACCCGTAACTGTCGTGGTCGCCCAGTACTCTGGGCCCAGGGTGCCCGGCAGGTTGATGCCTCCCGCTGGCGTCACGTCGACGCCATCGCAGTACAAGTGGATGGCGTTGCTTACGGGTGTCTGCTCATTCCCAGTTGTGTTGCTGGTTCGGAACTTCGCGCTATACGAGCCGCTGGCGGGAATGGTCCTTGTGTAATTCAGCCATTCGCCGTTCACGATGTAGCACACCGCATAGCCGTTGGGGTCATCGGTGGTTGTACGAATGTCGACGTCGTCATTGCGGTACGCCCCACCGGCGTTTCCGGCGGTGCTGTCGTAGTAGGCGACGTACTGGCCGCCGAGGTCATAATCCTCGGCTTGGATCCTCATGGACGACCCGCCGCCGGAGGCGGCGACGGTGATGGTCACCGTGCTGTAGGCTTGCAGCGCGGTGTCGGAAGCGGTAAGCCGCAGGACATACGTGCCCACCGTGGAGAACGTCGCCGTCGTGGCCGCCGCGTTGGCGTTGGCGAAGGTGACGGTCCCAGGCCCGCTGTCCTTGCTCCAGGTGCACGTGGTGGTGCCCGAAGGCAGCCCATCATCGCTGACCGTGCCGCTGAGGCTGACACTGGTGGTGGGCAACATGATCTGCTGATTGGACCCGGCCATGACCGTCGGGGCGGTGTTGGCGGCTTTGACGGTGATGGTCACCGCCTGGTCGCCATGCAGCACCGAGTCGTTGGCGTCCAGATTCAGCACGTACGTGCCTACCGTGGAGAACGTGGCGTTGGTGGAGGCCGAAGTGGGGGCGCTGAAGGTCACTGTGCCAGGTCCGGAGACCTTGGTCCAGGCCAGCACGCATGCGCTGGGCAGGCCATCATCGCTGACCGTGCCGCTGAGGCTCACGCTGTTCGTGGGCATAGTAATCGTCTGGTTGCTCAAGCCCGTGACCGTGGGCGACGCGTTGGCGGCCGACACGGTGATGGTGCACGTTGAATCCGTCTTCAGAGCGCCGTCATTGGCGTCCAAATTCAGGACGTACGTGCCGACGGTCGAGAACGTGACCGTCGTGCTGGCGGCGTTGGCATTGGCGAATAGCACATTGCCTGGGCCGCTGCTCTTGGTCCATTGGATGACCAAGGTCTTGTTGAGCGGGAGGCCGTCGTCGCTCACAGTGCCAGATAGTGACACCGTGTCCGTGGGCCACCCGATGGACTGGTTGGAACCGGCCGAAACGGTCGGGGCCGTGTTCGTCGGATACACGACGACAACGATAAGGTCCTCGGCCGACAGAAGGCTGTCACTGACAGCGATCATCAGCGAGTATGTGCCTACCGTCGAGAACGTGGCCGTGGTGCTGGCGGCCGTGGGCGTGGCGAACGTCACCGTGCCCGGACCGCTGCTCTTGGTCCACTGATACGTCAGGGCGGCCGGCCAATTATCGTCACTGGCGGTAGCCGTCAACGTGGCCGTATTGGTCGGAAGCTGAATCTGCTGATCCGCACCGGCGTTCACGGTGGGCGCCGCATCGACGATAACGGTCACAGTCGCATCGCCATGCAGCGAGGAGTCGTTGGCATCCAGATTCAGCACATACGTACCATCGGCCGCAAACGTGGCCTTGGTGCTCAGGGCGTTGGGACTGGCGAACGTCACCGTGCCTGGCCCGGAGGTCTTTGTCCAGCTCAGCACGCATGAACCCGGCGGGTTGGGCAGCCCATCATCGCTGACCGTGCCGCTGAGGTTGACAGTGCCGGTGGGTATGGTGATCTGCTGATCGGACGCGGCCGTGACCGTCGGGGCGGCGTTGGCGGCGCTGACGATGATGGTCACCGTCGAGTCGCCCTTCATCGCCGAGTCGTTGGCGTCCAGATTCAGCACGTACGTGCCTATCGTGGAGAACGTGGCGTTGGTGCTGGCCGCCGTGGGGGCGCTAAAGGTCACAGTGCCCGGTCCGGAGGTCTTGGTCCAGGCCAACACGCATGCAGCCGGCGGGTTGGGCAACCCATCATCGCTGACCGTGCCGCTGAGGCTGACACTGTTGGTGGGCCAGAGGATAGTCTGAGTGGACCCGGCCGAGACCGTCGGGGCCGTATTGGCGCCGCCGCCGGGTGAGGTGATCGAGAACCAGTTGAAATTGTAGTTGGCGGTGTCGAAGTACACGCGCATGACGTGCTGGCCGGCCGGCAGAGAGCAGTTGTTCACGGTGGTTGTGGTACCGTTATCGTAGTCGCTGCCGGGGGGAACGGTGATCGTGCCCGTCACGTTGGTGCCGTCGCACTCAATGTGCATGGTTCCGCCCGTCACCGTGGTGGCGGTGCGCACGGAGATGTTGTAATTTCCGGCGGACGGAATGTTGACGGTGTACTTGAGCCATTCGCCGTTGGCGATCTGCTTGATGAGATAGCCGCCTCCGGTGTCGGTCGTGGCGCGGATGTCCACGTCATCGGTGCGATACACCGCGCCGGCGTTGCCGGCCGTGGTGTCGTGGTAGGCGATGCCCTCGCCACCGTTGTCATAGTTCTCGCCCTCGATCTGGCAGGGTACCGGCCAGGGCGTTCCGCCGTAGGGGCCCGATGTGGCGCCGTACGGAATGACCGTAACGGTGGTCGTGGCGGAAGTGTGCAGCGAGCTGTCGTTTGCATCAAGCTGGAGCACATAGGTGCCCGCGGTGGAGAAGGTGGCGTTGGTTAGGGCCGCCGTGGGCGTGCCGAAGATCACCGTGCCAGGTCCACTCACCTTGGTCCAGGTGAGGACGACCTGCCCGGGAGGATTGGGCAGACCATCATCGCTGACCGTGCCGGTAAGGCCGGCGGCGACCGGCATCGCGATGGTCTGATTGGAGCCAGCGGTGACGGTCGGGGCCGTATTGGCGGAGGCCGGCACGTACGTAATCGCGCACTGCGAGTTGCTGTCCTTGTTGCCGTCATTGGCATCCAGGTTCAGCACGTACGTGCCAAGAGTCGAGAACGTGGCCGTGGTGCTCAACGCATTGGCGTTGGCGAAGGTCACGGTTCCCGGACCGCTGGTTTTGCTCCAGGTGGTTACCAGCGTGCCGGCAGGTGAAATGTTGTCATCGCTGGCCGCGCCGACCAGGCTCACGCTGTTGGCCGGGGCCGAGATGGTCTGGTTCAAACCGGCGAAGACATACGGTTTCTGGTGCTGGGGCGGGCCCGAGGTGAACTTGATCACGTAGATGCCGAAGTCGGACAGCGTGTGCTTTGGCGCGACGGTCACATTGCCGATGGCCCCATGAAGGGGCAGCGCGCTGCCATCCGAATTGGCCAAGGGAATGGAGACGGCTGAGCCGTTCCACGTGCCGGTGACCAGCGGCGAACCAACGTAGTTCTGCGCATCGTAAATCTGGTACGCACTGCCGGTGATCATGTTCAGGCTGGACAGGTCCACCGATACGCTGTTGGCGCCCGTCCAGTTGCAGATGGCGATGTTGGCCCGACCGCTGTCGTAGTAGTTGGGGTAGATGCCGACGGCCGTGCCGCTGGGGGTAGCGGAGGAGGTGCCGTGTACATCAAAGCCGGTTGCCGCTTGCCACCCGGCAAAGGATTGTTGGGTGCTGCCGCCGGCTACACAGCCCTTCCAGTAAGGCGCCCGAGCGATATAGGTGTTGTAGTCCCACGTGTAATTGGTCGGGCTCTCGTTGTCGCCCCACAAGCACAGGATGTTGAACGTGGCGTTAGGGTTGCTCAGGATGGTGTTGCCGGTGCAGGTAACCGCGGCCCACCCGGCGATCTGTAGGGGTGGGTTACCGCCGATGAAGTGGTTGTTCTGGCAGACCACATTTATGTTGAACCCAAGGTTCGGGTGGGTTAGGTAGTTGGGATCGCTGAAGTCCCACTGCCAGCCCAACCAGTTGCCGCCGCCGATCTGGGTGGAGGGCGTATAGGTCCAGTTGTTGCTACAGGTGATGTTCTTCTTTGTATAGGCCCCGCCGTTGACCAGGATGATGTCGGCGGTGTCATTCCCGGCGCGGATGGAGCCGTTCTGGAAGGAGATGTTCCGCAGCACGTTGTAGTTAAAGATCTGTGATGCGCCGCCGCCGTAGGCGTGAATGCCGAACTCGAAAGAGTCGAACACGATGTTGTCAGTGATGTTGTCAAACTGGTTGCCGTCGGCGCCGCCGCTGTTTTGCGTGTACAGGCCGTGGCCGTGGGCGCGGTCAGCGCCTTCCCAGCCGTTGTAGGAAATGATGTTGCCGTATGCCTCGGCGCCGCTGCCGGCCCGGTATATGTCCATGCCGCAGGTGGTGTCGTGGATGAGGCAGTTGATGCACTTCAGGCCTGGCGTATAACCAACCACAGCGGGGTCGCCGGCGCCCATCTCGATGCCGGCGTTCTTGCCGCTGCTTACCGTCCAGGTGTCAGTGCTGGTGTCATAGCGGGTGGGATTGGAGTCCATGATCTCGAGGTTCTGGAACCAGGTGTACTGGCCGTAGACCTCCAGGGTCACCCAGTTCACGAGCGTGCCAACGCCGCTGTCCAGGATGGCCCACTCGCCCGGGTAGGACATGACCTTGATGGGCGCATTGGCCGAGCCGGCCAGGCTGCTACGCCAGATGCACTCATAGCCATCGAGGTTGTAGCCCCAGTAGGTGTGGTACGTGCCGCCGCGCAGATACAGCGTGTCGCCCGGCTGTATCGTGGAGTGCTTGCAAAGCGCTGTTTTAAGATCCCAGGGGCTGTTGATAGCCCCTGTGTTGGCCGCCAAGCCGTTGGGGTCGGCGTACCAACTGGTCCCTTGCGCCGAGGCGCACACAACGAGGGACAGTGATAACAGTGTCAGAAATGTACAGAGGTGCCGTAACATACAACTGCTCCTTTCTCAGGGGATGCCCATCCTCGCACGCGCGCGAACGAGCGCCGTTTGTGCATTGAAGGTCAAAACAAGATGAACAATGAAGGTGCGGTTGCTCGACAGAGCGTTTCCTTTGTCTCGTGCGCGCAACCTCTCCGGCAGGCGCACGCTCACTCCTTTGTTAAGAATGGACGCTGAACCTAGACGTTACGTGACAGGCACAAACTTCCATCGGCGCGCAACCTCTCCGGCAGGCGCACACTCACTCCTTTGTTAAGACGGACGCCGAACCTAAACGTTACGTGACGGGTGGAACTTCCGCCGGCGCACAACATCTCCCGCGAAAGCGCCATCGCGCTGCACTACTGTCTGACCAATTAGATGTGCGTTGCTTCTCCTTACTGTTTCCGTATCGATCAGGATTCACCAGGCGCCGGCCTGGCCGAATCACTACCGAGATGGATCACCCGAACAGCAGTTGAAAAACCGGCCTGGAACGAATCAGCCGGAAACAACAGGACTTGGGCAGGCGAGACTAGTTTTATTGATAACGCGCATGATCCTGCGAGTCAAGGGGGAAATCGTCTTTTTTTCATTTGTGCCCTTTTCGCCGATCAGGCCTCTGTCCCTGGAAATCATCACTGGACGACCCGCAAGGCTTGAAGATCTTTGCGCCGAAAAGAGTTGCGGAATGACACTGATGTGAAAGAATGAGTGTGGTGAAAAAGGGGTCAGGAACGAATGCCA
>PMYD01000121.1 GCA_003171335.1 Phycisphaerales bacterium
GGTTTCGGGGAGCATTCCACATCTCTCTCCGTCCGAAAGGCGAACACAAAGACCACAAAGATCTCAAAGCACACAAAGAAGACAAAGAATGACAACAAAAGGCTTTTGTAATTCTCTCAAATCTTTTGCCGTTCTTCGTGTCCTTTGTGGTCTTTGTGATCTTTGTGTTTGTCTTTTTTCAAACCGGCGATCCCATTTTCGCGACAGCCTCCAGAATCTTCTCACAAATCATCGTCGTCGCCGGCCGATCCAGCCGGCGGGCGTTGTCCGCCAGTTGCTGTAGCCGCGCCGGGTCGTTCAGCAGCGCCACGACCAACTCGACGGCCTCCTGCTGCGTGTTGGCCTGCACGGCGGCGCCGGAGTCGACCATCATGCGGGCATTATAAGCCTCCTGCCCGGGCACCGGCCGCATCAGCACCAGGGGCGTGCCCTTGGTGGTGGCCTCGCTGACGGTCATGCCGCCGCTCTTGGTGAGGAACACCGAGGACAATTGCACCAACTCGTGAATGCGATCGGTGAAGCTCACGATGCGCAGCGCGGCGTTGTCGCCTTGCGCCTCGGGCATGGCCGCCAGGCGGCCCATGAGCTGCTTGTTCTGACCCGCCAGGACCACCACGAAGGCCTGCCCCAGCCGCCGGCACAGCTCCTGGGCCATATCGGCGATGCCGCCCACCGCAAACGACACGCCCCCCGCCACCAGCACCACCGGCCTTCCGGCCGGCAGCTTCCAGCGGCCGCGGATCTCCGCCTCCTCCAGCGGCTGGCGCCACTTCGGGTGAACGGGCAGACCGGTCAACTCGACGGACTCGGCCGGCGTGCCAAAATCGATCAGCCGCTGGCGGCCGAATTCATCGGGCACGAAGAAGCGATCCACGCGCTGGGCGCACCACCAGCGGTGGGCGTGATAATCCGTCACCACCGTCATCTGCCGCAGACCCGGCGTGCCGCGGCCGATCAGGTGCGTGACCATGGGCTGCGAGACGAAATGCGTGTTCACCACCAGCGCGGGCAAGCGCTCGCCCAGCCAGCGGGCCAAGGGCCCTAGCGACCGCCGCTCCGACCAGAGCCGCCGACGTTCCAGCAGCCCTCGCCGCGGCCCGTGCGGCCGATCCGTCAGCCAGTAGCCAAAGCCGTACAGCCAGGGCAGCCGGGTGACCAGCAGGTTGTAGCCGCCGGCGTAATACAGCGTGAACGCCCGGCTCGTGATGGTCAGCACGTCGAGCCACTCGACCGGCAACGAGGGATCGGCCTGGGCCAGACCTGCCATAATCGCCCGGGCCGCCTGGTTATGTCCGGCCCCCACGCCGGCCGAGACCAGCAGCACCCGCGGGCGAGATGTCGGTCCATCATTCATGCGGCATAGTTTGCCGGCCGCGGCCGGCGGTTGGCAAATGAAATAGGCTGGATGCGGGAGGCCCGGACCTTGAGGCGGGGAGCAACTGCCGGAGAAATGGCCGGAAAAGGCGAATATCGATTGTCTAACAATGAAGGCGCGGATGGTGAGCAAGGCCCCCCTCGTTGGGCAAGAATTATGGGCAGGGTGGCACCACCCAATCCCGACAGACAGGTAATCGCACCAAGGCTTCTGCCCCCTCCTCGGATGGATGACAATTCCAAAACATCTCCCAGAGGTCGGAATCCTTGCGCGTGGCGAGGTACTTCCTTTTTTCCTCTTCAATCCAGTCGTCTTGTTCCTGTTTGGTTTTGAAGCGTTCTTTTGCGACACACTTCCAGTGCTCCCATAGTTGACCGGGGGCGCCGCATCCGCCGATTATCGTGTGCCACCAATTTGCATTGACGATGCGTATGAGGACCTTTCCCAGCACATTTTCGGGGACATCAATCACCCAAGATTGGCGATCGTTCCAACTGGGCGATTTCGGCTTGAATTCCTTCAGGGTGCACCAGATGAATTGATCCCCAACGCGGTCCCACAACTGCTCATATGCATGCCTGAGTTTTGGTGGAGAGTTCTCATCGTTGTAGGAATAGGCGCATTCGCGGCGAAATGGTTCCGAGAAGATGTCAAACTTTTGCAATGTCCAGACTCTCATAAGCTGTCTCCAGTGCTGGATAATTGGCAGTATCAGCAGCTTCCACCGAACCCATCAACATCACGTAAACAGGCACTGTCACAGCCTGACGCCTCTCAGGGCTGCGTTGTCGCCGGCGCCCCCAGGTTGGCCAGCAGGCGGGCGGCCAGAGGCTGCCAGGGGTTTTTCACGGCCGCCATCACGCGGCGAAGGTAGACCTCGGGCTTCTCCAGGTAGCGGGCCAGGGCGGGCATCGAATCCATTCGCATGGCCAGCCGCGCTAACTCGTAGTTGGCCTCGATGCTGGCGTCGGAGCCCGGCTCATCCTCCAGTTCGCGCAAGAGCCGGGCGCGATCCACCTGGTCGCTCTTGCCCATGGCCCTGGCCAGGGCGATGTTGTCGGAGAGCTTCGTGCCGTCGTATCGCTTGGCCAGCTCGTTGATCCGTTCCATGAACTCCGATTCGAGCATCTGCCGCTGATCCAGGCTCATCAGGGCGGCGCAGGCCGCGGCGGAATTCGCATCTTCCAGCACCCCGTTGGCCGAAATCAGCATCTGGAGCCTGCCCACATCGCACCTGAGCTGCACGGCGTCAGTGGCGGGCGGGCCGGGATCGACGGTAAACACCTGCGACCACCACGACTGGCCCGTCTCGGTCGCGGCGGCCGCGGCGGCGGCGGCCTGGTCGAGAATCTTGCCGGCGGCCTCCAGCCGATCGGCCGCGGCGGCGGCGTTGCCAGCGCGAAGATCCTGGTGCGCCAGCCGGTACAGGGCGATCGCGGCGCGAATATCCGAGGGGTAGTTGCTGGCCAGTTGTTGCCACGTGTCCCGCGAGCGGGGCAGCGGGAAGTCGTCATACAGCTTCACCCACCCGGCCTGCAGATCGCTCACGCACACCTGGGTGTCCTGCATGATACCCTTGATCCACAACACCGCCGCCGCCCGCGGACTTTCCGGGTGCGCGTGGAGGAACTTGTCGCAGGCGGCCTCGAAGGCTTCCTTGCGATGGCGCAATCCCCGATACACCGCCTCCACCGCCGCCTTATCGGGCCCCTGACCGCCGAGCCGCCGCGAATTACTCTCCAGGGCCGGGGCCAACCGGTCGGCCAGCAGGGCAAATTGCATTTCGTCGGTTCCGACGTGCGCGGCGAACAGCCAGGCCGGCACGGCCAGCAGCACGGCCATCACCGGCGTGATCACGCCGGGGCGATACCGCGTGTAGTGCGCTAGAATTAGCACGACGCCCGCCGCCACGATCGCGCCAAACGCCCCGAAGAGGAACGGCACGCCCAGGATCAGCCGCTGCTTGGGCGCCAGCGCCACCGGCAGGTGCGTGGCGGAAAAGACCAGGTACACCCA
Source organism: Phycisphaerales bacterium (assembly GCA_003171335.1). Lineage (GTDB taxonomy): Bacteria > Planctomycetota > Phycisphaerae > SM23-33 > FEN-1343 > FEN-1343. The sequence continues at coordinate 3,392 of PMYD01000121.1, forward strand.
CACCGGCGCCATGCCCAGCAGCACCGCCAGCGCGGGGTTGCGCCGGCGCAGGGGCGTCACGGCCACCAGCGTGCAGCCGGCAGCCAGCACCAGCGCCAGCAACGGCGCGTGGCCCAGCGCGCCGGTGCATAGCAAGAACAGCGTGCAATACCGCGAGTGGTACAGGCAGGCCACCATCAGCGGCACGGCGATCAGGGCCGACAGCAGCAGTGCGTGGATGAGGATCAGCCACGGATGCGAAAAGATCGACAGCGGCTGGAGCATCATCGACCCGAACGTCTGGGCGATGGCCTGCTGGTAGCCTTCGGGGGAAAAATCGAACCAGCTCCCCGAACCCAGGTCGTACAGGAAAACGCTGGCCGCCGCATAGCACAGCAGGCACAGGCTCAGGAAGGCGCCGGCCCGGATGGGGTGGGCAGGGCGCAACAACGGCCCGTGTCGACTTTCCCGGCCGTCAACCTTCCCGGCCACATCCAGCCTGTCGGCGTCCATGGGGCGTATTTTACGTTCAGGAGGCAGGCGGGGATAGGGATAAGGCAGGCTGTAGGCTTTAGGCTGTAGAAAAGCTAAGCCTTGCATACTTGCTCCGCAGCCCGCAGGGCGTATGACCATTAGCCACGGGCGCGAGCCCGTGGACACGAGTGCCCTTCGCGCCAGAGCCCGAAGGGCGATTGAAGGCTCCCACGGCTCGCCACCATCATTGCCGGTGCGCAAGTACGGCGCTATCGAGAATTCTGGCCTTCAATCGCCCTGAAGGGCTCCAGAGATAATCGGGGCCTCCTTTCCACGGGCTCGCGCCCGTGGCTAATGGTCAATCGCCCTTCGGGCTCTTCCGCCGGTCAAAGATCTTTCCGGCAGTTCCTACAGCCTACAGCCTAAAGCCTACAGCCTGCAGTCCAGCACCGCGGTGCCGTTGACCCGGTCCGCCTTCAGGTCCATTAAGGCCTGGTTGGCCTGCTCCAGCGGGTACATCGTGACATGCGGCCGGATGGGAATGGCGGCGGCCTCGGCGAGCAAACCCTCGCCGTCCGCGCGGGTGTTGGCGGTGACGGAGCGGAGATCGCGCTCGTAGAACACGTGCCGTTGATAGTCCAGCTCGGGAATCGGCGTGGAGTAAATGCCCGCCATCGCCAGCGTGCCGCCCTTCTTCAGGCGCTCCATGGCCGGCGGCACGAGGGAGCCGACGGGGGCGAAGAGGATCGCGCTGTCGGTCTTCTCCGGCAGTTGGTCGGGCTTTTCGCCCACCCAGTCCGCGCCCATCTCCCGGGCCAATTGCCGATGCGCGCTGGCACGCGTGACCACGTACACGCGGCAGCCGCGGCGCCGGGCCACCTGGAGCACGATATGGGCGCTGGAGCCAAAGCCGTACATCGCCAGCGAGCCGCCCGGCGGCAGGTTGCTGCGCCGCAAGGCGGCGTACCCGATGATGCCCGAGCACAAGAGTGGCGCTGACTCCCCATCCGACAGCGCGTCGGGAATGGCGTACGCGTAATCCGCCGGCACGACGGCCAAGGTGGCATAGCCGCCATCGGCGTGGTAGCCGGTGTAGCGGGAAAACTCGCACAGGTTTTCGCGGCCGCCGCGGCAGTATTCGCACTGCCCGCAGGTGTGCCGAAGCCAGGCGACGCCTATGCGATTGCCCAGCGCAAATCGCGTGGCGCCTTGGCCGATCTCATCCACCACGCCCACGAACTGGTGGCCGGGAATCACCGGCAGCTTCACCGCCGGCAGCTCGCCCTCGATGATGTGCAGGTCCGTTCGGCAGATGGCGCAGCAGCTTACTTTCAGCCGCACCTCGCCGGCGGCCGGGTGCGGATCGGCCGGTTCCCGCCGCTTCAGCGGCGAGCTTTCGACGGCCGCATTCTGTTCCAGCACCATCGCTCGCATGAATGCAGGGCGTGCCGCATCGCTGCGGCCGCCATCGGTATCCCCGTGCCTGAATCGATCCTTAATAACTCTAGCAGTGTCCCGGGAAGAACTCGATGCCCAGGACCTCTCAGGAATTGCCCCTCATTGCTCTAACGCGCGGCGCAAATAGCGAGCCTTGAGCTGTACATCGGAGAAGTAGCGTGCCACTTTTGAGTCATTCGCCCCATCGGGATGGAATGCTCCCCGAAACCTGA
>PMYD01000143.1 GCA_003171335.1 Phycisphaerales bacterium
GGCCGCGGACACGTAACCCGTTGGCGTATAAGGGGCAAGCTTCTAGCGGGAAAGCCAAGGGAATATTGCACACGATTGCACTGGATTTCACCCCATTGCGTTCGACCGGCGTAATTACGCGCGCCGACCAGTTCGTAAACAGCGCGTTTTCTGCAGGTTGTCCGCGAAAAAGAGTATCTACTCTCGATGCTTTCCAGACGGTAGGGGGCGTGCGGCGTGACCTCCGGGGCCAGAACCCGACGAGCTGCCCTGATACCTTCAGATGCGAGCTCGCGCCAGAACCTCGTCCGCATCTGCAAGCTGCCTCATGTGGGCTCGGCGAGCGTCGGAGCCGGTCGCCAGCCAGTGCTCATGTGCGGACAATGTGGCCGCGGTCAACCGGTGGAAGAACTCCTCCACCCAGTCGGCTCAAGGGGATTCGGGAGAATTGTTAAGATTCATTGCATTCATTGCATTCAATAGCGCCAGAAGCGCGTAGTATACGCGCGCAGAAAGTGTGGAAAAAACAGCGGCGGGACGACAAAACGGCGAGAAAGAGTAATTACTTCGCCAGGAGTTACGGCGGGTTCAGGCCGTTGCGCAGGGGGGGCGCACAGCGCGGCTAAACTGGGCAAGGCGCGAACGACCTCCCGGGTCGAAAGCCTGAGGGTCGCCGAGATATCCGGGGCGCCTGTTGTGCGCGGACCAAAGCTCAAGGAGCAAACAGTTCCTTGCGTTGTGGGCAGTCGTACTGAGTGCCGGAAAACGTCGTATCGTCGCCATGGATGACATTGTGATTGACGCCTTGTGGTAAAACGAAACCGTGATAGATTTAGGAGTTGCGAAGGCAGGGTGCGTTTTGCTCCCGTACTTATCCTGCTCCTCGCGTTTCGACGGATTTGCGTTCGGCAGTGGGTGTGAAGTGAAGTAGGCGCTACCGCCCAACCGCTGATTTTCCTGGCCGGCTCAGGCCACTGTCCCACGCTCAACGGATGCGCTATGTGCGCAGTTGGTATGGAAAGTTTTGGCCGCAATGCTCATGTTGCGGTCGTCGGAATAGAGTTTGTTTCCTAAGCGTCGGCTGGGCTTGAAGGCAAATGGGAAGCGAGTCCTTCCCGACGGCGAAAACTCGCCGCGAACAAAAAGAGGGATTGAAATATGCAATCGGCAAAATGGGGAATCATGGCAGGGTTGGTCCTATTCCTAACAGTCGGAACCGCTGGAGCTACGATCATCGACGTGCAGGACGTTTTCGCCAACGCGGGATTCGAGCAGGGCACGCTGAGCGGGTGGAACGTGATGCTGCCCAGCACCGTGTATGCCACGAGCATGTCACTTGACCCCAGCATCGACCCGGCGGATCCGACCCACAGCACGGCGACGCTATCGGCGCCGTCCGGCGCGTATTTCACGGGTCTGAGTGACCCCGGCACGACGGCCAACTACGATTTCAAGCTGGTGTATAATGCGGTTCCCATCAACGTGGCCACCGGAACGGTCTTCTTGGTAACGGTTTATGCCAATCGTGGCGATCTCGAACCGAATTCGGCCCCGGTGTCGACGGCGAATCTCCAGGTCAACGTCTTTGGATGGACTTCCGGCGCGCAGCCCACGCCCATCCTGACCCTCGGGGATAACTGGAGCAGAACCATCAACTGGATCAACCCCGCGTACAAATCCGTTAATTTCACGGGCGTGGCGGATGGAAGCTGGACCTCGGAGACGTTCACCTTTGATCCCAATACATCCGGCAAGGACGCCTCGACGATCAAGTACCTGTCGATGTCGATCGTCGGCGTGACCCATTCCAACCAGTATGTGGCGGTGGATATGGTCCCCGAACCGGCCAGCCTGGGCCTGCTGGCCCTTGCCGGCCTGGCCGCACCACGAAAGCGGCGGAAGTAGTCTTCCTGGGCAATTCGAACCAACGATCATGCGGCTGCCTTCGGAGCCGCCCGTTGTGTTTGCCTGTGACTTCAGGGTCCGGGGTCGAAACCCGGAGGTCAGGGGGATGGCGAGCTGCCAAGGGGTGCGCATGGCGTCAGACCTGTTCGGCAGGACACTTGTTCCCGGATGCTCTGCGAAACAGCAGGGGTTTCAGGTTTTATCCTGGCTACGCCGAGACGGATGGAACCTGTAGGCCTGCCGGGTCCTCCATGCAGTCAGTGAGGTTTTCATCTTGACGAACTGGGGAAACGTGGTAAACTAATGTCGCTCATTTCCCGTTGCGCATGGCAGGCCTTGTTTATGCCGGTGAAGCTCATTCGGTCGGCGCGTGCCCGTTGCTCAAACGCCGGCTCTGAGATGCAGTTCAACATCTTGCTCTGAAAGGAGGAGCAACAGTGAAAGCTCATGGCTGCGCTCTCGTGGTCGTTGTGGTTGCCATGGTCTGCGTTCATCCTGGGGAGTCCTCCGCGGCAGTCCTCTACGGCGTGTCGGAGGACAACTACCTGATCAGCATGGAAAGCACAGCTCCCGGGTCGTTCCTGGCGTCCCGCCCGATCACCGGGCTTCAGTCATCCGAGAAGATTGTGGGCCTGGACTACTCGTCGACGGGCACGCTGTACGGGCTGGGCGACTCCAGCCGCCTCTACACGATCAGCACTGACACGGGGCAGGCCACGGCGGTTGGCTCGGGGCAGTTCTTGCCGACCTTGAACGGTACGGCCTTCGGGTTCGATAACATCCCGTCTGGGGCGGTGGTGATCAGCGACCTGGGACAGAGCTTGACCATCTCCCGAGCCACCGGGACGGCCATCGCGAATCCTTCGTTGCCGCAGGCATCGCACATCAGTGCGCTGGCGTACGCATCCGGCAGCGGGGTCCTGTATGGGATCGACTCGCTGGCGAACACGCTGGTGACTATCAACCCGGTGACGGGGACGGCCACGACGATCGGCCCCCTGGGGATCGACTGTTCGCGCAATAATGGTTTTGACATCAGCGACGACTCGGGGCTTGCCTACCTGGCATCGCCAGCCGCCTCATCGGACCCTGCGGCGAATCTGTACCAGGTGAACCTTAGCAACGGCTTCGTTACCCTGATCGGCCTCATAGGCGCCCCGGGCGATGACGTGCTCGTTCGGGGATTGACGGTGGCTCCGACGCCCGAACCCGCGACGATGTTGCTGCTGGTCCTGGGCGGACTGGCGCTGATGAGGCGGAGACGGAAGTAGTCGAGCCCTAAGGCATAACGAGATTAGACGCAAGCGGGCAGCTCTTTCCAGGCCGCTCGTTTGCATGCGCGGCCGCCCAATGTCTAGCTGCGTAACGATCCGCGTTCGCTATGCCTCCCGAAAACTCCGTCCTTGTTGATTCAGCCGCACTTACGATCATCGCCCGCAGCATGCCTTTGTCGTAGCATTCCGGCCTCGCGACCAGAGCTTACCAAGCCATTTCGTGCGGTCAAAGTCCCGTGGTTGTTCGATAAATGTGCGGGCCCAAGACTGTGTACAAAAGCCGTCGAGACGCGCAACGAAGCGTCCGCCAATCGCGATTTGCAAGTGCGTATCCCATGTGACATTATGGAACCGCAACAATGGCGGTTCGTCAAGCAGAGACAAGCGGGAGACCTGTCAGAGCAGCAGCTCAGCAGCCAAATAGAGTCGCCATGATACCAGAATTGCGGCGTGATTTGCAGAATGGCCTTGTCTGACTCACCTCGTGCTGTTATTATCAGGATTTCGGAGCGCGCAGTGGCTCCGGGTCGGACGACTAGATGAAGGGCAATCCGGCTTGGCCGGGAGGCCCGTTGACGAGTAAGTAACTATCTCAAAAGCCTAGTTTTGGCCGATAGACATCCGTAGGACCCTCTTTCAAGGAGCCACGGATGGCCAGACAGAAACGTAAGGTGAAGCGGCTTCCCACCATTTGGGAAGTTGATGACGAACTGTGGAAGACGATTCAGCCCATTCTGACCGAGTTGGACCCGTCCAGTTGGACGGGACGGGATCGCATCGACCCGCGAGCGGCGCTCAACGGCATCATCTACCAGATGCGCAGCGGCTGCCAATGGAACCATCTGCCCAAGTCGTTTGGCGACGACTCTTCCGTGCATCGCACGTTCCAGCGATGGATCAAGAAGGGCGTGCTGGAGCGGATCTGGGCGGCGCTGATCGAGAGTTGCGAGGAACTCGGCGGTGTGGACTGGCAATGGCAGAGTGCCGACGGGGCGATGGGCAAGGCGCGTTTGGGGGGGACCTTGTCGGCCCCAACCCCACGGATCGTGCGAAAAATGGCACCCAGCGCAGTGTGATCGTGGAGGCTGACGGCGGCCCGCTGGGCGTCGTGGTGGCCGGGGCGAACGTTCACGACACGAAGCTGCTGAAGCAAACGATCGAGGCGATCGTGGTGGACCGGCCTGAGCCGACGGAGGATTCCCCACAGCACCTGTGCCTGGACAAAGGCTACGACAATCCGACTGGGCACACGACGGTAGCTGAAGAAAACTACGAGCCGCATATTCGCCGGATCGGCGAAGAAAAGTTCGACGAGACGCGTCGCAAGCGGCATCCGGCCCGCCGCTGGGTGGTCGAGCGGACGCTGGGCTGGATGAGCAAGTGCCGTGCGATTCTGGTTCGTTATGCCAAGAAGTCATGCAATTACCTGGGACTGATTCAACTGTGTTGCGGCCTTCTCTGGTATCGCCGTCAGCACCGATTGACTCTTTTGAGATAGTTACTAAGTAGACGTGGCTTGACACCCTCTCAGGGTGCCGGGCCACGTCGGCTTTTTTTGTTCTCCGGTGGCACGGGAAGGCCTCTCCATGCAGGATGGACTGAAAGGGACGGGTACAGAATGAAACCAACGATGGTGATTGGCCTTGTTCTCATACTGCTGGGCGTGGCCGGCCTGGTCTTTCAGGGCATCAGTTATACGACGCGCGAAAAGGTCGTCGACCTGGGTGCCTTGCAGGTCACCGCCGATAAGCACAAGACCATCCCCATCCCGGCCGCGGCGGGCGTTGTGGCGCTGGTCGCTGGGATCCTCGTGGTCGTGGCTGCATCGCGGAAGGGGTAATGCCCTGGCCTATCCGCCAATCAGGAAGCTGGCTGACAATGGAACCAGCATTTTAAAACGGAAAGGTCTACTCATGAGAACGATCAGCAAACGGGTACTGGGCCTGCTCCTGATGGTCCTGGCGGCGGAGATACCGGTGGGATGTGGCGGTTCAGACCGAGGGCCGGGGAAAGAGCGAACCACAAGCGTCGGCGGCGGCCATGGCGTCGTCGTGAATCGATCGGATTCCGGAACCGAGGTCAAGGTCGGCGGCGACCACGGCATCGTCGTAGAGCACCCCAGTGATAATGCGGAACACAACCAGCCCTGAATGGCGGTTGCGCCGCTTGTCCATGTGAAATCAAAGGAGCAGCAAGATGAAGATGACATTGGCTGTAGGGTTGATCGCGATGGTGGCTCTAGTCGGCTGCAAGAAGAGTGAGCCGGGGGGCGGGGCTGGGAACGACACGTTCAAGGTCGTCGTACCAGCCATCGGCGCGGAGGTGAAACAGGGCGAGGTTCAAACCGTGCGCGTGTCGGTGGAACGCGGCGCGGGATTCAAGCAGTCCGTCAAGCTGGAAGTGAAAGCTCCCACCGGCCTGAAGGTTGAGCCCGCCAGCACGACGGTGAAGCCCGGCGATAAGGGCGACGTGCAACTGACGATCACGGCCGCGACAGATGCCCCCCTGGGCGAGGCGAAGGTGATGCTGAGAGGCACGCCGGATCAAGGCGCGCCCGCGGAAGTGGAATTCAAGATTACCGTCAGCGCCAAGTGACGCTGCCGCCGTCGCTCAATAGGCGACGGTGATTTCTGAGTGAGGCGTTTTTCAAAAAGGAAGAACAGATGAAGACCGCATTAGCAGTCGTGATGGCGTTGTCCTTAATGGTCACAGTGGGCTGCCAGAGCCCCCGTGGCGGTGGCATGTCCGGTGGCGAGGGTTTCACGATCGGTATCCCGACCTTCGACACGAAGATCAAGCAGGGTGACACCGAAAGCGTAAACATCTCGCTGAACCGGGGGGAGTTCTTCAAGCGGGACGTCACGTTGGACATCAGGGCCTCCAAGGGTATCAGCGTCGAACCGACCCACGCCGTTGTCAGAGGGAACGAGAAACCTGATGTGACCCTTCGTATTACCGCTCCCAGGGACACCAGCTTGGGCGAATACAAGATCTTTGTGAAGGGCACGCCAGAAACCGGAGAGCCGACCTCGACGGAAATCACCGTGAAGGTCGTCGTCCCATAGTCGCCCAGCAGGGCAAGGAGTTGGACATGAGACATCTGAAGGCAAGCGGGATCGTCGTGGTGTCGCTGGTTGTGACCATGCTCCTGGGTTTGGCCGGCTGTGGCCGTGATCACAGCGATCGCTTCCATGGTGATCGAGATAACGCACGCTATGAGCGGCATGAGGATCACGGCCAGGATTCCGGCCACGAGGGCGGACACGGCTAGGAGTAGCAGCTGTAGCGGCTGTTTCGGCACAGCCAGGCAGATTGTGTAGACGTGCCGTCGCCGGATCGCCCTCAGGCGATGAACGGTGCAGTCTTTTGGGAGCGGAACTAACGAGAGAGAGGAGCGTAAAACATGCTTTGGACCTTCGTAATAATCCTCGTGGTGTTGTGGTTGCTGGGAATGATCACGTCCTACACACTCGGCGGGTTTATTCACATCCTGCTCGTGGTCGCGCTGATTGTATTGCTGGTTCGTCTGATCCAGGGGCGACGGCTGGCGCCATAGGACTGCCTCGGACGTACGGAAGACTACCGCATTGAGGAGAACGCCTTATGATTCACCATCGTGTCACATTAGCCATCATCGGCATGTCCTTATTCGTCGTATGTGGGTACAGGCCGGACCAGGCCGCTGCTCAAGTGAATGTTGACGCGGGAGGTGTTCACGTCCATGTCGGCGATGGTCAGCCGCCACCTCCGGAGGGAGTGGAGGTCCTGACACGCGGCCCGGTTCATGAGGCTTTCGCCCAACCTATCACATTTGACGAGGGCGCGGGGTTCACGATCAATCGTAGGCCGCCGGGGCCCATCGAGGAGATACCTCCGGACCAGAAGCCCGAGGGCAACCACATCGCCTGGATCCCGGGGTACTGGAGTTGGGATACCGATCGAACCGACTTCATCTGGGTCTCCGGGTGCTGGCGAGCGGTGCCGCCCAACACCAGTTGGGTTCCCGGGTACTGGGCCCAGGGCGGGGGCGGCTACCAATGGGTCGCGGGGTTCTGGACTACGGCCGACACAGAGGAGATCGAGTACCTCCCAGCGCCGCCGGCAACCCTGGAAGAAGGCCCGCAAGGCGCAGGTTCACTCGACAGCATCTGGATACCGGGCTGCTGGGTCCGCCAGGAAGGCCGATACGCCTGGCGGCCGGGATTCTGGGAGCAGGCTCGCCCCAATTGGGTTTGGGAGCCGGCGTATTACGTATCCACGCCGCGCGGATGGGTCTACGTGGAGGGCTACTGGGACTATCCACTCAATAATCGAGGCGTGGCGTTTTTGCCGGTCTATTGCCCCCCCAGCCTGTACGGCCGCGGGGACTTCAGATATTCTCCCGAGTTCGCCCTGGATCTGGGCGCCCTGACGCTCAACCTGTTCATCTCGCCGGAGCGACACCATTACTACTTCGGCGACTACTACGGATCCGAGTACTCAGGGGAAGGCTTCCATCCGTGGTATGAGGCTCGCACGCGTCACGACTGGTACGACCCGATCTATGTCCACGAACAATGGAGACATCGCGACGACCACAATTGGGTTGAGAACCAGCGCGTGGAGTACGAGCACCGACGCGATGACAAAGCAGTGCGGCCGGCCAGGACCTACGAAGCCATGAAGGCTCAGGTGGCCCGCCTGCCCGAGAAGGAACGAAAACAGGTGCAAATGGCCCGGCCCATGAAGGAAGTCGTCTCAGAGAAGACTACGCCGTTCAAGTTTGACACGCTGGATGCCAAGACCCGCGAGGCAGCGGTCAGCCGCGCCAAGGACGTGCATGCCTACAAGGACAAGCGAGCGCAGTGGGAATCGCCGTCGGCCGCGCCCAAGGCCGGTCCCGAACCAAAGGAAGTCGCAACGCCCGGGGAACCCGGCCAAGTCGTGACGCCTAAAGAACCCAGGGAAGTCGTCACGCCTAAGGAACCCGCGCACACGCCCTCGAAGGAATTACCGAAGGAGCCCACCAAGACAGCAACGCCGGCCGAACAGCCCCGGACGCCCGACCGGGGCGCTGTTGCCAAGGAGCATCCTGCCGGACAGGATGTTCAGGCACAGAAGGTGAAGATTCCCAAGTCGCCCATTACGGTCCGGGAAGCGCCTCGCGACAAGGAACTGACGCCGCCGCCCAGGCCGGAGCAGCCGAAGCCCGATACGACCGTCAAGCCCAGGTCCTCAAAGGCAGATGCGCCTGATCGTTCGAGGGCACCTGATGAGAAGCCGGACAAGCCCGAGCCTCCGAGGAAATAGGACAAGTTCCGGTTCCGCCGCCACTGTGCGTGGCGGGCGAGACAAGACCGAAGATGAGCACAACAGCACCTGAGCCTTGAACGGCCGCAGCGAGCATTTCGGACTGCTTGTGGCGGTGTTTGCAGGCCGCACGAGAAGTGTTTAGGAGAACACCAGAGATGAGGCGATATCTTCTTGGTCTGATGCTATTGCCGCTGTCTCTAACGGCAGGCTGTGGTTTCAGGTGGTGGCAAGAGTCGCCCCAGTCTTTGAACGCCAGCTCTACGACTCCCGCCATGAAGGCCAAAGGAATCATCTACATCCTGCCTGGAATCCAGGGCATGGATGACCACTACACTGCGATCCGTCAGGGTCTTCGACGCGCGGGTGTGCGCAGTGCGATCGAAATCCATCTGTGGGGTTCGCAGATCCCGGGCGTCAAGTTGGCCGTCAACGAGATGGGCACCGATGCGGGGCGCGACTGGGGCAGGAAGATTGCCGAGGATATTTGCGAGTACCAGCGGGTATATCCTGGCCGTACGGTGCACCTGATTGGCCAGAGCGGCGGATCTGCCGTGGCGATCTTTGTCCTGGAAGCCTTGGCCGAGTCCGGCGCAACGCCGGTCACAGGAGTGATTCTTCTGGATGCCAGTTTGTCGGCGGACTACGACCTCACGGTAGCCCTGGGCAAGTCCACGCAGGGGATCGTCAACTTCCGCAATAGTGAGGACGTAGCGGCGCTGGGTGTGGGGACAGCGGTAATGGGAAACCTAGACGGCGGGCATGGCGACTCCGCCGGGCGCACGGGATTCAAGGCCAGTCCCCTCAAACTGTACGAAGTCAAGGTAACCCCCAGCATGGTCAGCGCTTCGGACGCCTCGCATTTTGCGGACACCAGCGCAGCCTTTGCGGTCAAGTACATCGCGCCTTGGATTATGCAGCGACGCTGGCCCGTTCCTGTCGCCGTCATCAAGTGATGAGGCTTACGGGTGATTTACAGTACATGCTGCATAAATCCACGCGGACGGAGTATGTGGCAGCGACAACTCGCTGAAGAATATCTGGCGGAAATGGGTTCCTGATGCGGAAGATTACTCGCTCGATGAAGTCGTCGCCGGTCGTCGCGATAGCGGCCGCCTGTGTGGTGGTGGCATCGCTGTACTATGCGCGTGATGTACTCATTCCCCTGGCGCTGGCCGTGCTGCTGGCATTCCTGCTGAACCCGCTGGCCAGCCTGCTGGAGAAGTGGCGCCTCGGNNCGTGGTGGGTCTGTTGGGCTGGGTGCTGGAGGCCCAGTTCGTTAATATGGCTAACAAACTGCCGGACGTCCGTGCGGATATACAGCGGAAAGTCGCCGACCTGCGCGGCTTATCCGGCAAGTTCGGCAAGGCTACGCGAAACATCGAGAAGACGGTCCGGGAGGTGGCGGGTTCGTCGAGCACTCAACCCACAACGGGTCCATCGACGCTGGGCGCCGCGCCGGCACCGCAGGCGCCCTTCTCTCACCCGGGCGCGCCCGCCTTGCCGCAGGTGAGCCCTCAAAACCCGCTTCCGGTCCGGAACTACCCCGAGTCCCTTTTGGGCGAAAACAACGTTACGGGTATCCTCCTGCAGACGCTGCGCCCTTTGGCCACCGCCGGTCTGGTGATCGTGTTTGCCATCTTCATGCTGCTCAAGCGTGAGGACCTGCGCGACCGCATGATCCGCCTTGCCAGCGGCGGGCGGGTCAACTTTTCTACCCAGGCCGTCGATGACGCCGCCGCCCGTATCAGCCGCTACCTGCTGACGCAGTTGTTCATCAACGCCGCCTATGGGCTGACGGTAGCGATGGGGCTGTGGGTCATCGGCCTCACGCTGGGTGGGGCCGAGGGGGGCTTCCCTAACGTGCTGCTGTGGGCGCTCCTGTGCGGGGCGCTGCGTTTTGTTCCGTATGTCGGGCCGGTGATCGGAGCGGCCTTCCCGTTGGCGATCGCGTTCGGTCTTTTCCACAACAACAGCATCTTTCTGGCCGCCATGGCGATGTTCGTCGGGCTGGAGATCTTCGTCAGCCAGTTCATCGAGCCGCTGCTTTACAGGTCCAGCACAGGCATCTCCGCACTGGCCATTCTGGTCTCGGCCGTCTTCTGGACCGCGGTGTGGGGGCCGATCGGGCTGCTGCTTTCGATGCCGCTGACGGTACTGCTCGTGGTGATGGGGAAATACGTCCCGCAACTGAAGTTTCTGGACATTCTGCTGGGCGATGAGCCGGTCCTGGGGCCGCCGGAGCGGATTTATCAGCGGCTCCTGGCGCTGGACCAGGAGGAAGCCGTTGAACTAGCGCAAGAGTACGTCAAAGAGCGTTCGGTGGAGGCGCTATATGAGGAGGTGCTCATACCCGTTCTGACAATGTCCACCTACGACAGCAACCGCGGCAAACTTGACCACCGGCGGCAGCGTTTCATTCATCAGAGCCTTCGAGTCATCGTTGAAGAACAGGGCGAACAACAGCGGCTGCCAGGTGGCCCGGTGGTCGAGGAGCCCGCACAGCTCCAGACGCCCAGCGACCCGAAGGCGGGAGGACCCCCGCCGGAGCCCTCCGGCAAGCCGCCACAGCCGCCTGTCGTGCGCGTCCAGGTCCCGGCGGGCTGCACTGTCAATGTGCTGGTTCTGCCGGCCGGCGAAGAGGCCGACGAAATCGCCGGCCTGATGCTCGCACAACTGCTGGAAGGTCGTGGATACTGTGCGGCCGTGTCCTCGGCCCGTTCGCTGGTGGGCGAGGCGTTGGCCATGGTCGAGCAGCGGCAGGCACATGTGGTTTGCGTGTCGGCTGTGCCGCCGGGGTCCGTGGCGCGGGCCCGGTACCTGTGCAAGCGGCTGCGCGAGAAGCACGCGGACCTGCGGATCATCGTCGGTCTGTGGGCCTTCCGCGGTGAACTGGCGCCGACGAAAAGCCGGCTGGCCCTGACGGCACAAGGACAACTGGTCATCAACCTGGGGGATGCGCAGCAGCGCATCGACCATCTGGCCCAGCCATTCATGGTGGCCGGAAAGGCCACCGGGGATCAACCGGCCATCCGGCTTTCTTGATCCCGGAACTGGGGCCACCCCGAATCGAGCCCAAGTGCATTGGGAAGCGCATGACGGTTACTGATCGTCACTATCATCTGAAGGAGAGAACATGAGCAGTGACTATGAAAAGGCGGTGGAAACATTGATGAAGGACGTTAAGGATCTGCGGGCTGACGTGAAGGACATCATTGCTGCCATCAAGGCAAAGGTCGGCTCGCGCGCTGATGACGCCAGGGACTCCGTACGCGAATCGGCGGCCCATGGGTTCGAGCAGGTCCGCGATGCCGCCGACGCCATCGGGCGTAGGTACCGTGACGGCTTGAAGAGTTGCGCCGCGAAGATCGAGGATCGCCCTTTCGCCAGCCTGCTGGCGGCGTTGGGCGTCGGCGTGATCCTGGGCGCACTGATGAAGGGGCATCGGCGATGAGGATTCTCGAGAACATCATTCTGTTGTTGGGTACCGCCGCCAGGATAGGCTCGGCCTGTGTCCTGTCGGCCGTCGAGAGGACAGCAAGGAGAAACTGCCTGACGGCCTTCCTGCTGGTGGGGGCCTTGGTCTTGCTGCTGGGCGCGATGGGTTTGATGATCACCTCCCTGTTCATCGGTCTGACGCCGTACCTGGGAGCGAATTGGGCGGCGATGATCGCCGCCGGGGCGTCGCTAGCGGGTTCCGGCCTTCTCCTGACTATCGCCCTCAGGGTGTCCAAAGGGGCGGGGCGTGAATGACCAGTACGTTGGTGCCGGGAGGCAAGGATGAAGTAGGGTCGCTCAAAGTGGTAGTGCATGGCGATATCATCCGGCTGGTCGCCGGTGAGCAGCCCACGTTGGGACATCACCTGCCGGGCAATCCGTTGCAAATCGGGGTCGATGCCGGTACGGCATGGGGGGATGCCGGGTAGCGCCAGGAAAAACAGCTACCGCTTTTTTGCCGTGAGATCATCTGCTCCGCTGAACGGCCAGCGCCACGAGGTAACGGCCACAGAGGGCGGTTTCGAGTATAACGGCCGGCGCTACAAGTCGCTCTCGGCCATCGCTAAGGCCATCACAGGCGCGCAGTGGAGCGGCCCGCAGTTCTTCGGGCTGCGGACGGCCAAGCCGGTGAGGGAAGCATCATGATCCAGGCCACGACAGAAAAGAAGACCATCCGCTGTGCCATCTACACGCGGAAAAGCCACGAGGAAGGGCTGGAGCAGGAGTTCAACAGCCTGGATGCCCAGCGCGCGGCTGCCGAGGCCTACATTGCCAGCCAGCGGCACGAGGGTTGGGTGGCTGTGCCTCCCGAAAACTCCGTCCCGGTTGATCCTGCGGCACTTACGATCATTGCCCGCAGCATGGCCTACTTAAGGCAAGAAAACATCGAATCCGTGCTGATTCACGGTGGCCGCGCCGAACCAGTTTGGGATCTGTGTGGGCCGAAAGTCGGTGGACCACCACAGCCCCAAAGGTCGTGGCCATCTTAAAAAGTGTTTCTACTGCAATCTTTATTCTGTCGCGCGCGTAGCCCAAGCTCGATGCCTCAATGATGTTACTCAAACACGTCCACGTCCTACGGGGCATCCTCCAAGATGCCACGCACTTCCTCTGGTCGATTCGCAAGCGCAAATCGCCAGAATCCGTAATGTCCGTCGGCATTCACCGCAGCCACCCATCGCTCTGCAGCGGCCTTCTTGATATCCCGCAACGGGTCAAACCCCTTGGTCTCGATGATCAGATAGGCATCAGCGCCGTTGCCATTGCCGTTGAGGCGCACGACAAAGTCCGGCTCGTAATCGTGCATCTGGCCGTTGTGGAAGTACGGGATGGCGAAGCCCAAACCGGCATTCTTGACGAAAGCCGCCGTGGCGGGGTGTCTGTCGATGTAGAAGGCGGCCGACTGCTCCCACTTCTCGGTGTCCGGCACAACGTAGTTCAAATGGCAGCGGATCGCCTCGCGCGGCTCTCGCCTGGTCCAGTAATCCACATCGTCCGTCTTGCCCGGCCCACGGTGCATCTCATAGATGGGCAGTTCCGGCGCCTCTCCGGTCGCGGTATCGGGGCGGATGGCCTCGGCTAGCCTTTCGACCAGCCAGCCGTAGTATGGCGCCAGGAACAAATCCTTCACATCGGCCGGGGCCTGCACCCGCACCTTTTCCTGAACGTACTTCTGAACGATGGCCGCCACCTGGGGAAACAGCCGGTGCGCAGGCACCTGGCAGCCCTCCTGGCTGACGTACTGCCGCGTCAGCCCTGCAGCTAGCTCAAAAACCAGTTCCTGTAGCCGTCGCTGGGAACGAAACTCCCGAAGCGTGACTTCATCCAACCGCCCCGGGCCGTTCAGCGACAGGCGGCCTTCATTGCTGACCGACAGGGCCTTAACCTCGACCTCCGGCGGAATCTGGCCGGGGTCGATGAAGAGCGGCGGCACGTTGGCCCAGTCCACAGTCACGCGGTCGCGGATGGCCTGCGTGTAACCCTCGATCCGGGGGAACGTGATCCGGAACTGGACCTTGTTGGGCAAGGCATGCACATGCCATCGCTTGGGCGGCGGCGTCCCCCCGCCGCCGGGGTTGGCCTTGAACGGGATCACCTCGAAGGGCACGCCGAAGACCTTGGCGACTTCCTCGCCGAACTTATCCCCATCGCCCACGTCATAGCTGGCCCGACGCAGGCCTCGACCGACCACCTGCTCGCACAGGAGCTGCGACATGAACGGCCGCAAGCCGATGATGTGCGTTACCGTGCTGCAATCCCAACCCTCGGTCAGCATGCCCACGCTGATGATGCACCGCACATCGCGGCCCGGCGGCGATAGCGGCCGATCCATCTTCTTCGCCAACTCCTCAAAACCTTCGGGATAGATCGGCCTGCCCTGCTGATCGGCTGGCCAGGCCTGCTTGCCCACCGTGTCCAGCGTCAGACGCATCCAGCGGGTCTCATCGCCCTTGGCGCCGTCGGTGTCGGTCTCGTGGACCACCTTGGTGTCCACGCGGATCGTGTTGATTTGCCCGTCGGTGTTGCTGGCCAGCGGCAGGTTCGCCGGGGGAATGCCCGTCGGGCAAACGCCATCCGCCAGCCACTCGTACACCACCTTGGATATCTGGGTGTTCTTGCAGACCAGGATGAACACCGGTCGGCGGGGCTCGCCGTCCTTTTCCCACTCGGCAAATTCCTGCTCCCACAGGCTGCCCAGCATCGCGATGGGGTGATGGGCGTACTTCAGAATGGCCTCGGGCTTGGGCACGCCGCGCCGGCCGCCGCGCTCGGCCGCGGTCAACTGCGGCAGAATCCAGTCCCAGATGTTGAAGTAGCCGGGAATGCTAGCGCCGGTAGTGTCCCGCACGGCAAGCTGTGGAATCTTGACCAGCCCGGATTCAATCGCGTCGATCAGGCCAAAGTCGCTCACCACCCAGGGGAACGGCTTGTTCGTGTCCTGCCCCACCCGTCCCAGGAAGTACGGCGTGGCCGACAGGTCCACGCAGAAGTTGATCCCCCGCAGCTTGTGGATGCGGTCCAGGCCGTCCACCCAGATGGTGGCCTCCTGGAAGTACTCCTCGGCATCCTCCTCTTCATCAAGCAGGCTGGGCTGGTCCTGCTCCTCCTCCCGCCGGATGCGGTAGGCGTGGTGGGCCTCATCGTTCATGACCAGGATGTTCTGCTTGCCGCCCACCTCTCGGCCGATCACGCGTTCGATCCACCGCGTGTCGCTCTCCACGTACCGCAGGGAACGAACGCGGATCTTCTTGAGCGTTCCAGTTTCGTCCAGTTCTTCGCTGCCAGGCACGACCTCCAGTTCGCCCTTGGCCACCAGGGCGTCGAAGGCTTCCTGCGTCAGGTAGCGATTGCCACGGGCCGTAGTGCTCTTGGCGCCGATGATGACCGTCTCGATCGTCTCGACCGGTCGGCCGACCTTCGACACGCGGGCCGCATTGCCGTTGCCCGGCGATTGGAGTTCAAAAACATGCCAGTTGGTCACGAGCACCCGCCCCTGCGTCAGCGCCGACATCAGGTGCCCCGGCACCAGGTCGCGCGTGTGGTACAGGCTGGCATCGCCGTTGTTGGGGTCCAGTTCCTGCAGACGGTTCTTGATGGTGATGTTCGGGCAGACCACCAGCACCACATCGCTGAACCGCCCATCGCTGCGGTCGTTGACCTTGTTCAGGATGCTCCAGGCCGCCAGCATCCCCATCACGGTCGTCTTGCCGCCGCCAGTGGCCATCTTGCAGGCGTACCGTCGGAATGCCCGAATGCCATCGGCCTTCTGCTGGTCGCTGGGCTCATCCATCGGCACGGCAATCCCCTGCCGGAAATCCGCCCGCGCTTCGTTCAGAAAGATGACCGTCTCGGCCGCCTCAAGCTGGGCGAAGAACAGCCGCTTCTTCAGGTCCCGCCCATCCCGCCGCCAATACTGGAGCAGTTCCAGCGTGGTCCGCGTTACGCCCGGCCAGCCCGCCTGGCGCCAGGCGTTGATCCGCTGGCGGACCAGGTTCACCAGCACCATCTCGTAGCCAGGGCGGTATTCATCCGAGAGCCGCAGGATGCCGTCGCCCAGGTCCCAGCTATTGGTCTGGTCGCGGGGCGGATAGACGATCCCCGGCCTACGCCCGGCGCGCAGTTCCGGCTCCTCGCCCTGGCGGATGTACCAGTGCTGCGCCGGTTCGGCAAACGGCGAATTGATGATCGGCTCTGGAACTTCGTATTGCGTCATGGGCTAACCCCCCTTGCCCACGTTCTTGACCACGAGCAATTCATTGCCCCGGTCGTCGATAACTTTCACGGCGATCTGCCCATGCTCGCCGAGTTCAAATGGCGCGCTGACTGTTCCGGCCAGGTGGTCCCATACGGCCTCGTCGTAGGTGCTGCGCAGCTCCTTCTTGAGGCTTTCCCATGCCCCGGTACGGGGGAAGAAGGCCTGGGTGACGTGGAAGCACAGGCCGTTGTAGTCGCTATCCAGCAGCCAGGCGGGCACATCGTTGCCATCGCGGTGCTCGGCCTTCATCGTGATCGGGTCGAAGGTGTCCATGCCCAGCAGTTCCACCTCGTACCGGGCTGGCGCGCCCTTGGGCTCATCCTTGCCGGGTTTGAGCTTCCGCACCTCGATTTCCGGCAGGCCGCAGATGCTGAAGATCTGGCTGGACCGCATGTTCTTCAGTAAGTCGCCCATCATCAGGTCGGGCGTGGCCTGCACGTACGTGGCCGCCACGCCAACGGCCGCCTCACTACTGTCCACCAGCTTGCGAGCGTTGGGCTGAATGGCGAAACCGATGACGTACAGGTGCGTATAGCCCTTGGCGTAGGCCTCGCGGGCAGCCTCATACACCAGCGTCTCACTGACCGCCCCATTCTCCGGCCCAAAGACGATCGCCACTGCCTTGCCGCTCAACGGCAGGCTCTTGCCATCCTTCTCCAGGGCTTCCTGGTAGGCATCGCTCAGCGTGGGCTTCTGACCTGGCGCCGTCGCATCGACCATCGCCTCGGCCGACAGCGATAATGTCTTGGCGGGCTGCCGGATGCTCCGGAACATCACCGTCTTGCCGCCGCCGATGTGCAGGATCGGGCTCTTCCGTAAAACCTCCAGCATCCGGCTGACGAAGTCGGCGTGCTGCTCGCCGGCACCGGCCTTGCTGTCTTCGATACCGTCGCCTTCCCAGTCTACCGGAGTGGGAATTGTGGCCTCGAAGCAGAACGGCCCACAGACCCGCGTAATCTTGTTATCGCGATCTGGCCGGTCAACCAGTACCTCTTCGGCTGGCGGCTCATTATTCGCGATACTCTTCAACGTAACGTGTGGGATGATTCCGCCGATTTCCTCGCCCTTGGAGTTCTGCTTGCGGTTGTACACAAAGCCACCGGCCGGCCCCCGCGAGGAGTCGCTTAACGCGTACCAGTCAAAGGTGGCAGTCAGCAACCTCTGTCGAGCCAACGCCAGTGGAACGCGTGAGACATCGCAGGTGATCCACCGGCGACCCCACCCCTCCGCTACGTAGGCTGTAGTGCCACTGCCGCAGGTCGGATCAAAAATGAGGTCGCCAGGGTCTGTGGCCATAAGAATGCACCGTTGGACGACCTTGGTGCTGGTCTCCACTACATAGGATTTCTCCGAAGCAAACCCGGCGATGACAGTATCAGGCCATATGTCGTTGATCGGGATTGCAGGAAAGTCGTCAATATAACGTACGTAATAGAGACCAGAGTCCGTGCACTCCAAGCGATTGTTCTTCAGTAGGGCCGCCATGCCATCTTCGTTGGTTTTCCACCGGCTCCGAAGGCCAGGAAACCACTCCCGACCGGCAAACTCGACTGCAAACCAACAGGCAGCTCCTTCGCCCTTTTCCCTCCCCATGCTCTGGCTTTGGAGGTTGTCCAGCCTGAAAATTCGCGTCCCTTTCGGCAGGAGCGTTGGGTTTTCCCTTTCCTCCTTGGTCATCTTTCTACGAGTGCCATCAGCAAGTTCGACCCAGCTATATGCTGTCCCCAGCTCTGTAATAGCGGTCTTTCCGGAGTAGACCTGGCGATACTTCACCCTCTCCTTGTCCTTCGCATACCAGAGCAACAAATCCGCGGTACCCGGCAGATAGTCGCCTGTGGAACCGGTGGTTTTTGCGAACGTGATCTGCGCGAGAAAGTTATCCGGCCCGAAGATCTCATCCAAGAGCTCTCGCAGATGATGCACGTTCTCCTTGCCAATCTGCACGAAGATGCTCCCAGTCAGAGCAAGTAGTGCCCGGCAAAGCACTAGCCGGTCCCTGAGGTATGACAAGTAGGAATGGAGGCCGGCCTCCCAGGTATCACGGTATGCCTGGACCATCTCGGGCTCGCGGGTCATGTCCTCATCGTCGTTGTGCTTCACATCCCGCTTGCGGACGAACGGCTGGAAGTTGCTGCCGAATTTCACGCCGTAGGGCGGGTCCATGTAGATCATCTGGACCTGTCCGCCGAGGTTCTCGTAGTGTAGCAGGCTGCTCATGACCACCAGGCTGTCGCCCAGGACCATGCGGTTGACCCATTGGTCACGGTGCTCGTACGCCCGCAGGACCTGGTCGGCCACGCTGTGCTGCGGATCGGCGAACAGTTCCATGAAGGACATCTGCTTGTCCTTCTTGTGGCTGGCTAACGTCTGAATGATGGCCTGGGTGCTCAGCCGCTCGTGTACAAACAACGGCAGCGTGGGCACGTCGAAACTCAGCCGCTCGGCCTTGCCCGCCCAGTTGAGGAAGGGCTTGCTGATAGCCCGGAGCTTCTGCGCCGCCGCCTCGATCTGGCCGATGATCTGCTGGCGGTGCTTGTCATCCGCCTTGCCCAGCGCGGCCGCCAGGGCCGCCAGCTCGGCCAGCAGGGCCTCGCCCTGCTCGCGGGTGGGGTTCTGGCCGTCGAAGTCCAGCGCGGGCGACAGCGATGAATCGTACCGGTACGTGATCGGCGGCTTCTTCTTGCGGAACTGGGCCTGCGTGCCCACATCCGGGCGCAGCGCCGCATCGGCCGTGGGATGCTTGTAGATCTCCGCCTGCGGTGGCAGGCTGCCCTTCTTTGCGGCGGTCCCCACGGCCCGGGTGCTGCCCTTCTTCTTCGGACTTGCCTTACGCGCCATCTAAACACCCCGCTTCTGAAAAAGACGCCGCGGATTATGACACAGCGGGGTCCTTCTGGCAATCATTGTTCGAAGGGGAGGCGCAGGCAGATGCCAGCCACGTTCTTGGGCATTGTAGCCTTAGGGCGTCCCATGATGAACCAGAAGATCGTATGCGTGGCTGGGCGGGTAGGCTCTTAAGGCTTCGTTCGATTTATCAACCACCGCTCAAGATCGGCCCGCCGATACCGCACGGAGCGACCTACCTTCACGACGGGCAACGAGTAGCGGCCGACGCAGTGCCACGTAGCCAAAGTCCCGGGAGTCACCCCCAGGTACTCTGCCGCCTGTGCGTGAGTCATTAAGAGGGGCTGCTCGGGCTGCTTGGATATCGTCGTTCGTTTCACTTGCGGTTCTTGTTGCTCCTGCAGCCGTTGCTGCTGGGCTGCAACCGCATCCTTGTGCGCCTGTCTGAACCTTTCGAAGGCAGCTGCCAGTTCTGCGAATGCCCGCGCTTCGGCCTGTACTGCGTCCACATGTGGCTCCTTGTCTATGGTGTTGACGGATATGCGGCTTGAGCTTAGCATCTTGCCAATCTGGCAGACCAATGACAGAAACAGTCCGGGGGCCGGTAATGAACGAAGAAGAAATCAGCGGCGATGATCAGAAGCAGTCTTTGCCTTTGATAGCCGCCTATGCCTTTGGGGCGTCTCACGGCCTTGAGAACGAGGTTGCCGCCATACGCCACATACCCGGGAAGTCTTCCTTGCGCCGAGGTTACATCGTTGATTTGTTCGAGAGGCACAGCATATTCGAAGAATTCATCGACAAGCACTGGAAGAACGCCAGGAGCAAGGACGGCGAGTCCAGGATCAAGCGGTACAAGCGATGGTTTGAGGAGCACAAGGATGGCGGCCCGGATGGTCCTGAGGGCCCCGAAGAGGAGGAAGAACAGAAGTTTGCCGCAGAAGACGATCTCCGTGACTTCCTGGCGGAGCACCCAGGTTGCATTGAGCAGGGGCTTGAAGTTTATCGAAACGGTGAACGCGACGGCGTCGAGTTTGTGATCGATGATGGCCGCATTGACATATTGGCCGTGGACCGGCAAAAGAAGTTCGTGGTTATTGAGCTGAAGGTCGGAAGAGGCCGCAACAAGACGGTGGGGCAGCTTCTGTACTACATGGGCTGGGTTGATAAGCACCTTGGCAGCGAGCCGTGTCGCGGCATGATCATCGCAAAGGAAATCGCCGACGACCTGCGGATTGCCGTGGAGCGCGTGCCGGGCGTCTCGCTTCATCAGTACAAGCTGAGCGTGACCTTGCAGCAGGTTTCGCCACCGGCGAAGTGACGGCGGCGATGTGATGAATTGGACAGTTTCCCGCAAATTGTCTGCGCAGGATTGCCCATCTTAACAGTCGAAAAACCGAAAGCATCCAAGATGCCATTATCGCGCCGCAGGACCGGGCCGGCATGGGGGCTGCCGGTAGGCCCAGGGGAAAAGAGGCCGTCTTTTTCCGCGCGTCATTCCTAAACGTGCCCTGACCGCGAGGACACCCTCGGCCCGCCATAGATGTTCCGCCACCTCTCTTGTCGCGCTGCCGCCTACGCCGACGCGACGAGAGGCAAAGGTCAAGGCAAGGTCGGCTGGTAGCCCGGCCGCAACTATCGCACCCGCCGAGCAATACGCATTTTCGTCAACTCCTTATATAGACTTTCACCTCGTGGGGTGGCGAGATCAGGTCTGGTTTATAGAGACCCTGCCCTTTGCCTCGCCAGGGCCTGTATCTGGGCAATGCTCATGCGGACGCGCTTGCGTGGCCGGTCCGGTCCGCCCGGCAGCGTCGAGGCGCCCAGCCAGGAGGCCAGGACCGCGCAGCCCACCAGGCAGTCGAACCAGTGGTTGTCAGGTTGGCTGGGAGGGTTCTCCCAAAAGTCGACGGGGCCGTAAGGCCCGATTACCACGAGATGCCTCTCGGCGGTCAGATGCTCAGCGAGGAGCAGGTGCTCGCCCGGTTTGGCGGGCTTGCCGTCAGTGCGCTTGCGGCCATAAATGGAGAGGCAGCCAGGGTCCCCCTGGGCCGCCGCCAGCCGGTGCTGCACGAAGGTCTTCCAGTGGTTGGTATCGATGACGAAGTGGCGGCCCTTGGCCCGGCCGGGGATGGGAATCATGCGGCAATGGTC
>PMYD01000134.1 GCA_003171335.1 Phycisphaerales bacterium
AACGGAGAAAGTAAACCGAACCCGAGATCCCATGCGATAGGACAGGCGGCCCACACGATCCATGCCCCTCGGCCGCGGGGCCCGGCACCGGAGCTGAGTCCGGCCGGCGAGCGTATTCTTGAAAAGTGAATAGCGACTAGCGAACGGCGAGCAGGAGCTTTTGCAGGCGCGCCGGGCTCAACTCGTCCAGCCTGTCCACCATCAGATCGGCCGCCGCCAGTTGCTGGCGCGTGGCCGTGCCGGTCAGGGCGATGACGGTCATCCCGCCGGCCCGGCCGGCGGCGACGCCGGCGGGGGCATCCTCCACAACCGCGCAGGCGGCCGGTGCAAGGCCCAGCCGCTCGGCGGCCAGCAGGAAGACCTGCGGGTCGGGTTTGCCGCGCTGCACATCGCGGCCGGTAACCACGGCGCCAAAAACATCGCGCAGACCCAGCAGCTCGATGGACAGCTCCACATTGGCCGGCGGCGCGGATGAGCCCACGGCCAGGAGAAACCCCGCCCTATGCAGCGAGTGCACCAGTTCGGGGCCGCCGGGCATGATGGGAAAATCCTGCCGGATGATCTGGCGGTAGAGTTCTTCCTTGCGATCATCGGCGGCGGCGACCTGGTCGGCCGACAGTGGCTTCATCCAGTGGTGACTCAGGATGTCGCGGCTGGTGCGGCCGAACGTGGCGGCAAACTGCTCGCGCGAGTACTCGAATCCCTGCTCGGCGGCCAGGCGGCGCCACGATTCGTAGTGCGCCTGGTAGGAATCGACCAGCACGCCATCCAGGTCGAAGATCACGCCCAATGTCTTGTTGCTCTCGGCGGCCATCGGCATCGCCTCTGGTGGCACAGGCTTTTAGCCTGTGGCTCTTCGCTGGAAGGACAAACCAGATACTCATCTGTCTTTGGTGGCACAGGCTTTCAGCCTGTGGCTCTTTGCTGGAAGGACACAGGCTAAAAGCCTGTGCCACCCAGATACTCGTTGACGATGTTTTCGAGCATCTCGATGCGGCCCGAGGCCACCGGGTCGGGATTGCCCTTTTCGACCATCGTGCGGCTTAGGTCGGCCAGGCTCTTCTTGCCGGCCTCGATCTCGCGGCCCAGGCCGCCATCCCACGAGGCGTAGCGCTGGCGAATGAAATCGGCCAGGACGCCGTCCTTGCGGATGGCGGTGGCGATTTTGAGCGCGCGGGCGAAGGTGTCCATGCCGCCGATGTGGGCGTGGAACAGGTCCACCGGTTCGAAGCTTTCGCGGGCCACGTGGGCGTCGAAGTTCAGCCCGCCGGTGCTAAAACCGCCGGCGTCGAGGATGACGAGCATGGCGCTGGTGGCGTCGTACAGGTCGGTGGGGAACTGGTCGGTGTCCCAGCCTAAAAGCGGGTCGCCGCGGTTGGCATCGACCGAGCCGAACAGGCCGACCGCCGCCGCATAGGCCAGCTCGTGGGCGAACGTGTGGCCGGCCAGCGTGGCGTGATTGGCCTCGATATTGAGCTTGAAATGCTCGGTGAGGCCATAGTGCCGCAGGAAGGCGTACGCGGCGGCGGCGTCGAAATCGTACTGGTGCTTGGTGGGCTCCTTGGGCTTGGGCTCGATGTAGAAGGGGCCCGTAAAACCGATGGCTTTCTTGTGCTCGACCGCCATGTGGAAGAACCGCCCCAGGTGGTCCAGCTCGCGTTTCATGTCGGTGTTGAGCAGGCTCTTGTAGCCCTCGCGGCCGCCCCAGAAGAGATACGCGGCGCCGCCCAGTTCGTGCGTCACCTCCATGGCCTTGGCCACCTGTGCGGCGGCAAAGGCGAACACATCGGCGCTGGGGCTGGTGGCCGCGCCGTGCATGTAGCGCGGGTGCGAGAACAGGTTGGCCGTGCCCCAGAGGAGCTTTACGCCGGTGCGCTGCTGCTCGGCTTTTAGCACCTTGACGACGGCGTCGAGGTTGCGGTTGGACTCGGCCAGCGTACTACCCTCAGGGGCCACATCGCGGTCGTGGAAACAGTAGAAGCCGACGCCGAGCTTTTCGAGGAATTCAAAGGCCACGCGCACGCGGCGGATGGCGTTGTCCACGCTGGCCGAGCCGTCATCCCAGCTCATCTGCCGCGTGCCCGGGCCGAAGGGGTCGCCGCCGGCGTTGCGGAAGGCGTGCCAATAGGCGATGCTGAAGCGCAGGTGTTCGGCCATGGTCTTGCCGGCCACCACCTCGCCGGCGTTGTAGTGCTTGAACGCCAGCGGGTTTTTGGAGGTCGGCCCTTCGTAGCGAATCTTCCCGATGCCCGCGAATGCCTCGGCCATGCTCGTGCTCCTGTCAGTGGAATCCATCGCCGCCGCGTGAGATCCCGATGGGGCGGCTCGCCTATTGTAGGGATTGAGACCTCATGCTCCAGAGGAAAGACCGAGGTGGCATGCCCTCACGCCGCGGGCCGCCTTTGGCGGCCAAGGCGGGTGGGCATGTCTTGCGGCAGCGGCATGCCTTGCCCTCTTGAAAAGACCATGCCCACCCGTCCGGGCTTCGCCTCGGACGTGAGGGCATGCCACCTAAGAATCGCCTTCAGTTGCCTGAGCCGTCGACGCGGACGGCGGGCTCGCCCGTCGCGTATGGGGCGTTCGAGGAAAGCCGCCGCATCCGGCCGAGAAGCCAGCGCGGGCGGCGGAAGAGCCGCCTCCAGCGGCGGCGGATGGGCTTGAGCAGGAAGTCGGCGCCCAGCCAGAGCGTCGGCAAAGGATCGCGCAGCGACCAGCTCATGGACACGTTGCGCCGGCAGGCCGAGCGCACGATTTGCCACAGCCAGCCGCAGCGGTCGCGGAAAGTCAACTGCACCCGCGCCTCGGGCTCCATCAGGCCGTTCACATCGCCCATCAGCCAGTGGAGCTGGCGGCCGCCCGGATACGCCTGGGGCCAGCGGGGCTCGGCCACCTGGCGGCCGGCCAGCACGTCGGCGCAGTACATTGCCAGCAGCGGGTAATCGTACCCCAGATGATACGGGAACGTGACATACGCCCCCAGCCGCGGGTTGATCTCCAGGAACACCGGCTCGGCATCCTCGCCATCGCGCAGGAACTGAATCAGCGCCACGCCGGTGTAAGCGAAGGCGGCGACGATCCGCTCGCAGCGGTCGCGCACGACCGGGTCGGGCGGCACGCTGATGGCATCCACGGTCAGGCCGGTGTTGTCGTGCCGGTGCGTGCGTCTAACGCGGCTCTGGAAGAAGCTCATGATGCGGCCGTTGACGGCCACGACGTCGCAGTTGATGCGGTAGCCGGTGATGAAGCGCTGTACCAGCAGCGGGCGATCGCCCCAGGGCCACACGGGCACGCGGCGATGCAGCTCGGAGGGACTGCGGCAGATGATGGCCTTGAGGCCGAAAAAGTCGCCCATCGAATCGTTGGGCTTGATGATGCACGGGTAGCCGATCTCCTCGGCGGCCCCGTACAGTTCGCCCAGCCCTTCGGTCCGGCGCATCGGCGGCGTCAGGACGTTGGCCACCGCCGCCACGGTGTACGCGTGGCTCTTGTTCACGCAGTTCATTGCCACCTGCGGCGGGGGCATGACCGGAACGGCAAACTGGCGGACCTGGTCGTAATGGTTGGCTACCAGCATGGTGGAGGAGTCGCCGGTGGGGAAGATGTACTGAATCTCCGGGTGGCCGGCCAGGTATTCCACCAGGATGCGGCCCAGGGCGCCATTGAGGTGAATATGGCCGTGCCGCCAGGTGTGGCGGATGTAGCGGCTGTACGCCAGGAAGCTGCGGCGATCCACGCCGGCCGTCACGGTGTAGCCGGCACGGGCCAGCGAGCGCGCGGCGATCAGCGTGCTGCGGAAGCACCCCAGGGTTAGCACTCCTCCGTGCATGCCAATGGCCCCTTTCACCTCTATTCTATGCCCCAGGCGGCGTGCTCCACAGCCGGTAGCGCAGGGGAGGGACGGCGGCATGCATTGGCAGGCCCGCCTATTTGCAAAGTTGACTTGTCCGGCCGGTGCGGGGAAAATGGCGCGGCTGTCGGGAAGGCGGATTTCGCGTACCTCATTGCCAGCAAGTGGAGCGATACGATGCAATTACGGGATGTCATCATCGAGGCCATTAATTTTCGCCGGCCGCCCTATGTGCCCTGGTCGTGGTGGATGACCCAGCAGTGCATCGACCGCGTGAAGGCCGAGGTTCACCTGGAGCCCGAAGTGCTTACCGGCCCCATGCATATCGCCCGGCTGGGCTCCTCCATCGGGCGCTTCGAGCAGCTCGACGATGTGCACTTCCGCGATGCCTACGGCGTGACCTGGGACCGCACGGTCGACAAGGATATCGGCACACCCTGCGACTGGCCCATCAAGGAGCCCGAGGACCTGGCCAAATACGTCTTCCCCGACGCCAGCGCCCCCTCCTGGTACGCCGGGCTGGAGGACTATCTGGCGAAAAACCGCGGCTGCTTCAGCATATACTGCATCGGCTTCTCGCTGTACGAGCGGGCCTGGACCCTGCGCGGCATGGAAAACCTGCTCATGGACATGATCGAGCGGCCGGAGTTCGTCGAAAAGCTGCTGGGCCGCATCGTCGAGCACGACCTGATGCAGGTCCGCAAGGCGCTGGCGATGAATGTCGATGCCGTGTACTTCGGCGATGATTATGGCTCGCAAGTGGGCCTGATCATGGGCCTCTCGCACTGGCGGCACTTCATCAAGCCGTGCCTCAAGCGGATGTTCGAGCCGGTGCGCTCGGCGGGCAAGGTGGTGTTCATGCACTCGTGCGGCTGCGTGGCCTCGCTCTTCGACGACCTGGTGGAGGTGGGCCTCAACGTGTTCAACCCGTTCCAGCCGGAGGTGATGGACATCTACGCCATGAAGAAGAAGTATCATGGCCGGCTGGCCTTCCACGGCGGCATGAGCGTGCAGAAGATTTTGCCCTTCGGCACCGTGCAGGACGTGCGCCAGGCCACGGAAAAACTGATCGACGCCGGCCGCGAGGGCGGGCTGATTTTCTCGCCCTCGCACGATGTGCCCTACGATGTGCCGCCGGCCAACCTGGTGGCCATGATGGAAGTGCTGCGGAGCCAGCCGGGGTTTGTCGCCAGCCAGAAAGCCAAGCGCTGAGGCTGGGGCCGGCCGCCGGGAAGGCCCAGCGCCGGGTGAAGGAACGGCCCAAACGGCAATATCGAATATCGAACAAGGAATTTCGAATGTCGAAGTGAAGAATCACCTGTGAAAAACCCCTCTCCCTCCTACGGGAGAGGGTGGCCCGAAGGGCCGGGTGAGGGTTTCGCGCAAATGAGTGACATGACACTGCGCGACACCCTCACCGGGCCTGAAGGTCCACCTCTCCCGTCAAGGGAGAGGGGTGATTCCCATCCGGCCAATGAATTTGAAATTGGAAATTCCCCTGATCCCGGCACCGCAGCTGCGTCCGGCCGGCGAGCGTATTCTTGACAAGTAAGCGCGGCGAACGCAGCGGCGGTTGTTTCTCTTACTTCGAAATTCGATATTCCTTGTTCGATATTCGATATTCGTTTTTCGAGATAGCCAGACGATCGACATGATGCGGTTTGACGTACCAAGAGCCACGATATGAAGATCTTCCTCGCCGGCATCATCCAGGGCTCCATCCGCGAGGCGCGGATCCACCAGCAGGATTGGCGTACGCCGATCCGGGCTCTCCTGGCGCGGCACGTGAGCGAGGCGCAGGTGTACTGCCATTACGAGGCGCACCCCAACTCCATCGCGTACGAGCTGCCTCAGATCCTGGCCACGCTGGAGGATGGCAACCGCCGGGCGGCCGCCGCCGACGTGGTGGTGTGCTATGTGCCCGAGGCCTCCATGGGCACGGCCATTGAAATGTACCTGGCCGCACAGGCGGGGGCGGTGGTGCTGACGATCTCGCCCATGACCGCCAACTGGGTGATTCGCAGCTACAGCGACCGCATCTTTCCGGACATCGAAGCCTTCGAGCGATTCCTGGCCGCCGGCGAACTGGAAACGCTGTGGCGGCAGAAGCGACGTGCCCAATGAAGCATCTGCTGGACATGTCGGAGCAGGACCTTGCGGCCGAACTGACCCGGATCGGCCAGAGCGGCTATCGCGCTGGCCAGGTGCTCCAGTGGGTCTGGGCAAAGGGCGCGACCGATTTTGCCGCCATGACGAACCTGCCGGCCGCACTGCGGGAGGAACTGGCCCCGCAGATCGCCGTGCTCTCGGGCCGCCTCGTCGACCAGCGCGCAGCGCGCGATGGCGTCATCAAGCTGCTGATCGAATGGCCCGATGGCCAGCGCGTCGAGACGGTGCTGATCCCGGCAGATAAGCGCATCACCGCCTGCCTGTCCACGCAGGCCGGCTGCGCCATCGGCTGCGCATTTTGCGCCTCCGGCATTGGCGGGCTGGGGCGAAACCTGACGGCCGGCGAGATGGTCGAGCAGGTGTTCCAGCTCCAGGCGGCCGGCGGAAAAAAGGTGACGCACGTGGTCTTCATGGGCACCGGGGAACCCCTGGCCAACTACGACGCCACGCTGGCGGCCGTGCGTGCCCTGATCGACCCCGCGCGCGGGGGCCTGTCCGGCCGGCACATGACAATCTCGACCATCGGCCTGCCGGCGGCCATGCGGCGCCTGGCGACCGAGGGAATTCCGCTGACCTTGGCGATCAGCCTGCACGCGCCGGATGATGTGCTGCGCCGCCGGCTCATCCCCGCCGCCAAGAGTGTGCCCATCGCCGATATCCTCGCCGCCGCACGCGATTATTTCGACCGCACCGGCCGCGAGCTGACCGTGGAATATCTCCTGCTGCGCGGTGTCAACGACACGCCCGAGCACGCCAACCGGCTGGCGGCCCTCGTGCGGCCGCTGCGCTGCAACGTCAACCTGATCCGCTATAACCCCGTTGCCGGCCTGCCTTTCGAGCGCAGCGAGGAGTCCCGCACCCGCGACTTTCGCGACCGCCTGCAGGCGGCCGGCGTGAACGTGCAGATCCGCGCCAGCCGGGGTGGAGAGATTCAGGCGGCGTGCGGGCAGCTTCGAAGAGATGTCAAATCCGAAACGGAGATCTGAAAACAGACTCAAAATTCGAAACTCGAATGACCGAATCTCCGTAAGTCTCTTGGAGTTGTATTATTGGGCCGGCCCTGGTTTTGGACCTGGATTTTCCTTCTTCTGGAGGTTGCTCTTTATCGCCCGCAGGAGAGAAACATCCCCGACGGCTGTCGAGGCGGAAATTGATGCCGCCGTCCAGCCGGCCAAGCCTGTAAACACGCCCACGCCGCCTGCGGCCGACAGCGGCGTCGTCGCCTCCGCCCCGGTCCAGGACCCCGACCATTACGCTCAAACCGACGAAGATGTCCGGCTCATGCTGGCGTTCAAGGCGGGCGATGAATCGGCGTTCGTGCGGCTGGTGGAGCGAAACCAGGCCCGCGTGTTTGCCACGGTCAGCCGCTTTGTGGGGCAGGCCGCCACGGCCGAGGACCTGGTGCAGGAGGTGTTCCTGCGGGTCTTCCGCACGGCCAAGCGGTACAAAGCCACGGCCCGTTTTTCGACCTGGCTGTATCGCATCGCCGTCAATTTGAGCCTCAACGCCATCCGCTCCAGTTCGAAGCTGCGCCTGGTTCCCCTGGAAAGTCAGGATGAGGACTCCGACTGGCGGGGAGAGATTCCCGATGAGCAGGCGATCGAACCGGATGAGGCGCTCGATGGCGCCGAGCTGGGGGAGGCGGTCCGACGAGCCGTCGATAAGTTGCCGGAAACACAGAAGATAGCGACTATTCTCCACCGCTACGAGCACATGAGCTATGAGGAGGTCGCCCAGGTGCTGGAATGCTCGACCATGGCGGTCAAGAGCCTGCTCAGTCGGGCGCGGATGAATCTGCGGGAGTCGCTCAAGCGATTCTTGAAGTCGTAGGCGGCCGGCATTTTGGCAGCAAAAAAAATGAAGTTGCACCGAATCCTTCGCGGTTATGGCGGGTTAAGAATTTCAGAGAAGCAGTTGAAGGCCCGGCCCCAAACGCCTGCGGGTAAGAAGCGGCCGGAGCGATTCATAGGTCGGTGACACATGTCCAAACGAAAGACCAACCAGCAGAAGCTGAAAACCGCCCAGGTGGAGCAGATCAGCGCTTACCTGGACGGCGAGCTTTTGGCCGAAGATTCGGCCCGCACGGCGGAGCGGATCAAGCGTGATGCCACCTGGGGCCGCACCGCCCGTTCGTTCGAGATGGTCGACTCCACGCTGGAGGCCTGGCAGCCGGCGCTGTTGCGGCGCGACCTGACCGGGTCCATCCTGGCGGCGGCGCATCGCCGGCCGGCACGCCCGGCCTGGCTGCGCGTGGCGGCGCCGCTGGCGGCGGCCGCGGCCGTATTGCTGATCGTCATGCTCTACCAGGTTGTTAATCCGCCGGCGGGTGCACAGCGCAACGGCGTCATGGCCGGCGGCAACGGCGCTGCGGCCCGGGTGGTGGAAGATGCGGTCCTGGCCCAGGTGCCCGAGGAAGATCGATTCGTCGTGGCGAATCTCGATGTGATCGAAAATATGGATGTGCTGGCGAATTTCGAGACGCTCGAGGCCATGGACCGTTTGGCAGCCCGAAAGAATGGGGATCTGTGACATGAAATGGCTGCTTGCGACAGTCTGCCTGATTCTGGCCGCCGCGGCGCTGGGCCAATCGCCCGCCGCCTCGCCGGCCACGCAGCCTGCCGCGGTCGCCGCATCGTCGCCGGCATCGCAAACCTCCACGGGCCAGACCGTCAGCATGGAACACCAACTCCTCGTGAAGCGCAGGATTTTGATGGGTCATGAATCCCTGATGGCCGTGATGCAATCGAATCGTCAGAACTGGGACCGGTATAGCCCGGAGCAGCGCCGGCTGCTCCGGGCCCGGGCCTACGCCTTCCGCCAGGCCGATGCGGCCCAGCAGGACCAGGTGTTGGATGCCCTGGGCCATTTCAACACGCTCAGCGAAGACCAGAAGAGCCGCTATCGCCAGCGGGCCGCCTGGCTGACGGCGGTTATCTCCCAACTGCCCGCGGAAACCCGCAACGAGCTGATCAAGCTGCCCGCCGACCAGCGCGCTCGAAAGCTCCTGGAACTCAAGCAGGAACTGGAAGCGCAGGGGAAGTTGGCAAGCCAGCCCGCGAGTCAGCCGGCGGTTCAGTAGCGAGGCGCCCGGCTGCTTGTTGGGCGCCGGTCAGGTTGCGGGGCGCAGAAATTCCAAATTCCAAATCCCAAATTCCAAACAAGCTCCAAGCACCAAATTCCAAACGCAGGAATCAGAGCGCTATCCTGACCGGAAATTTGCTTTAGCCTCCGCAGGAGGCGTTTGATCATTAGCCCCGGCGCGCTGCCCCCGAGCGAGCGCCAGCGAGCGCGGGGGCGAGCCCGGGGTTCAGGAAGCCCCCCCCCCAGAAGAAGAGCCCCGACAGGGGCGATTGAGCGGTTAAATAGGGGACGTTATAGTGGCGGCGCGGTTCAATCGCCCTGGCGGGCTCTCAGGAAGAAGGCTGCACGTTACCCCGGGCTTGCCGCTCGCTGCCGCTCGCCGCAGCGCCCGGGGCTAATGGTCAGTCGCCCTGCCGGGCTCAAGACCCCCAAGAAACTCAGGCCGCCCACCCTGGCTCGGTCGGTGCTTTTCTTACACTGGATGTAAACATGTACATCTAAACTGCTCTAATCAAACCGTGCCAGCGACGCCTGCGTGAGGAGAAGCCTTTTATTCTTCGTTTGGAATTTGGTGCTTGGTGCTTGTTTGGGATTTGGAATTTGGAATTTGGAATTTGCCGTTTGGTGGGATTTGGAATTTGCCGTTTAGTTTTGGGACAACGTGAACGTCATCAGCAGATCGTCCTCAATGCGCTCCACCTCGGGCGGCCCAAGCTGCTTTGCCTGATCGATTCGGTCCGCCTCCGGCCACTGGATGCACGGCAGGCCTTCGCGGCCGCCCAGCAGGCGCGGGGCGATGAAGACGTTCAGCTCGTCGGCGAGGTTCTGGCCGATGAACGAGCCCAGGACGGTCGCGCCACCCTCGATCAGCAACCGCGTCCACTGCCGGCGGCCCAGCTCATCCAGCAGCGCGGCCAGGTCGATGCCGCCGGGGCCGGCCGGCAGTTCCAGCACCTCGATGCCGCGTCCGCGCAGCGCCTGAACCTGTGCGGCGGCCTGGGCGGCGGCGTTGATCGTGGTGGCCATCAGCAGCGGCGTCTTGTCGGCCGAGGCCACCAGCCGGCTGCTCAGGGGTGTGCCCAGCATATCGTCGAGCACCACGCGCGTGGGCTGGCGGCCGGCGCCGCTGCGATTGGTGAGCATCGGGTCATCGGCCAGCACGGTCTTCACGCCCACCGCCACGCCGTCGCAGCCGCCGCGGATGCGGTGCACGCGCTGGCGCGAGGCCTCGCTGGAGATCCAGCGGCTGTGGCCGGTTCGCGTGGCGATGCGGCCATCGAGCGTCTGCGCCCATTTGCAGATCACCCACGGCCGGCCCAGCGTGCGCAGCTTCAGGTACGCCCGCAGCAGCCGGCGGGCCGGCTCGGGGCAGATGTCGGTGATCACCTCGATGCCCGCCTGCCGCAACTGCGCTAACCCCTTGCCGCGCACTTTCTCAAAGGGATCGGTTACTGCCGCCACGACCGTGGCGATCTTGGCCTCCACAATGGCCTTCGTGCACGGCGGCGTCTTTCCCGTGTGGCAGCAGGGCTCGAGGCTGACGTACAGCGTGCTGCCGGCGACCTCGTGCCCGGCGGCGCGGGCGTCGGCGATGGCTTCCACCTCGGCGTGCGGGCCGCCGAAAGCCTTGTGCCAGCCCTGGCCGATCACCTGCCCCTCGCGCACCAGCACCGCTCCGACCATCGGGTTGGGCTCAACATACCCCCACCCCCGCTCGGCCAGGTCCAAAGCCAACTGCATGTGCACTTCGTGCATGTCCATGTGCTCTCAAAATCTGTCCGGCCGGCGGGGGTGTCAAGGGCCAAGGGAAGTTCTTTGTGCTTAAGCGACCGCGGGCGGCGGACGATAAGGCTCCAGGAAGTGCGCGGTGGCACAGCTTTCGGAGCCTTTGGTGAGGTGGCACAGGCTTTCCAGCCTGTGTCGGGTGGCACAGGCTTTCCAGCCTGTGTCGGGTGGCACAGGCTTTCCAGCCTGTGTCGCTGCAGCGTGAATCTCCTGTGCCGCATGCCACAGGCTCCGAAAGCCTGTGCCACGGAGCCCGCCATGTTAATGGTGCCGATCGAGCGATTGACGCCCGGAATGATCACCGCGGCGCCCATTCTGCACCCGGCGCGCCCCTCCACGCACCTGGTGCAGGTCGGCATCCGGCTGACGGGGCAGCTCATCGCCCGCGCCCGCCAGCTTCGCGTCCGCCAGGCGTGGATCAAGCACCCGCTGATGGAGGACCTGGACGGCATGCTGCTCAGCAAGGTGCCCGAGCACCGCCGGCGGATCTACGACCACGTCAAGCAGGGCTTCGACGAACTCCAGCATCGCGCCATCACCATCGAAGACTACCGGCGGTATTGCAGCGTCATCGCCGAATTGATCAACGAGCTTATCGGCCGCGACTCGCGGGCCGGCGAGCTGGCCGAGCGGCTGTTCGGCGAGTCCGACGACCTGGCCGGCCACTGCGCCAACGTGGCCTACCTGTCCACGACCATCGCCCTGCACCTGGAAAACCAGATCATTCGCGAGCGGCAGCGTACGGCCACGCCGCACGCGGCCCAGGACCTGACGAGCCTGGGGGTCGGCGCCATGCTGCACGACATCGGCAAGCTCCAGGGGCCTTCCGAAGTGATCCAGCAGCACGAGACCATGGCCAAGCGGCACGCGGACTACACCCAGCACGTGCTGACCGGTTTCCAGATGCTGCGCCACAAGGTCAATCCCGTGGCCGCCACGGTGGCGCTGCATCATCACCAGCGCTACGATGGCACTGGCTGGCCGGACATGAGCCACCTGACACACGGCCGCCGCGAGGGCGGCCTGACGGGACGGCGGATCCACATCTTCGCGCGGATCGTGGCCGCGGCCAACCTGTTCGACAACCTGACCACCCGCGTCAACGGCGTGTGCCGGCCGACCATCTTCGCCCTGCATGCCATGCAGGATGAGCCCTACGTCTCGCGGCTGGATCCCATGGTGCTGGAGGCCGTGCTGCGCTGCCTGCCGCCGTTCCCCACCGGCGCCGAGGTCGTGCTCAACGACGGCCGGCTGGCCGCCGTGACGGAGATCAACCCGCTCCAGCCGTGCCGGCCCAAGGTGCGAATCCTGGAGCACGAAAACACCATCGAGGATATCGATTTGGCGCGACGCAGCGACCTGGCCATCCACTGGGCGTTAGGGGCGACGGTCTCGCAGTGGCTGTACGAGCTGCCGTCACGGCAAGAGGTGATGTTCGTTTCGTGAATCGCAGTCTGCGCCGGGGGAATTACCGGTTCATTTCGGCCTGTCTCTTCAGCGCTGCCGCCCGTATCTCCGCCGCGATCTTGCTTCCCAGCGCTGCATCATAGCCCAGCGAGACCGGGCGGTCGGGCTGGGTGGTGGGTTTCTCGCGCAGTTCCTTGCGCTGGCGGCGGACGGGCGACTCGCGGAACATCGACTGCGCCTCGCTGTCGTTGACGATCTGCGGCTCGATCTTCTCCGAGCGGCTGATCGAAACGTGCACGAGCGGATAATAGCCGCCGGCGTCATCGCGGCAAATCTGCACCTCGGCGGCGCGATAGATGGTCTGGAACGTGCTTTCCCAGACATCGGCCGACGTGGCGGCATCGCGCCGCCACACCTCCAGGATGGATTTGCCGGTCATGGGCCGCGTGGTGATCACGCCCGCCCAGCGGTCCTGGCGATCGACGGAAAAGCCGTACTGCCAGAGCACATCCAGCGAGGCGCGCCACATCGCGTCGTAGGCGCGCTGCTCGGGGGTGTCCGGCGCGATGCGCACCTCCGGGTCGCGGCCGGCAGCGCAGCCGGTCAAGGCCGCGGCCGCCAGGGCGATCAGTGCGGCGGTTGCCGCCGCGAATAGAAGCCGCCGCGGCGCGGGGCGGTTTTTCTTCCATCGGGCATCCATCAAACTGCGTTCCTGTCCTGGCCCGCGGGCCAGCCGTATTGTACGCTCCCAATGCACACGCTTTGGCACCCGCAAGCTGGCTTGCCCACACAAGCCCAGCCCAATGCCCCGCCCGGCCAGGTTCCCCTTCCTGGCCGGGATTTTTTTTCTGCGCTCCTGCGGCCGCCAACGCATAATCTACCCAGCCGGCGGCGGCGTCTCCAGCATCAAGTAGGCCGGCAGACTGGAAGCGGGTGTCTTCTCGTGCGCATCATTGCCGGACAATTCAGAGGTCGTCGCCTGGTTGCGCCGCGCGGCAGCCAGACCAGGCCCATTACGGATCGGGTGAAGGTCTCGCTCTTCAGCATGCTCGACCCGCTGCTGGCGGGCGCGGCCGTGGCGGATTTCTTCAGCGGCTCGGGCAGCTTCGGCCTGGAAGCCCTCAGCCGGGGCGCCCGCCATGGCTGGTTCGCCGAGCTCGATGCGGCGGCCGTGACAGCGCTGAAGCAGAATATCGAGATGCTGGGCGTGGCGGCGCAGGCGACGATCTGGCGCGGCGATATCCTCCACCGGCTGGATGGCTGGCTTGCCGACCTGCCCGGGCCGCTGGATATCATCTCGCTGGACCCGCCCTTCGAAATGGCCCGGCATTGGTTTGGCCTGGCCGGCCGGCCGCAACCCGATGCAGATGCCGAGCCACATCCCTCCGACCGCCGCGAGCAGGCCGCGCGGCAGCAGGCCGCGCATATTCTCGCCTCGCTCGCCGCCGCCCTCGCGCCGGATGGGCTGATCGTCGTGCGGACGCCGCACAATGTGCGCGTGGCCGAGCTGCCTGCCGATCTGGTTGAAGACCGCCGCCGCGAGTATGGCGCGATGGCCCTGACCTTCCTGCGACGCGGGATGACTCCCAATCCCGCGGAATAGGTGGCATGCCCTCGCGGCCGGGGCGACAGCTCCGGACGTGTGGGCATGGAGCGACCAGCCAGGGCGTGCGACTTGCGACAAGTCCCATGCCCACTCGCCTTGGCCGCCCAGGCGGCCTGCGGCGTGAGGGCATGCCACCGCTGTCCCATAGCCCCTCTGTCCCTTGCATTCGGGCTGCCGCCGCGTACGCTGAGGCCATGGGCAAACGGGCGACACAGGATGCGGCCGTGTGGGTGATCCGCCGGCTGCGCGAGGCGGGGTTTGAAGCCCTGCTGGCCGGCGGGTGCGTCCGCGACATGCTGCTGCACCTGCGCGCTGCCGATTACGACGTGGCCACCAACGCCCATCCCGAGCAGGTCCGCGGCCTGTTTCGCCGCGTGCTGATGGTGGGGGCCAAGTTCGGCGTGGCGATGGTGCTGCACGGCAAACGAGTGGTCGAAGTGGCCACGTTCCGCAGCGAGGCGGATTACTCCGATGGCCGCCGGCCGGACCACGTGGTCTTTTCCTGTGCCCGCGAAGATGCGCTGCGGCGCGATTTCACCATCAACGGCATGTTCTTGGACCCGATCGCCGGCCGCGTGATCGACTACGTCGGCGGGCAGGAGGATTTAGCCGCCCGCCGGATCCGCGCCATTGGGAAGGCGGATCTGCGGTTCGGCGAGGATTATCTGCGGATGCTCCGCGGCGTGCGCTTTGCCGCACGCTTCGACTTTGCCCTGGAGGAGGCCACCGCCGCCGCCATCGCCCGGCATGCGGCCAAAATCAGCCAGATCAGCGGTGAGCGGATCCGCGAGGAACTCGAGAAGATGTTCGAATTCCCCCGCGGCCGCGCGGCCATGGAACTGATGCACACGCTGGGCCTGGCCCAGCAGGTCTTCGGCCCCTCCGTGGCGGCCGGGCCGGCCTGGCGAGCCGCCATGGAGCGCCTCGAACGCCTCGATCGGCTGCGCGACCCGACGCTCTCGCTGGCGGCGATCCTCGGCGGCCAGCCGCCGGCCACCATCCACGCCCTCATCCGGCGGTGGGGGGGCTCTAACGAGCTGCGGACGATGCTCGCCTGGCTCGCCGAGCATCTGGACGAATGGTCGCATGCGCCCGACATGCCGCTGCCGGCCCTTAAGCGGCTGATGGCCCACGATGGCTGGCCGCGCCTGCGCCGGCTGTGGCGAACCGAAGAGCAGCGCCAAACCGGCCGCACCGCCGCCAGCCGCCGCCTGGCGAGCCGGCTGAGCACCATCGACCCGGCCCAGATCGCCCCGCCGCCGCTCTTGACAGGAGAGGACCTAAAGGCCCTGGGCCTTTCCGAGGGTCCGCGGCTGGGCAAGATCCTGCGGGCCATCTTCGAGCGCCAACTGGCCGAGGAAATCGCCACGCACGAGCAGGCGGTAGAAGCAGCCAAATTGCTGATCGCCGGGCCCGCCAGAGGATGAAATTCAACTCGGAAGCATTGGCAGGCCAATAGTGGATCAAGGATGGCCGGCAGGGGCTTTGGGGATATCAGCGCCTTCGCGTGCCGCGATTGAGGCCTGTAAAGAAACCATAGAACCCGAGGATCGTGGCCAGCAGAGTGGGAAGCCCCAGCACCGTGAACATCGCCCCGGCGGTACAGGCATCGCAGCCGCCGCCGACGATGAAGAAAGAGCCCGGCAGCAGTGCCAACGAGGCGGATGAAAGGAGCAAGGAAGTCTTTCTTGCGCGCCTCAGGGCCAGCCCTGCGGCGGCGAAGGCCGATGCGGCCGCGGCCTGGGCCGGCATGGCGTTGTGGACGTCGAATATCTCATCAGGTGAAAATACGTAAATGGACAGGGCCAGAATGATCAGGCCGGCAACCAGATTGATCGCCAGCATCGGTAGGGCCAAAAGCGGCGGGTCGGGCGTAGGGGCGTAGTTCAGGATTTTGGGTTCTTCTTCGGGCATATACGGCGACACGGTTAACAACTACTCCTGCGGGCCCATGGCCTGGATGCTTTGGCGCAGGTCGCAGATGGAGGTGATGCGCAGGCCGAAGTGCTCGCCGGTCTTGACGGTCATGCCGTAGCCGATGACCTTGTCGCGGATGAGCAGTTCGAGTTCCTCGCTGGGGCGTTTGTCGTACTCGATGATGGTGCCCACGCACATCTGGCCGATATCGCCGAGGTTCATCTTCTTGGTGGCCAGGCGCACGATGACCGGCACGCGCACCTTCAGCAGATGCTCCAGGTTGCCGCCTCGCTTGTCCGCCGGCGCGGTTACTTCCAGTACGGGACCCATGGTAGTGAATATCGGCAACAAGGGCTAAGAGGGTCAAGTGAGATTGCAAATTGCCAACGCAAATTGTGGAGGTCAGCCGTTGAAGCGCCCGAAGACCAGCGAGACATTGTGGCCCCCAAAGCCGAAGCTGTTGGAGATCGCCACGTCGATGGGGTGCTGGCGGGGCGTCAGGGGCACATAGTCCAGGTCGCACTCGGGATCAGGCGAAAAGAGGTTAGCGGTCTGGGGAATGGTGCCGGTGTCGATGGCCTTGGCGGTGACGACCGCCTCGATGCCGCCGGAGGCGCCCAGGGAGTGGCCGATGAAGCTCTTGGTGGAGCTGATCATGAGTTTTTTGGCCCCCTCGCCGAAGACGTTCTTGAGGGCCTTGGTCTCGGCGATATCGCCCAGCGTGGTGCTGGTGCCGTGCGCGTTGACATAGGTCACGCGCTCCTGGGCCACGCCCGCATCCAACAGGCCGCGCTTGACGGCCAGGGCCGCGCCCTTGCCTTCGGGCTCCGGGGCGGTGATGTGGTACCCGTCGCCGCTGGAGCCGGAGCCCAGAAGCTCCGCATAGATGCGGGCGCCGCGCTTGGCGGCGTGCTCCAGCGTTTCCAGGATGATCACGCCGGCCCCATCGGCCATGAGGAACCCATCGCGGTCCTTGTCCCACGGGCGCGAGGCGTGCTCGGGGTCATCGTTGCGGGTGGACAGGCCGCGCAGGGCGCAGAAGCTGGCTAGTCCGATGCGGGTCAGGGCGGCCTCGGTGCCGCCGGCGATCATGATGTCCGCCTCGCCGCGCCGCATCACATGCAGGGCCTCGGTGATGGAATGGCCCGCCGAGGCGCACGCCGTGACGGCCGCACTGTTGGGGCCGCGCAGGCCCCACAGGATGGAAATATTGCCGGCGGCGGCATTGACCATGAGCTTGGGAATGGTGAAGGCGGAAACTTTTTCGGGCCCCTTTTCCAGCAGCCGCAGGTGCTGCACTTCCAGCTCGTGCAGGCCGCCGATGCCGCTGCCGACGCTCACGCCGCAGCGTTCCACGTCGATCTTGGCCATCTCCAGGCCGCTGTCGGCCACCGCCTCCACCGCCGCCGCCAGGGCGTACTGGGTGAAGGGGTCCATGCGCTTGGCTTCGCGCCGGTCGACGTGGGACTCGGGGGGGCCATCAAAGCCCTTGATCTCCCCGCCGATCTGGCAGGCGTAGCGGGAGGCGTCGAACTTGGCGATGCGCGCGATGCCGCTCTTGCCCGCCAGCATGGCCGACCAGAACTCCGGCACGTTCAGCGCCAGGGCGTTGACCGTCCCCAGGCCCGTGATGACCACCCGAGGTTTCGCCATAAGGGCTGTTACCTACTCCTTGGCGGCCAGATGCTCGCGGATGTAGTCGATGGCCTGGCCGACGGTCTGAATCTTCTCGGCCTCTTCATCCGGAATGCTCAGCTCGAACTGGTCTTCGAACTCCATGACCAGCTCAACGGTGTCCAGCGAGTCGGCGTTGAGGTCGTTCACGAAGGAGGTTTCCCGCGTGATCTCGCTCTTGTCCACGCCCATCTGCTCGCTCACAATCTCTACGACCTTCTCGTCAATTGCTTCGGCCACAGGAATAGCCTCCTCTTGAGGTTCTCAACCAAGTCCGATAGGGGCCAAAGGCCCATGGCGGCGGCGATTTCCCGCCAACCGCGGCGGTACTATAGCTTTGGCCCTATACGCTTGCAAGGTTCGTTTCGACTATTTTGGCTCACGGCCAGCTCGCATTTCCATCGCATTTCGGGACGGCGGCGCAAGGGGCGCGCAACAACCCGGCCGATCAGGCTACGTGTGCATGCCGCCGTCCACGCTGAGCACCTGGCCGGTGATATAGGCGCTGTCGTCACAGGCCAGGAAGCGAACCGCGCGGGCCACATCCTGCGGCTGGCCCATGGTTTTCAGCGGGATCAGGCTCAGGGCGATATCCTTGGCCTGCTGGGGCAGCACGGCGGTCATCTCGGTCGCAATGAAGCCAGGCGCCACGGCGTTGCAGCGAATGTTCTTGCCGGCCAGCTCCTTGGCGGTGGTCTTGGTCAGACCGATCATACCCGCCTTGCTGGCCGAATAGTTGGCCTGCCCGCGATTTCCTTCGATGCCGCTGTAGCTGGCCATGTTGATGATGCTGCCGGACTTCTGCCGCACCATGTGCTTGGAGGCCGCCCGCGTGCCGTAGAACGCGCTATACAGGTTGACGCGCAGGACCAGGTCCCAGTCGCCATCATCCATCCGCAGCAGCAGCCCATCGCGGGTGATGCCGGCATTGTTCACCAGGACATCCAGCCTGCCGTACTGCTCGACCACGGCATCCACCAGCGCGGTGAAGGCGACGCTGTCGGTGACATCGAGCTTGCGGCAGTCCAGGTCGGCCTTGCCCAAAGCCTGCCGCGTCTGGTCGAACAACTTCTCCTGGATGTCGGCCACGACGACCGTCATGCCGGCGGCCAGCAATTCGCGACAAATCTCAAGGCCGATGCCGCGGGCCCCGCCGGTGACCAGGGCGATTTTGCCGTTGTCTGCCATGATTCTCTTTTCCTTTGGGCAACCTGCTCCGCGTTTCACGCGGAAAATTCCAAATTCCAAATCCCAAATTCCAAACAAGCGGTTCGACCACCCTGAGCGGCTCACCGCCGAAGGGCTCCAAATCCCAAATCCCAAACGAAGAGCATCTTGCTCATTTCAAACCAGACTTCCATCGCGAATCCCCTTTGGGATTTGGTGCTTGGAATTTGTTTGGGATTTGGGATTTGGAATTTGGGATTTTCTCCTATGTTGCGGCAAAAGTCTTCAAAGACTCCGCCGAATTCACGCTGGTCACTTTGGCCCTGCGCTCGATTCGCCTCATCAGCCCGGCCAGCACACGCCCGGGGCCGATTTCCAGGAATTCCGAAACGCCCTGGGCCAGCAGGAACTCGCAGTTCGCCTGCCAGCGGACCGGGTGGGTCAACTGGTCCAGCAGGGCCTTCTTGATGCTTTCGCACCCCTCGTGCGGCCGGCCGGTCACGTTGGACAGCACCGGCACAGCGGGCGGGCGGATCTGGACGGAGTCCAACGTCTTGGCCAGGCCCTCCGCCGCCGGCTGCATGAACGGGGAATGAAACGCGCCGGCCACCTTGAGCGCCACCGCGCCCGATGCGCCGCATTCGGCGGCGATGGCGGCGGCCTTCTGGCAGGCGGCCTGGGCGCCCGAAAGCACGATCTGGCCGGGGCAGTTGAAATTCGCGGGTACCAGCAGCCCCGCGCTGGCGCACGCCTGGCACACCTTCTGGGCGATCTGCTCATCCGCGCCCATCAGGCTGACCATGCCGGAGGGCTGGCCCTGACTGGCGGCGGCCTGCATCAGCTTGCCGCGCTGGGTCACCAGCCGCAGGCCATCTTCAAAGGACAGCGCCCCGGCGGCGCACAAGGCGGTGTATTCGCCCAGGCTCAGACCTGCACAGTATGCCGGGGCGGGCAAACGCTCGCCGGCCGCGCGGCGCAGCTCACCCAGCAGCGCCATGGAGACCGTGAAAATCGCCGGCTGACTGATGTCGGTCCTGGCCAGCTCATCCTCGGGCCCCTGGGCGCACAGGTTCGTCAGCGGCAGCCCGCTGATGCGCTGGGCCTGCTCGAACAGCTCGCCGATCGAGGGCCGGTCCAGCAGGTCGGCGGCCATGCCGACACTCTGGGCGCCTTGGCCCGGGAATAGAAAAGCGATGGCCATGCAATCCTTTCCGTCACATCTTCAACACGGAAGCGCCCCAGGTCAGGCCGGCCCCAAAGGCCACCAGCAACAGGGTCGCGCCCGGCGGGGTCCGTCCCGCACGATGGGCCTGGTCCAACGCCAGAGGAATCGAGGCCCCCGAGGTATTGCCGTAGCGGTCAATATTGACGAACACCTTTTCCAGCGGAAACTCCAGCTTGCTCGTGGCCGATTCGATGATCCGCTGGTTCACCTGGTGCGGCACGACCAGGTCGA
Source organism: Phycisphaerales bacterium (assembly GCA_003171335.1). Taxonomy (GTDB): domain Bacteria; phylum Planctomycetota; class Phycisphaerae; order SM23-33; family FEN-1343; genus FEN-1343. The sequence goes on from PMYD01000134.1 coordinate 20,110, forward strand.
TGTCCTCGACTTTCAAGCCGCATTGGGCCATGCCCTCGGCCATCAGGTCGACCATCTGCTGCACGGCGAACTTGTACACCTCGCGGCCGCGCATCTGGATGTAATGCTGCTTGGCGGCCACGGTCTGGGCGCTGGCCACGATGCGCGAGCCGCCGGCGGGCACGTGGATGAAATCCCAGCCGCTGCCGCGGGCGCCGATGTGGCTGTACTTGAGCCCCCGCTGGGGATCGTCGGTGGGCTGGAGCACGACGGCCCCGGCCCCATCGCCAAACAGGATGCAACTGCCGCGGTCGCTGTAGTCGGTAAAACGCGTCAGCGCATCTGAAGCCACGACCAGCACGTTGCGATACCGGCCGCTGGCGATCATGCCGTCGGCGACGGTCAGGGCGTAAATGAAGCCGCTGCATGCCGCGGAAATGTCGAAGGCCGGGATTTCCGAGAGCCCCAGCCCGTGCTGGATCAGGCAGGCCGTGGCCGGGAAGATCATGTCCGGCGAAATGGTGCCGCAGATGATCAGGTCGATCTGGTCGGCCGTCATGCCGGCATTTTCCAGGGCATTCTTCGCGGCGGCGATGCCCATGGTGGACGGCGTTTCACCTTCGCCGACCATTCGTCGCTCGCGCACGCCGGTGCGCTGGACGATCCACTCGTCGGAGGTGTCGACCAGCTTCATCAGGTCGGCGTTGGACAGGACCTTGGCCGGCGCGTACGAGCCGGTGCCCACGATAACGCCGCGCAGGGGTTGGCTCATTCGCCGTTCCCCGTGTCATAGCGGCCCAGGTGCGTGGTGATCAGCTCGTTGACGCCCTGGGTGGCGAACTGGCGCGCCTTCAGGATGGCGCTGCGGATGGCCCGGGCCTTGCTGGAGCCGTGGCTGATGATGCAGATGCCGTTGACGCCCAGCAGGGGCGCCCCGCCCACCTCGCTGTAGTCGTAGCGGCCCAGGATGGACCTAAACAGCGCCTTGGCCTGGCTGGCCACGGCCGGATCGGCCTTGCCCAATTGCGCGGTCAGGCCCTTGAACAGGCCGTCGGCCAGGCCTTCCATCAGCTTGAGGCACACGTTGCCGACGAACCCTTCGCAGACGATCACGTCGCACACATCCCGCAGCAGGTCGCGGCCCTCGACGTTGCCCACGAACTTCAACCCCGAGGCGCTCTTGAGCAGGTCGCGGGTCTTCTTCACCAGGGCGTTGCCCTTGGCCGCCTCCGAGCCGATGGAGAGCAGCCCGATGCGCGGCGATTTGACGCCGCCCACGTGCTCCAGGTACAGGCTGGCCATGATGGCGTACTGGAACAGGTGCTGCGGCCGGCAATCGACGTTGGCGCCCACATCGCACAGCACGATGGGGTTGTGGAACGTGGGCATGATCACGGCGATGCCCGGCCGGTGCACGCCCGCCAGGCGCCGCAGGTTCATTTGCCAGGCCGCCACGCAGGCCCCGGTGTTGCCGGCCGAGATGATGGCATCCACTTCCTTCTGCTTGTGCATCTTGGCTAAGAGAGCAATGGAGCTGTTGGGTTTGGCGCGCACCGCCTCCACCGGCGGGTCATCCATGCCCACTACCTCGGGGCTGTGGGCGATGCGGATGAAGCTCCGCCAGTCGGGGCATTCGTTCAGCAGCGGCTCAATGGCTTCCCGCTGGCCGGCCAGAACGATTTGATCGCCTTCTTCCAGGATGTCCCGAGCGGAAATGGCACCGCGCACCACCTCGGTGGGCGCGAAGTCGCCACCCATGGCATCCACGCCGAGCCGCATGGACTAGTCCTCTTTCTGAACTTCGAGACTCAAACCCGGACGCACATACCCGCAGTTGTCGCACGCCGCGTGCGGCAGCTTGGCGTGATTGCAGCGCGGGCAGTCCACATAGTGGACCGGCTTGAGCGCCTGGTGAGCCCGCCGCGTACGCGTTCGTGACTTCGACGTTTTTCTTGCTGGAAGCATCGCTATCTCTTTACGCAAAAGGCTTGCACGTTCCAATCATCCTACCGAACAGGGTAGTTTACATGGCGGCAAGCCCGGAAAACAGACGCAACAACATAGGTTAGGGCCCAAAAGCTGTCAAGCAAAAACATTCTGAGGCTCAAGTCGAGAGACTGAAGGCCCGGAGATTAAGGGGGCGAGGGGTTCCGGATTTCACGGCGCTGGGCAAAAGGGCGGGACCAGGGTGTGCCGGGAATCACCTTTAAACGGTTTAAAGGTGACGTTCTTTGGAGCCCTAACAAAACCCTAGCGTACTTTAAACCGTTTAAAGTTGGACCTCTTGCCCGCAGGCCATCTGGATTGTCGAAGTCTGATCAAATTCATTAAGTGTTACAGTCTTCTGCAATTACAATAAGACTGTAACATTTGATATTGCCTTCGATCCGCCGGTGCAATTATGCGCATTGCCACTTACAGACCCAAACTGACCGCTTTCTTAGACCCGAAGGGTCGACACGTATCTCTAGCCGGGGGCGTAAGCCCCCGGAAAAGGGGCTCTCATCTTCAAAAGCCCCGGAGGGGCGAAAGATTGCATCGCCTCCTCCAATGAGAAACATCTTTCGCCCTTTCGCCCTTTCAGGGCTTGGTTCGTTCTTGCCAGGTTTCCGGGGGCTTACGCCCCCGGCTACGAAGACCTTCCGGCCCTGCGGGCCTGAGACAAAACAGTCACTTTGAGTTGCAATGCGGAAGCCGCGGCCGCTCGTCCAGGTGCGCATAATGCGCACCTGGGGCAAGGCGCGCCGGCGCGTTTTTTTCGTCCTGCCATCGACTTCTTTTTTCCCTTGCTAAGATGTATTGCCCTGCTAGAATGCGGGGCTCACGGTTGATGTAACTATTATGGCCCTGCGCCCGCAGCGGAGGCACACTGTGGCAGTCAAGCTAAGACTTAAGAGAATGGGACGCACCCACCGGAGCTTTTTTCGGCTCAGCGCCGTCGACAGCCGCCGGCCGCGCGATGGCAGGGTGCTGGAAGAGCTGGGTTGGTACGATCCGGCCGGCAAGGACCCCGAGAAGCAGGTCAACCTGAAGCTCGAGCGCATCGAGCATTGGCTGAAAGTCGGTGCGCAGCCGAGCGAGACGGTGGCCGACCTGCTCAAGCGGCACGGCGTCGACGTCGCCAAGGCGCGGATCATCGCGCCGACGAAGTAGCCGCCGGGCCGGATAGGCAAGGCCGATCATGCGGATCGACATCCTGACGCTGTTTCCAGAGATGTTCGACGGCCCGCTTTCGGCCAGCATCGTCCAGCGAGCCCGCGAGGCGGGCATTGTGGAACTGGTCCTGACGAACCTGCGGGATTTCGCCCGGGACAAGTACCGCAAGGTGGATGATGCCCCCTTCGGCGGCGGGGCCGGCATGGTCATGATGTGCCAGCCGGTATTCGATGCCGTCGAGGCGCTGCGCTCGCTGGTGCAGCCGGCCGGGCGCATCATTCTGATGAGCCCGCAGGGCCGGCCGCTGCGGCAGGAAATTGCCCGCGAGCTGGCCGCCTGGCCGCGGCTGATCCTGGTGGCCGGCCACTACGAAGGTTTTGACGAGCGCATCCGTCAGGGCCTGGCCGACGACGAGATCAGCCTGGGCGATTTTGTGCTCTCCGGCGGCGAGATCGCGGCCATGGCGCTCGTAGATGCCGTCGTGCGGCTGCTGCCCGGCGCACTAGGTAGTGCCGAGAGCCTCGCCGAGGAGTCGTTCGGCCAGGGGCTGCTGGAGTATCCGCAGTACACCCGGCCGCGGGTTTTTCGCGAGCTGGCCGTGCCGGAGGTGCTGCTCAACGGCGATCACGCCAAGATCGCCCGCTGGCGGCACGAGCAGGCCTGCCAGCGCACGCAACAGCGCCGTCCGGACCTGTGGCAGGCGTGGCGTAAAGAGCATCCGGAGACTGAGGACGAGACTTCCTGACTGGGAGACTTGCGGTGAGCATGGAGTTGATGAAAAAGGCCGTGGCGGCCAGCGTCAAGAAAGACCTGCCCCAGTTCGATATCGGCGACACGGTGGATGTGGCCGTGCGCATCATCGAAGGTGAGAAAGAGCGCGTGCAGGTTTTCACCGGCGTGGTGATCGGCCGCAAGGGCTCGGGCATTCACGAAACCTTCATCGTCCGGCGAATCGTCGCCGGCGAGGGCGTGGAGCGCATCTTTCCGACGCACAGCCCGCGCGTGCTGAGCGTGACCGTGGTGCGCCACGCCCACACTCGCCGGGCCAAGCTGTACTACCTCCGCCAGCGGATCGGCCGGGCCACGACGCTGCGCGAGCGCAACGTCACTGAGCACGCCGGCTCGCCCGCCGCCCAGAAGCAGACCGCCGGGGCGTGAGGCAATTTGCGATTGTCGATTTGCGATTGAACGGCCGGATTCAGTCATGATGGGTCCGGCCGGTTTCTCAATCGCAAATCGAAAATCAAAAATCGCAAATAGCATCAATCCGGAGATAAGCGCGTGCACTTGTTCGGCCGATCCTGGAGCCTGGCCCGCCTCTTCGGCAAACCGCAAACGCTCGGGGCCCGGGGCGAGCGCCTGGCCGCGAAGACCCTCAAAGCCGCCGGCTGCCGGATCCTTGCCCGCAACTATCGCTGTCCCGCCGGCGAGGCGGACCTGGTGGCCCTGAAGGGCGACATGCTCATCTTCGCCGAGGTCAAGACCCGCACCAGCGACTTCTTCACCGACCCGGAATCCGCGGTGGACCGCCGCAAGCAGGAAAAGTACCGCCGCGTCGCGCAATACTACCTCTCCCATATCCAGCGCGATGACCTGAGCACCCGATTCGATATTGTGGCGATCGTGATCCCTCCCGGGGAGAAGCCCCAGGTCCGCCACCTGGCGGATGCATTCCACTGATCTTTACCCGCCTGCGCGCTGCTAAAACAGCCAGAAGTCCGCCAGCCAGGCGGCTGTGGCCTGCAGTTCCCCCCGCCTCTCATAGAATGATACCGGGTTTGTCGAAGGAGGTTCGCTCTGAAGCTGCCGGTAGCGCCGTAGCACCAGCGAGAGCATTTCCGGCACATCTTGGCGACGGCCTTGGGCGAAAAGCTTTTCCAATGTGTCTTTGCATTGCTGGTCGCTGAGGCGCAGGAGGTCGGCGTAGGTGATCTGGCAATTGGCCGGCAGTACCAGGGGCAGGGAGGCATGAATTTGCCTCACCTCCAGGGTGATCTTCTGGTCCGTGGCAGGTGTGACGGCAATGTCGTAGATGCCCCAATCGCCGGATTTGTTCACTCGCCGCTCCCCTTGGGCGTTGACCAGGACAAGCTCCTGGCCCTCTGGCAGGCTAAAGGAAATGGTCTTCTGCCAGGCGTAGGGGTGTCGGGCCAGGTAGGCTTCCACCGCTTCCTCATGTCCGTCGGGAGCAGATCCGTGCGGAGCAGGTCCGTGGGGAGCAGGCTCTCCCCATCGCTCTCGCTCCACCTTCAACTCCAGGAGGACCCACTGGGGGGGACCGGCCTTGCTCGCCATAAAGGAGTACTCGGGGAGCAAACCGCGGCGCAGGTACGGGTCCAGTTTCTTCTGGAAGATTTCCGCTCGCCATTGGTTGGCAGCGGTCTCCATCTCGGCCAGCGTGGCGGCAATGCGTTGGCGGTCCTGCTGGCTGCGGGCCTGCGGGCCGCTGTCGGCCAGCAGCCGCTCCATCATGCTTCGCCACAAGAGGGCCGCGAACGAGAGCGACCGCTGCTGGGTCTTCAGCGCCGCCTTGACGGCCGCGGTGTAGTGCTCCAGGTCGGCCGGCAAGTCGCCGTCCCGGTAGGACCTGAAGAATTGCCAGGCAGGATCCTCGTGCAGGTCCGCACTCGGCACCGGCGCGCTGGGCAGCGGGTACACGGGTCCCCCGGCCTCCCACAGGAGGATCTGCTCCTCGATTCCGCCGCCGATAGGCGTGTCGGAACCGAGCTCGGGCGGGACCTGCATCGCCCCGGGACGGGTCTGGGGCGCGCTGGCGAGAGCGGGCCCATCGCCCGCGCAGGCCGCGCCGCCGGCCAGAAGCGTGCCCAGGCAGACGGCGGCGCTGGCCCTGGTTTTCAGCGCTGCGGCTACGTGCCAGATGTCGCGGTAGCAGCCCTGCCCGGTTCGCCGCTGGAGCCAGCAGCCCCCGCCGCAGGCGCGGCGGTAGGCGCAGCGGGCGCATCGGCCCGCCGGCCGCCAGCGGCGAAGCTCTGCAAACCCGTCGCGCCAAATCTTCCCCAGCGGCTGGAGGAGCACGTTGCCCGCGCTGCACGAGCGATCCAGCGTGGTGCAGGGCACAACCTCGCCATCGGGCAGGATGACGCACTGCGCGCGCCCGGCCCCGCAGACCAGCGGGCGGTCCCTCACCAGCGGCTCCCAATCGCCGCAGTAGCCCATCTCGTCGGCCATCTGAACCGGGAAATACTGGCGCTTGGCCGCCACGAACTCCAGCAGCCGCCGGAGCTGCGGCCGGCTGAGGAAAAGATCGTCGCGGCCGGCGGCCCGGCCTTCGCCGATCAGCAGGTGAATTCCCCAGCAGGTGGCGCCGCTGGCCGCCACGGTCAAGAAGGTTTGAGGCAGGCAGGGAAAACTGATGGAGGTCACGGTCGTTCCGGCGGCGACCTCGGCGCCCAGGTGGCGAAAGAAGCGGATGGCCGCCAGGGCCTCATCAAACGCCCCGGCGCGGCCGCGAAACGCATCGTGCACCTCGGCCGGACCATCCACGCTGACGGCCGCGAACGCCGGGGGATATTCCTTCATCGCCGCTTGCACGGCCGGCGGCGGCAGGACCGCCGTATTCACGCTGTAGGCCACCTCGCGGCGGTGCAGCAGGGCGATCACCTCGGGCAAGTCCGGCCGCAGCATCGGCTCGCCGCCCGACAGGAGAAACTCCTCCACGCCCAGGTCGGCGACCTGGTCAACCAGATGGCGTGCTTGGGCCAGAGACATTTCGGTCCGGTCCGAGGCGCTGGCGCCCGTCAGGCAGTGCGGGCAGCGAAGATCGCATCGAAATGTGGTCAGCCATTGAACCAGCCGGGGGACGGGCAGGGCGGCGGCGTCCGCACAATCGCTGTGGCCAGTGCCGAACAATGTCCCCGTTCTGGAGTAGGTGGGCATGCCGTCTCCTTCTCGTTCTCGCGCCCTTTCTTATGGTAAGGAAACCGCGCCGGGGCTGCAATGTTCTGCGCTGTCGGTCCGGGGACGGAATTGCGTTTTCATTTCTGCCTGGATACCATCCTCGCCGGCGGCAGGGTCGCCGCCCAACTACCTCTGTAACACTTCAAGAAGGGCATAGCCCCGGGCGACTGCTCCATCAGCCAAACGTGAACGTATAGGCATCCACGGAACCGGCGGCGACATCAATTTCCAGCGTGTGCTCGCCGTAGTCGCCCAGCGAGATGAGTTTATACAGGCGGTCCTCTTTGACGAGGGCCGTGCCGTCGCCGGCCACATCCTGCCCAGCGCTGGCGGCGGGGGGCTTGCCATCCAGCAGGATATGGAGCGTCGCGCCATCTCCAGAGCGGGCCACGAAGTACGCGTTCTTCGCCTGGAAACGGTAGATGATCTTCGCATTGGCCCCCGAGCGGGCGAACTCATCCTGCATATCCCACGAGCCGCCCAGGTACAGGCGGTTCACTTTAGCGGATGCCGGCAGGTTCAACGTCTGGGGGCCCACCTGTCCCCTCGAGCCGTTGGCGACGTACTCGTTGCGCGCTGCGCCGAAATACGTCTCCGGCGAGCCCAGCCGCCGCGGATCCACCGCCGTGGATTGCACCTGGACAATGCTGCCGGGAACCTGAGATGTCGGCTGGCCGAGCACCTCGTTGCGCTCCCGCAGGGCTTGCTGAATGGCGTGTTCGGTCTGGTCGTACTCGCCCTCGCCCGCGTGGTCGTAGATGACAAACCCATCGATGTCGATGAGGTACTTGCGCGGCCAGAAGGAATTCCCGAATGCGTTCCAGGCGCCGTAATCGTTGTCCAGCACGGAGGGGTATTTCAGGCCAAAGCCCTTCACCGCCGCCTCGACATTTCCCTGCACCTTCTCAAACGCGAATTCCGGCGTGTGGATGCCGATGATCTCCAGTCCCTGGTCGTGGTACTTGTCGTACCACGCCTTGAGATACGGCAGCGTGCGCTGGCAGTTGATGCAGCTATACGTCCAGAAATCAATCAGCACCACTTTCTTGTGCCTGAACTGGCTGATGGTGATGGGCTGGCCATCCGTGTTGACGAAACCGCTGGGGTTCGTGATCTCCGGGGCGCTCGGGTACTTCCGTTGCTTGGCCCGGATGCGGGCCGCACCATCCGCGCTTGGACCGGATGTCGCCGCCCCGGCAGGCGCGCTTGTGGCCTCAGGCCCCGCGCTGGTATCGGCCGCCTGGCGTGTGCCGGGAACCGGCGGCGGCCCAGTCTGCCGGGCCAGCAGCGACTGTTCGATTTTCGTCACGTCGAACACATTGCCCGCCACCGCCACCTCCAGCTTCTTGTCGTAACCCAGCAGGATGGCCGCCCCGACCAGGACGAACAGCACGCCGATCGCGCGTTTGAACCACCCGCCCGGATTGGCCGCCACCCGAAAAGTCTTAAGCAATTTCTGGCCGGCCAGGGTCACCAGCAGCAGCGCCCCGCACAGCCCGGCCGCATAGGCCAGCAGGTACACCAGCCCCAGGGCGAAGCTGCGCGGCAGCACCGTGGCGAGAATCAGGAAATACGTTGGCGAACAACTCGAAAACACCGGGCCCAGGGCCGCCCCGACCAGCAAATCGCCGGCCGCATTATGCTTGTCGTAGCCGGTGCTGAGCAGCCGGCTGGAAGAGCGATTGAGCCGATTGACCAGCGGCAAGTGCTCGTAGAGCGTCGGAAAGATGGTGACGATGCCCAGCGCCACGATGATCCCTCCCGACAGATACTGCCAGAAGGATTGCGGCACCTGGATCAGAGCGCTGCTCGCCTTAAGCAGGATGGTGAAGACAACCACGGAAACGCCCAAAGAGGCCGTGACGCGCATCGCCCGAACGGCGCTGCGCTGGCCGGCCAGCGTTCCGCCGACGATCACCGGCAGAAGCGAAATCGTGCACGGCGCCAGCACCGTAAGCACGCCTGCCAGAAGCGAAAGCAATAAAAGTATCATCAATTGATACTAGGCTGTCCCCCCACGGGATTCCATCCCCGGCCGGTCCGATTCTCGCGAGTGTGTCGCATTCATACGGGTGCCGTGGTTGCATCAGTTTGCAACCACGCGTCACCGAGAGGAAGCTCCAACCGCAACACACGTGGCTGCAAAAAAATGCAGCCACGGCACCCGGCTGGGCGGTAGACTTCCCGCTGCCATGATCCTTATCGACACGCACTGTCACCTGACGCACGAGCGCCTGGCCGCCCGGGCGGATCTCGTCGTCGCCGAAGCGCGGGCGGCGGGTGTCGCCCTCTGCATTACGGCCGCCAGCGATGTGGAGGATTCGCGCCGGGCCGCCGCCTTGGCCTCGCGGCTCGAGGGGGTCTATGCCTCGGCCGGCGTGCATCCCCATGAGGCGAAGGATGCCCCGGGCGATTACCTGGAGCAGCTCGAGCAGATCGCCCACAGCGCCGGGAAAAAGTGCGTGGCGGTGGGGGAGATGGGGCTGGATTACCACTACGACTTCTCACCCCGCGACCGCCAGCGGCAGGTGTTTGAGGAGCAGCTTGATCTGGCCGCTCGCCTGGGGCTGCCGGTGATCGTTCATTGCCGCGAGGCCGCGGAGGACACGCTGGCCATATTGGCCAGGGCAGCCGGGAAGCTGGCGGGCGTGATTCACAGCTTCACGGGCGACAGCGTCGAGGTGCGCCGGTTTCTCGAACAGGGTTGGCACATCGGCTTTGCCGGCATCATCACGTTCAAGAACGCCCAGGCCAATCGCGAGGCGGCCAGGCTGGTCCCCGCCGACCGCGTGCTGGTCGAGACGGATGCCCCGTATCTTTCGCCCGAGCCGGTGCGGAAGATCTTCCCCAACGTTCCCGCCCACATCGTTCACACCGCCCGCTTGCTCGCCGAGCTTCGCGGCGTTGCCTTGGAAGCGCTCGCCGAACAAACCACGGCCAATGCCCGGCGGCTCTTCAACTTGGGCGAGAATCTCAATCTTCGTTAGCGGCCAACCATCATTCCGGAGCATCCCGAAACAAACGGGCTTGCTTCTATCTTGGCGTCAAGCCCCGGGGCGTGTAGGCTTCTACATGGCCGCCGGGTGATGGGGATTGAGAACTTCCCAAGCCCCGGCCCAAAACCTAAAGCCGGAGTTCCGGCGTGCGCATCCTGCTGACCAACGATGATGGCATCCTGGCGCCCGGCCTGGTGGCGCTGCACGCCGCCGTGGCGGACCTGGGCGAGGTGTCCGTGGTCGCGCCGGCCTCGCCGCAATCGGCGGCGGGGCATGGCATCACCGTGGGCGGCGAGCTGGCGGTCGAGCGCGTGAGCATCGATGGCAAGTTCTGGGGCCTGAGCGTTGAAGGCCGGCCGGCCGACTGCGTCAAGCTGGCCTTTCGCGCGCTATTGCCCAAGATGCCCGAGCTGGTTTTGAGCGGCATCAACGCGGGCGCCAATACGGGAATTAACGTGCTTTACAGCGGTACGGTCGCGGCGGCGGCCGAGGGCGCCATGCTCGGCGCCAAGGCGGTGGCGTTCAGCCTGTCCACCGGCGGCGACCTGGACTTCACCCGCGCCGCCCGGTACTGCCGCGCGGTGCTGGAAATCCTGCTGGAGGGTAACCTGGAAAGCGGGCACCTGGTGAACGTGAACGTGCCGCGGCTGAAGGAGGGCGGGCCGGCCGGCATCTGCATCGCCCGCCAGTCCGTGGCGGCGGTGGATGAAAAGTACACCGGCCGCCGCGATGCCGAGGGCCGCGACCATTACCAGCTCACCGACTGGTACGGCTTCCTCAACCCCACGGCGGAAAGCGATGTGGCGGCGGTGGAGCGGGGCTATATCACCCTCACGCCGCTGCATGTCGATCTGACCGATTCGAGCAGGCTCGAGTCGCTGTCTCAACTGCCGTGGAAGCGGGCCATGGAGAAAATCGAAGCGCCGCGCCGCCGCAGGGGCAAGCGGTGAGCCGCCGCAGGGAAGGCTGGGGCGGCCGCTGGCCAGGCGTGCTCCTGGCGGCCCTGCTTGTGCTGGCCGGCTGTAAAAGAGTGACGCCAAAAGGGCAGCAGGGGGCCGATGGCCAGCAGCTCTGGGACCGGGCCCAGGCGGCCCTGGCCGCCGGCGATGGGCGCGGAGCCGAGACCCTGTTCCGCCAATCCTTGGCGCAGGATGCGGCCATCACGAAGTGGCGCTCGGCGGCCCTGGCGCTGGCGGGCGCAAATCACCTGGACCTGGCGGCCGACCTCTTGGCTGGTCACTCCGAGCCGGCCTTGCTGGCCCTGTCGCAGGCCATTGCCGCGTATCGCCAGGCGCCGCCGCCGGGGTTTGCCGATGCGCCGCTAGTGGTGGGGGCGATGGGCGATGCGCTCATGGTGGCCGCGGCGGCCGCACCGGCGGTGGAACTTGACCACCGGGTATCGATGACGGCCCGCGACCTGGCGGCGGCGATGCGCTATTGGCAGGCGTGGGTTTACTGCCGGCAGGCCGAAACCGGCGACGAGCCTGATGGCCGCTCGATGCTGCTGTGGCGGCTGCCGCAGGCGCCGGCCAAGCCGCCGCCGAATTACATCCTTCAGGTCAACCGCGGGCAATCCAAGGCGGATAGTGCCCCGCAAGGCCAGGTGAGGGTGTCTTACGAGGTGCTTCTCCATGAAAGCTCCGCCCCCCTGGGGCTGACCGACTCCGACCGGCTCGCGGATGAGGACTCGGCGCTGGCGGCGGTAACCGGACCGGCCCAGGTTTGTCTTGGGGTCTGGTCCGCCGAAGGTCCGGCGGCTGTGCTGGTCCTGGAAGGCACGGTGCAGGAAGATTCTTTCATCATTCAGGCCGCCTCCGATGCTGCCGCCTTCAGGAAGCTCCAGGAGGCGATGGCCGATCCGGCCCTGGTGGCGGGCCAGAGCATCGCCGCCGCCGGCTCGCGCGAGGCCGATGCCGTTGTCGCCCTGGCCGAGCAACTGGGTTTTGGCAGCGGCCGGCTGGTCCGTCAGGGCAGGCTGCTGGCGCCGGCGCTGCGAGATCCGCAGCCGGACGATGATGACACGGATACGGGGCAATGGCTGTGTGACTTGGTGAGCTACATCCGCTACGGCCGGCAGGCCGTGGCAGGAGGTTGAGCCGTCCTGAGGGGGGGGCCACTCCGACAAAGTTGGAGTCGACTGAGGAATTTCCTCAGTTGAGCCGTCCTGAGGGGGGGTCCACTCCGACAAAGTTGGAGTCGACTGGCCCTAAAGATAGATCTTTAGCCCTGAAGGGGCGAGATTATAAAGCCCAGGGCAACGCCCTGGGAGGGAGGGGCCGCTTGGAGGTAAGCCCTGAAGGGGCGAAATCGGCGAGCAGGAAGCGCCGTTTCCTATATATTCCGCGCCGTGCCGCAACGTATAACGCCCCTTCAGGGCTCGGAGCACACGGGACATCCTTCACCCAGGGCGGCGCTTCGCTCTGCCCTGGGCTTTAATACAGCGCCCCTTCAGGGCTCAGAACCAGGATTCGACTCCAAACGGTTCGGAGTCGACTGAGGAATTTCCTCAGTTGAGCCGTCCTGAGGGGGGGTCCACTCCGACAAAGTTGGAGTCGATTAAGGGGGAATGGGCCGAACGCTGGGAAATTTCGGAGTTGCTCCCGGCACGACTCCAAAAAACTCTTGGATCCCCCTTCGGAAATTCGGGACGTGCGTAGCACTTTTTCAACGCCCCGGCATATACAACAGGTAGATGCGTTTCGCATCTATGGCCACAACCTATAGTTAATGAACGCGACCATATCGGGCAAAGCGGCGGATTCTGTGAAGAAAAAATGAAAATTTTTCGTCATTTGCTATTGAAAATTTCCCACGAAGTGGTGTATTATCCCACCTCGTCCCATGAAGTGGTGGATCGGGGTAAACAAATGGCCTTGTTCGTCGGTGAGTTTGATCAAGCCCTTGATGAGAAGCGGCGGATTGCAATTCCCGCCCCGCTGAGGGACCAGATCGATGCGGCAACCGACGGCGAAGGCTTCTTCCTGGTGCTGGGTACCAAGCGGCACCTGTGGCTTTACCCCGACAAGTACTACCGCGGCTTGACGGCCACACTGAAGCGCTCGCCGCTGCCAACGCGGAGCGGCGAGAAGATGGGCCTGTTTTTCGCCATGGCCCGCTACGTGGAACCCGACAAGCAGGGCCGCATCGTTCTGCCGGAAAAGTCAATTCAGCGAGCGGTGGTCGGCGAGCAGGTAACCCTGGTGGGCCACGATGACCACATCGAAGTGTGGCCGCGCGAGGAGTGGGATCGGCACCTGCAAGAGCAGTTGCCCTCCTACGATGACGCCATCCTGGAGATGGGCGAGAAGCTGTCGGGCGTTGACCTGCCGCCGCCGTAGGACCGTGTTGCAGGCAAATCTGTTCGGGCTGTTGCGGGTGCATTTGTTTCGGGCGTACCTAGGGTTCATTCGGCCGATGTCACGGATGGCATCGGCCGGATGGACCCCGGCTGGAGAAAAGTCTACCCGGAGTGAAAGGATTCCGCCATGCTTACCCCTCGGTTGGCCACGTGCGAGTTAGAGGCGGGGCAAGGATGCCCTTCCTCGAACATCGCCGAACTGCACGCCGGCCCGGCAGGCCTGTTTCCCGGTACGATTAACCGGCAGCGCCTGGCGGAATTGGCCTTGCGGCTGGCGAGAGTTCGGGCCCTGGGGGGTGAGTATGGCCGGGTAGACTTTTCTCCAGAACTTGCCAGGCTGGTCGCCCGGCGGTAGGGCGCGTTGCCCGCCAGGGAGGGCCCTAAGATTCTCCAAGGGAGTTCGATGCCTGCGCCGCTGGAACACAAACCGGTGCTGAGTCGGCAGGTGGTGGAGTTGCTGGAGCCACAGCGCTGCCGGCGAATAATCGACTGCACTGTCGGCCTGGGTGGCCACGCCGCCGCCCTGCTGGAAAAGGCGGACCCATCGTGCCGGCTCATCGCCATCGATCGCGACGAGCGGAACCTGCGCCTGGCCAAGGAGCGGCTGTCGGGCTTTCAGGACCCCGCCGGCGACCGCGTGCGATTCTTTCACGCCGGCTTTGCGGACATCCAGGAGGTGCTCCACCAGGCGGGGATCGACAAGGCCGACGCCGTGCTGGCGGATTTGGGCGTCTCCTCCAGTCAGATCGACGACCCCCAGCGCGGCTTCAGTTTCGTGAGCGATGGTCCCCTGGACATGCGGATGGACCCCACGGGCGATGCGCCGACGGCCGCGAAACTGGTGAACACGCTTTCCGAGGATGCGTTGGCCGACCTGCTGTTCGACAACGCCGACGAGCGGCGCAGCCGGCAGATCGCGCGGCATATTGTTCGAGCCCGCCAGGTGCAGCCGATAACGCGAACGCTCCAGCTCGTGGAGATCGTCCGCAATGCCTGCAAGCGCCACATGCGCGCCCGCATCAACCCGGCCACGCGAACGTTCCAGGCCCTGCGCATGGCCGTCAACGCGGAGCGCGAGCAGTTGGCCGCCCTGCTGGCGGCGATGCCCCGGATTCTGGAGCCGGGGGCGCGGGTGGCGGTGATCAGCTTTCACTCGCTGGAGGATGGACCGGTAAAATTTGCATTTTCTTCCTGGAAATCCGCCGGATGTGGGAGAATCATTACGCGTAAACCGGTGGTTCCTGACGATGAGGAAGTAGCGGCCAATCCGCGCAGCCGTAGTGCGAAGCTGCGTTGCTTTGAATGGGCTGGAAGGATCCAGACCCAAGCTTGAGGATGGAGCTTTTAGCATGACCTGTTTGTGGGCTGGAAGGATCCAGACCCAGACCCGAGGATGGAGCCTATTTCAATGACCCGCGAAACGAAGATCGCGCTGTTAGTCGGTTTGGTCTTCATCATCTGTTTCGGCGTTATCCTGGGCAATGCGCATGATCGTCTGCCCGCGCCGCGCCCTGGCACGGCACTCGCCGTGAACGGGACGCCGGCGCTCTCCGCCCGCCCGGGCGAGCTGGATCGCGTAAACGTCCCCTCTTTGAACAATGTGCATTCCACGCCCCCCGCCCCGCCGGCGGCGGATAGCGGCTTTGGCGGCGGCGCCCTGGCGCCGGTGAACGGCAGCGGCAGCATCAGCCACACGGGCGATTTGCCGCCGCTGCATACGGCTCCGGCGCCCGATGTTGAACCGGCAGCCAACGAAACCCCGCCCGCGCAGAACGCGCGGACCGAGCCGGCGGCCCCAGCCACCGGCACCGCCGGGCAGACTCGAGCCGCCGGGCAGACCGCCCAGGCTCCGCCGGCCGCGCCGAAGCAAATGTACAAGGTGCTTGAGCACGACACGCTGTACACGATTGCCGGCAAAGTTTACGGCCACGGCAATGAGCCCAACTACAAGCTCATTCTGGAGGCCAACCGCTCTACGCTGCCCAGCGAGAGCAAGTTGCAGGTCGGGCAGGAGCTGGTTATTCCGCCGCTGCCGGGGGGGACGGCCGTCGTGGATGGACGCGGCCTGCATGATTATCTTCAGAATCTGCCGCGAAGCTCCGCGCCGACCGCGGGCAGTACGCCCAGCCGCACAACGTCGGCCGGCTCGGCCAGCGGCGCTTCGGCCACCGGCAGCAGCCTGCCGAGCCTTTCGGGGATCGGCAGCACCACGACGGGCGCCCCAGCCGGCAGCACGCAATCGCTTACGCCGGTCATCGGCCGCTCGGGCATCTCTTCGGGCGCACTGACCAGGCTGGCGGACAATAGCTCCAGCACAAGCGCACCGCGCAGCGGCGGGCTCGTCCGGATGGACAGCGCAGCGCCGATCACGCGGACGTCGACCCCGGACCCCCGGACGGCGGCGACTCCCCCCGCGCGAGCCGCGACCGGCAAGGCGTACACGGTCAAGCCGCACGACTGCCTGGCGGCCATCGCCCGTGCGCAGATGGGGGATGGCAGCGAAGCCACCGTGAACAAGCTCTTCGCCGCCAATCGCGACAAGTTGAGCAGCCCGGAGAAGCTCTCGCCGGGCACGGTGCTGGTGATTCCAAACTAGAGACTCAGCCTCAAGCATGCGTATCGCTTTGGTCATCCTGCTGCTGACGGCCATCGGGGTGGGTCTGGTGGAGATCCGCCGGCAGGAGGTCGTGTTTCAGCATGAGATTCAGCAATTGACGAAGGATCAAGTGCGCCTGGGGCAGGAGTCCTGGGCGCTGGATGTTCGCCTGGGGAGTCTGACGGCGGTGGAGGCCCTGCGCAGCCGCGCCCAGGAGATGGGCCTGGTGCTGGAAGGGCCGACGCCTTCGGAATCATCGCCGCAATCGCCGGCCGCGGAGCCGGCGCGAGATTAGCCGCGCCGGTGGCGGTGCGCCGGGCGGTGCAGCGTGGAGGAACAGCTCCGGTGTCTGCGGCTACTAAGCGACCTTACGCCTGTCACATCCTGTTTGCCCTGCTTTTCGCCGGCCTGGCGGCGCTGCTGGGGCGGCTGCTGACTTTTCAGAGCCGCTGCCAGGGCGACATGATCAAGAAGGCCGAGCAGCAGCAGCGCATCACGCTGGACATTCCCGGCCGGCGCGGTGACATCTACGGGCGAAGCTATTCCATGTCGGTGCTGCTGGCCGGCAGCCGGCGGGCGCCCAGCATCTTCGCCGACCCGACGTTCATCGCCCCCGACCCGCCGGAAAACCCGGATTCGCCCGCGGCCAAACGCGCCATCCACGATGCCCTTCTGGAGGCGGCCAAGCCGGTCGCCGAGGCGCTGCGCGTGCCGACCGACCAGGTGCTGGGCGATCTGGAAGAAGGCCGCCGCATCGACCGCCGATTTGTGTGGCTGGCCCGGGAAGTGGACGACGCGACCGTGGAGCGCATCAAGGCCCTGCATCTGCGCGGGGTGGATGTCAAGTCGGAGTGGCGGCGGGAGTATCCAAACGGCTCGCTGGCAGCGCATATCATCGGCTTTGCCTCGCGCGATGAGAAGGATGTGGAGCGCGGCGACGAGGGCATGGAACTGTACGCCGACTCGTACCTGCACGCGGAGGATGGTCACAATATCGTCTGGGGCGATGCCGCGCGGCGGGCGATCTGGGATGCGCCGGATTCCTACCAGCCGCCCAAGGATGGCCACCACGTGCAGTTGACCCTCGACGTGATCATTCAACGGAAGCTTCAGGAGGAACTGGCCAAGGTCGTGGCCAAGAGCAAGGCCGAGTCGGCCCTTGGGATTGTCGTCGATGTGCGAAACGGCGAGATCCTGGCCCTGGCCAACGAGCCGACGTACGACCTGAACGATTACGGCAAGTCCACGGCCGACCAGCGGCGCAACCGGGCCATCGTCGATCCGTACGAGCCGGGCAGCATTTTCAAACCTTTCGTCGCGGTCTCCGCCTTCGCCATGGGCAAGGTGCGGCTGGGGGAAGAGATTTTCTGCAACAACGGCGCTTACGAATGCCGGGCGGGCCGCACGCTGCACGATGTTCACGGCGGCTACGGCACGCTGACGTTCGAGGCCATTGTCTTCAAGAGTTCCAACATCGGCATGTCGCACATCGGCGAGCGCCTGGGCAACGATACGCTGTATGGCATCATCACGGCCTTCGGCTTTGGCAGCAGCACGGGCATTGAGCTGCGCGGGGAGGACGTCGGCCTGGTGAATCCGCTGAGAAAGTGGACGCCGGATTCCAAGTGGTCGATCCCCATGGGCCAGGAGGTGGGCGTGACGGGCCTGCAGATGGCGATGGGGCTGACCTGCATCGCCAATGACGGGTTCATGCTGCGGCCCAAGCTGATTCGGGCGATCTACGGAAGCGATGGGCAGGTGCAGATCGACCGCGCCGGGCCCATCCCGGTCCGCCAGGTGGTTGATGCGGCTATCTGCCGCAAGTTCCGTCTGGAGGTGCTGGCCAGGGTGCCCACGGAGGGTACGGGCAAGTCCGGGCGACTGAACGGCTGGAGCAGCTTCGGCAAGACGGGTACGGCACAGATTGCCCCGTACGGCACGGGCCTGTACACCGCCAGCTACATGGCGGGCTCGCCGGTGGATAAGCCGCGGCTGGTGTGTCTCATCAGCGTGCGCAAGCCCGACCCGCACGGCGGCTTCTATTACGGCGGCCAGGTGGCCGCGCCGGTGGTCAAGGCGGTGATGGAGCAGGCGCTGGCGTACCTGGATGTGCCGCAGGATGAGGACCCGCTGCCGGCCAAGGGCACGGTGGCATCGAAGCATTAAGAGTGAGACTTGAGGCTTGAGACTTGAGGCTCGAGAGCCGATAGTGGACGCCCAGCGAAGAGGATTCGAGCAGACCGCGTTGTGAGCGTTGGGTTGAATTCCTGCCGGCGATCGGGATGTGACGGTGATCGAGCCGATCCGGCTGAAGTACTGAACTCTTGAGCTTTCGAGAATCAAGCCGGTCTTGAGCGGCGGGCGCGAGGGAACACACGAGGCGCTGCCTCATGTCTTGGGCCTCAAGCCATCGCTTCAGCCTCAAGAGCGGAGTCTCAAGGACGGGACAAGATGCAATTGAGTCGTTTGCTTTCGGCCGCGGGCGTACAGCCGCTCCAGAGGCAAGGCGAGGCCGAGGTGACGGCCGTGACGGCCGATTCGCGGCGCGTGGAAAAAGGCTCGTGTTTCATCGCCGTGCCGGGTCCAAAAGCCGATGGGCACCAGTACATCGCCCAGGCCGCCAGGGCCGGTGCGGCGGCGATTCTCTGCGAGAACGCCGCGGCCGTGCCGCAAGGTGTGGCCTTCGCCACGCTGGCCAGCACGGCCCAGGATGTCGGCCCGATTGCGCAGGCTTTTTTCAATTGGCCCAGCCGCCAGCTCAAGCTGATCGGCGTGACGGGCACCAAGGGCAAGACCACCTTTACCTATCTCGTGCGGCATATCCTCGCCCGCGGCGGCATCGATGCCGGCCTGATCGGCACGATCGCGTATGAGTACGCTGGCCAGCGCATCGCCGCCGACAACACCACGCCTGGCCCGGTGGCCCTGGCGGAACTGATGAGCCAGATGGTCGCGGCCGGCTTGATGTACGCGGTGATGGAGGTTTCAAGCCACGCGCTGCACCAGCACCGCACCGGCGGGCTTTCCTTCGCGGCGGCCGCCTTCACCAATCTCACCGGCGATCACCTCGACTACCACGGCACGATGGATGCCTATTTGGACGCCAAGGCGCTGCTCTTTTCCGGCCTGGCGCCCTCGGCCACGGCGGTGATCAATCGGGATGACCCGAGCTGGGCGAAGCTCGCGGCCGCCACGCGCGGGCGCATCGCGCTATATGCGGTGGAGCCTGGGCGCCAGATCGACGCGGACATTGTTGCTCGCCATGTGCACGTGAGTGCGCGCGGCACGCGCTTTGAGTTGAGCCTCCACGGTCGAACCGCCAGTGTGGAGACCAACCTGATCGGCCGGCACAACGTGGCCAACTGCCTGGCCGCCGCCGGGGCGTGCGCGGCGATGGGCTTGGAACTGGAGACAATCGCCG
Organism: Phycisphaerales bacterium; assembly: GCA_003171335.1. Taxonomy (GTDB): domain Bacteria; phylum Planctomycetota; class Phycisphaerae; order SM23-33; family FEN-1343; genus FEN-1343. The sequence goes on from PMYD01000134.1 coordinate 39,534, forward strand.
ACGCTCTGAACCTGCCCGTGCAGGTGCCGGGCCGGTGCCAGCGCGTGTGCGGCGGCGGCGATTTTGAGGTGTTCGTCGATTACGCGCATACGGATGATTCGCTGGACAACACGCTGTCGGCCCTGCGGCCGCTGACGGCCGGAAAGCTGATCGTGCTGTTCGGCTGCGGCGGCGATCGCGACCGCACCAAGCGGCCGCGCATGGCCCGCGTGGCCCAGAGGCTGGCCGATCGCATCGTGCTGACGCAGGACAATCCGCGGACGGAAAACCCCCAGCAGATTCTGGCAGATATTCTGGCGGGGTTCGACACCGCCGGCCAGGCCAAGCTGGCCGTCCGGCCGGATCGACGCGAGGCCATTCGCCTGGCGATCAGCGAGGCCCGCCGGGGCGATGTAGTCGTGCTGGCCGGCAAAGGGCATGAGAATTACCAGATCATCGGCATGCAAAAGCACCATTTCGACGACTCGGAGGTGGCCGCCGAATGCGTGGCCGAGCTTTCGCAAGCCTCTTTAGTAGTAGCCCCGGCGGGCAAAGGTGTGCGATGAAACCCATGCTGCTGGATGAGCTCTGCCGCCAGGTTGGCGGCCGCTGGCTTGGCCAGGCGCCCCAGGGGCCGGTGCGGGTGGCGAAGGTCACCATCGATTCGCGCAAGGCGGCCGCGGGCGATCTGTTCATTGCTATTCGAGGCGCTCAGTTTGACGGGCATGACTTCCTGCCGCAAGCGGCCGCCGCCGGCTGCGTGGCGGCCATCGTGGAGTCGGGCTGGGCGGCGGATTCGGCGGTCGTGGCCCGATTTGCCGGCGTCATCGCCGTGCCCAGCTCGCTGGAGGCCCTGGCCCAATTGGCCATGCGGCATCGCCGGACCTTTGGGGGCCGCGTCATCGGCGTGACCGGCTCGGTGGGCAAGACGACCGTCAAAGGGATGATCCACCATATCCTCGCCAGGCACAAGAAGGGCTCGGCCGCCCCCAAGAGTTTCAACAACAACATCGGCGTGCCGCTGACGATCCTGGCCGCCGGCGAGGCGGATGAGTACATCGTCTGCGAACTGGGTTCCAACGCGCCCGGCGAGATCGCCGCCCTGACGCGGATCGCCGACCCGGATATCGCCGTCATCACGGCCGTCGGGCCCAGTCACCTGGAGAAACTGGGCAGCATTGAGGGGGTCGCGGCGGAAAAGGCGGCGATTCTGGCCGGACTGGAAGAACGCGGCGGCGTCGGTGTCATCTGGGCCGATAGCCAGCCGCTCGCGCAGGCCGTGCGCGGCTGTCGGGCGCGGCTGATCCGGTTCGGCGCTGATGAGCGGGCCGATCTGCGGCTGACGGGCTGGGAGGGCAATGGCTGGTCGCAGCGGTTCCAGGTGGATGGGCGAGCGTGGTTCACGCTGCCGCTGCCGGGCCGCCACAACGCCTCCAATGCCTTGGCGGCCATCGCGGCGGCGATGCAGCTTGGCCTGTCGCTCGAGCAGGCCGGCTCGGCGCTGGCCGATGTCGCCGCCGCCGACATGCGCCTCCAGGCCCGCCAGGCGGGCGATGTGACGGTCATCAACGATGCCTATAACGCCAACCCGATGAGCATGGCCGCGGCCGTCGAGGCCCTAAACAAGGTGGAGGGTGGGCGGCGAGTCTTCGTCGCCGGCGACATGCGCGAGCTGGGGGCCGATTCTCAGCCGCTTCACGTGGCGCTGGGCGGCCGTATCGCCCAGTCGCCCATTGGGCTTCTCGTTACCGTCGGCACGCTGGGCCGGTTCATTGCCCAGGGCGCGCAGGCGGCGGGCTCATCGCTCACCATCCGGAGCTACGCTACCGCCGCCGACGCCGCGGCGCATGTGGACGACTGGCTTAAAGCCGGCGACACGGTGCTGGTGAAAGCCTCGCGCGGCGTCGCCGCCGAGTGCATCGTGGAACGGATCCTCGCCCGGTCGGCGGCGGCCGACAAGCACAACGGCGCGTGCCCGCCTGTCTCACTCGCGGCGCCCGCGGAAGCGAGCCTGACCGCTGGGGCCGGAGGGCGCCGGCCGTGATACCGTATCTCATCGCCAAACAACTGGTCCTGCGCATGGCCGGCGCGGCGGCACTGAGCTTCTTGATCGTCTTCCTGCTGGCCCCGCGCTTCATCCGCTTCCTGGTGCGCAAGAAACTGGGCGACCGGCCGGAGTTCAACAACGCCAAACTGAACGAGATCACCCGCCACAAATCGGCGACGCCCACGATGGGCGGGGCCCTGATCGCCCTGGCCATCCTGGTCGGCACGCTCATCTTCGCCGACTTGGCCAATTTTTACGTGCGAATGTCGCTGGTCGTGCTGATATGGCTGGCCAGCCTGGGCGGCTTTGACGACTGGATCAAGCTCCGCCGCACGGCCGGCAAATCGCGCGATGGCTTGGAAATGTGGGAGAAGATCCTCTTCCAGATCGGCCTGGCGGTGTTGATCGCCGTCTTTGCCTCGTACTACGGCAGCGAGAGCGCCTATAGCGACTACCGCGGCCAGCACATCAACGCCGTGCAGCACTTCTACCTTCCGTTCCGCGCTGCGCCCATTGCCCTGGCGCCGCTGGCGTTCGTGTTGCTGACGGCCATCACCATGGTCGGCTCCTCCAACGCGGTCAACCTCACGGACGGCATGGACGGCCTGGCTTCCGGCTGCATGCTGATCGTGGCGGGCGTGTTCCTGGTGCTGGCGTGGGTGGCGGGCGTGCGCGAGTGGGCCAACTACATGCACCTGCCCTACGTGCCCAACGCGCAGGAGCTGGCGATTGTCTGTGCGGCCATCATCGGCGCGTGCCTGGGGTTCCTCTGGTACAACTGCAACCCGGCGCAGGTCTTCATGGGCGACACGGGCAGCCTGCCCCTGGGCGGCCTGATCGGCTACGTGGCCGTGGTGACTCGCCAGGAGACCATGCTGCTGATCGCCGGTGGCGTGTTCGTCATGGAGGCCGTCAGCGTCATCCTCCAGGTGGTTTACTTCCGCCTGTCACACGGAAAAAGGATTTTCCGGTGTGCGCCGGTGCACCACCATTTTCACCTGGGCGGCTGGTCGGAGCCGAAGGTGGTGGTTCGGTTCTGGCTGCTGTGCTTCATTTTCGCGGCCTTGGCCCTGGCGACGCTGAAGCTGAGATAGGAAAGAAAAAGAGAGTAAACCACGGAGGACACAGAGGACACAAAGGAGGATAAAAGGCGAGAGAAAAGCGAAAGGGAAAGACGAAGGAATGATGGGATGGCGGATGAACCCAACAGTGAAGCGGAGCCAATTCCGCCTGAGTTGAATCGAGTGAGCGGCGAAGTGGCTGGCGCTGCGATTGAAGTCCACCGACACCTTGGGCCAGGGCTTCTCAAGAGCATATATGAACGCGCGTTGAATTATGAGCTGAGCCTCAGAAACGTAGCTGTTCGCAGACAGGTGCCAATCACCGTCATGTACAAGGAACTGGCAATCGATGGACAGCGGGTGGATCTGTGGGTCGATCCAGGGGTTATTGTCGAACTTAAAGCAGTAGAGAAGATTCTGCCGGTCCATAAAGCTCAGCTTATAAGCTATCTACGGTCCACTGGCTGTCGGCTGGGTCTATTGATTAACTTCAATCACGAGCTTCTTACCCAGGGAGTGGTGCGGATGGTCATTTAAGCGGTTTTTCACTCTCTGTTTTTATTACGTTGCGTCCTCTGTGCCCTCTGTGTCCTCTGTGGTTGAAGTCCGGAATATGACCAACATTCAAGACAGACCAACTCTCCCCCTCAGCCAGAACTGGCCCGGCCTGGGCGTGCTGCTGGCCGGCCTGGCGCTATTGGGGTTTGGAACCGTGATGGTGTACTCGGCCTCCTCCAACTTGGCCAACCAGGCCCAGTGGTACGAGCGGCAGGAGGTTCGACACATCGGCTACGCCATCGTGGCCGCACTGCTCATGTTCACGCTGTGGCGGATCGATTACCGCTGGCTCTACCGCAGCCGGGTGGGCTACGGCCTGGTCATCGTGGCCACGGTGGTGTCCATCATTCTGTGCGGGCTGGTGTTGACCCGGCTGGGCGTGAAGATCAACGGCGCCAGCCGGTGGCTGAAAATCGGCGGCGGCCGGCACGCTTTGACGTTCCAACCCAGCGAGCTGGTGAAGGTGTTCTCGGTGGTGTTCCTGGCGTGCTGGCTGGGCCAGTCCACGCGCGACCCGCGCGGCTTCCTCCGCGCGTTCCTGCCGGGCATGGCCATGACGCTGCTCTTCGTGGGCGCCGTGGCCAAGGAAGGCTTCAGCCTGGCCGCGATCATCGGCATCACGTGCGTGGCCGTCATGTTCCTGGCCGGTGTGCGCTGGTACTACCTGCTGTTGCTGCTGCCGCCGGCGGCGGGGGCGTTCTGGGTGCTGGTCGTGCACAGCCCCATGCGCTGGATGCGCATCACGGCGTTCCTGCACCCGTGGGATGCCAGCATTGCCACCACGTACCAGGGCCGCCAGGCGCTCATCGCCATCGGCTCGGGCGGCCTGTGGGGCCGCGGCCTGGGCAACGGGGCCTTGAAGCTGGGCTTCCTGCCCGAAGACAGCACGGACTACATCTTCTCCGTCATCTGCGAGGAGCTGGGCTTTTTCGGCGCGGCGTTGGCGCTGGCGCTGGTGGCTATCATCCTCTTCTTGAGCTGGCGCACGGCGGCCCGCTCCAGCGACCGCACCGGCCGGCTGCTGGCCGGCGGCATGGGCGTGCTGACCGTGGTGCAGGCGCTGCTGCACGTGGCGGTGAATATCGGCGCGGCCCCGCCCACGGGCACCAGCATGCCGATGATCTCCGCCGGCGGCACGGCCTTGCTGCTGGGCGCCTTTTCGCTGGCGATGATCACCAGCGTTTCGGCGCATCAGGACGAGCTGCCGTACTCCGCCATCACCCCCGCCGACCCTCGGCGCCCGCGCGTCCGCAGCCTCCAGGAAGCGCCTGCATGAGCGACCTGCCGCCGACGTTCATCTTTGCCGGCGGGGGCACCGGCGGCCATCTGGCCCCGGCATTGGCCGTGGTGGAGGAAATCAAGGCCGATTGCCCGCAGGCGGTGATCCTCTTCCTGTGCACGGATAAGCCGGTCGATGCGAAATTCCTCGACGCCGCCGGCCACGGCCGCGTGATCCAGCCGATTCGCCCGTTGCCCCATAGCCCGCTGGCCTGGCCCGACTTTTACCTCCGGTGGCGCCGTTCGCTCGCTCTGGCGGGGGCGGTGCTTCGCGATACGCGGCCCGCGGCCGTGCTGGGCCTGGGCGGCTATGCCGCCGGGCCGGCGGTGCGCCAGGCTGCCCGGCGGGCAATCCCCACGGCCCTGCTCAATCCCGACGGCGTTCCGGGCAAGGCCAACCGGTATCTCGCTCGCCGGGTCGATGCGGTGTTCACGCAATTTGAAGGTACGGCCGCCTGTTTCCCGGCGGCGGTGCGGCCGCGGATCCGCGCGGTCGGCTGCCCCGTGCGGCGGTCGCTGATGAGCGGCGATCGCGGGCGAATTCTCGCCGCCATCCGCCTTCGCAGCGATCGCCAGACGCTGGCCGTGATGGGCGGCTCGCTGGGCGCTGAGACGATCAATCGCGCCATCCTGGGCTTGGCGGCCGACCTGGCAGGGCGGGCCGACCGCTGGCAGGTGCTGCACGTGACCGGTGCCGGCAAGGCCGCCGCGGTCCGCGAGGTTTATCAGAGCGCCGGCGTGCCGGCGGGAATCCTGGAATTCTGCTCCACCATGGGCGACCTGTACGCCGCGGCGGACCTGGTCGTCGGCCGCGCCGGCGCCAACAGCGTGGCCGAGCTGGCCGTCACCGGCACGCCCTCGGTGCTGCTGCCGTACCCGTTCCACCGCGATCGCCAGCAGCACCACAACGCCGCGCCCCTGGCCGCCGCCGGCGCCGCCGTCATCGTGGATGATGCGGCCGACCCGGCCATCAACGCCGACCGCCTCCGCGCCGGCCTGCTGCCGCTGCTGGACTGCCCCCAGCGCCTCACCGCCATGGCCGTAGCCGCACGTTCGCTCGCCAGACCCGCCGCCGCGAGGGAAGTCGTGCATTGGATGCTTGAGAAGGGAAAGTAAACCACAGAGGACACAGGGCTCACAGAGAAAGTAATACGCCGCGCATTAAGTTATTG
>PMYD01000066.1 GCA_003171335.1 Phycisphaerales bacterium
GTTCGAAGAGAACTGTTTTCAACCTGTGAAAATGGGCAATATGCATCTTAAGCATTATGCACTTTTGCATGCGGCCTTACTGGTAAAGTACTTACATTTAAGCATTTATGCTAAAATAAGTTACATCTTGAAATCGCCGTGTGACGACCCTCGCATGATAGCTATTCACAGAGGAGTTTCATGACGCAAGTCAAGTATAAAAATGCACTTCTGTTTGCGCTCCTGCTCTTTCTTGCAGGCTGCAAGAGTGGCAAGTCGACCAGCACCAATTGGCCTCGTTTTCGTGGCCCCACGGGCGATGGCATTGCCCCGGCCGGGGCGGTCATCGCCGATAAGCTGGACATCAAGACCAATCTCAAGTGGAAGGTCCCCATCCCGGCCATCGGCCATAGCTCCCCGATCCTCTGGGGCAACCATATCTTCCTGACCGGCCAGCCAAACCGCATCTTCGCCTTCGACGCCTGCAGCGGTAAGCTCTTGTGGGACAAGGTGCTGGATATTGCCCCCGCCGAGCCGCCCAGCGCCGATGAACCGCCCTGGCAGCCGGGTGAATATGGCACGGCCGTCCCGACGCCCTGCACGGATGGCGAATGTGTGTACGCCTTCTTCGGCGATGGCGTCGTGGGCTGCCTGGATTTTGAAGGGAAACAGGTCTGGTCCAAACGCATCATCACCCGCCCGCAGAGTTCCTACGGCCTTGCCTCAAGCCCGATCCTGTACCGCGATCTGCTGATCATCCAGGTGGACCAGAAGCCTGATGAGAGCTTCGAGCCGACGAAGGATCGCTCATTCATCGTGGCCCTGCACACCGCCGACGGCTCACAAGCTTGGCGAACGCCGCGACCTGTTCGCGACTCGTGGTCGACGCCGATCATCGTGCGCCAGGATAGACGCGATATTCTGCTGACCACAGCCGCGCCGCTGGCGATTGCATACGAACCCGCCACAGGGGGCGAGTTATGGCGTGTCAATGGTCTTTCCGGCGATGTCGCCGCCTCGCCGGTTTGGGCCGAAGGCATGCTCTACGCCAGCGGCGATGAATCGGGCAAGCTGCTGGCCATCCGCTGCGGCGGCATCGGAGAAAGTGTCAAAAACCACGAAATTGCTTGGACTTACGACCGCAACATGCCCGCCGCCGTCAGCCCGGTCTGCGATGGCAAGCTGCTTTTCCAAACCAGCGCCGCCGGCACCGTCGTGGCGCTCGATGTTCGCGATGGCTCGGAAAAATGGAGTCGCCCGCTCGACACCTGCTTCGCCTCCCCCATCCTGGCCGGCGGCAAGCTGCTGCTGATCGATGAGGAGGGCATCATCCATATCCTCCGCGCGGCCGATGGCACGGTGCTGCAAGCACTTCCACTGGGCGAGAAGGTCACCGCCTCGCCCGCCCTGCTCGGCCGGCGGCTGTACGTGCGCACGGCCAAGCACCTGCTGTGCATGGAAGGGAGTTAATTAAGGTACAATATCGGCGGTTTCGACCCCTCTGACAACAGGAGCTGACCATGTTCATCGACTACCTTGCCTTGATGCTGTTAAACCTGACGGCCGGGCTGTTTCTGCTCGGGGCGTACATGGCCTGGGGGCTGTGCTGCGGCGAGGACCGCCGGCTGTGGTCGCCGGCTTTTGGGGCCGTCGGCCTGGTGGCCCTGCTGACCGGCCTGCACATGACCTTCACCTGGCCGCTGCCCGGCCCGTTCAATATGGCCTTTGGCGAGATGAGCGTCCTGTTCGGTGCCGCCTACCTGGCCGCGGCCGTGGCCGTGGGCCTGGGCTGGTCGCTGGTCGGCGTGGCCGTGTACGGCGCCATTGGCGGCCTGGGGGCGGTGGTGGTGGGGATACGCATATTGCATCTCCATCTGATATCGCATATCCATCTGACCGCGATGCCCGCGCTGACCGCGGCAGGCTATATTCTCGTCGGCATCTCCGCGTTGCTGGTCCTGGGCGCCCTGGCGTCCAAGGCGGCCAAGGGGTTGAGGATCCTGGCGGCCGTGTTGCTGTTCCTCTCGGCCGGCCTCTGGGGCTTCAACGCCTACGGCGCGTACTGGATGCACTTTGAAGCGCAGAAGGATTGGAAGCCGGCGACCATGCACGCGGCTGCCGCACAGCCGGCAAGCGCGCTGGCGGCTGAAGCGGCGAAATAATTCAAACCCACGTTGACGGGCCAAATCCGCCGCCTTTGCGCGCTGGCGGGCCCAGCATACAATGCGTTTCATGGAAGCTATCTGGCGGATCATCGACGCCAATCTGAACCGCGCTCGCGAGGCCATGCGGGTGGCGGAGGATTACGCCCGCTTCGTGCTGAATGATGCGGCCCTGTCCTCCGCGGCCAAGAGCATGCGAAGCGACCTGCGCCGCGTGGAGGAGACCCTGCCGGCCGGGAAGCTCCTGGCCAGCCGCGACACGCCCGCCGATGTGGGTACGAGCCTCTCGACCCAGGCCGAGGCCGATCGCACGGGCCCCGCCGGCGTGGCCGTGGCCGCCTGCAAGCGGCTGACCGAGGCCCTGCGGGCGATCGAGGAGTATCTCAAGGTGGCCGCCCCCGCCAGCGCGGCGGCCGTGGAGGCCTTGCGCTACCGCAGCTACACCTTCGAGCAGCGGCTGCTCGGCCGGGCGGACCTGGCCGGCCGCATTCGCCGGGCCCGCCTATACGTCCTCTTAACCAGCGAGCTATGCAAGCAAGACCCGGTGCTGACGGCCCACGCCGCCATCGCCGGCGGCGCCGACGTGATCCAGCTCCGCGAAAAGACGCTGAGCGATGCGCAGCTTCTGGAGCTGGCCCGCCGGCTGCGGGCCCTGACGCTTCAGGCGGAGGCGCTATTCATCATCAACGACCGCGCGGACATCGCCGCCGCCGTCGGCGCCGATGGCGTACACGTGGGCCAGGATGACCTGCCCGTGGATGTCGCCCGGCAGATCATCGGCGGCGACAAGCTGGTGGGTCTCAGCACGCACTCCATCGACCAGGCCCGGGCCGCCCAAAAAGCCGGCGCCGATTACATCGGCGTTGGACCCATGTTCAGTTCGCCCACCAAGGCCATCAGCCAGATTCCAGGGCCGGCGTTCTTGAAAGCCGTCTCTGTGGAAATCAACCTGCCCGCCTTCGCCATCGGCGGCATCACGGCGGCCAATCTCGGCCGCCTCATCGAGGCCGGCGGCCGGCGCGTGGCCGTATGCCAATCCATCATCGCTGCCGCAGACGCCAAAGCGGCCGCGCGGGAGATCAAGGAGAAGTTGCCTGCAAACTGATTTGTGATCCTTGGGTCTGGTGCCACGGCTGTCCGCAGACGTGCGCTGTGCGCAACTGCAAGAAACATGGTCCCCCAGGCTTCCGCAGAACCTGCTTACTGGCAGGAGGTCCCGCGCACGGCTGCGGACAGCCGTGGCACCCTCCAAGACACGCGCGCCCGTTCGCCTGATCGCAAATCACTTTTGGGAGAGGATCCACTCCGCAATATCCCCCACCACCTGGGCATCGACATGCCCGGCCTGGTTATATTCGAGCGGCGTGGAGCGGCCGGCGCCCGCGATCATCAGGTGGTTTAGCGCGGGGTATTCCTTGATCTGCACATTTTCCATGCCCGCCAGGCCCGTCTTCCAGCCGGCCAGGTCGGCGGCGGTGACCTGCCAGTCGCGGCCGCCCTGGAGGATCAGCATGGGCTTACCCACCAGGCGGGCGGTGGCGACGGGGTCGTAGGAGCGCAGGTCGATCCAATACGAGGCGGGAATGCCCATGGGCAGGTCTTCGGCGGGCGTATCGATCGATAGGCCGGGGTTCTCGGCCGCCTTCACCTGCCGGGTCAGCCAGCGCAGATGCTGCTCCTCATCGGAGTCGGGGCCGCCTTTTAGGGCCCGCAGGAACCGCGCCTGGTCGAGGATCACTTCGGGCAGCCGCCGCGTCGTGCCCGCCAGGATGACCATGCCGGCCACCTCATCGGCCGCCCGGGCGATCCGCGGCGCCAGCGTGCCGCCAAAACTGTGGCCCAGGATGAAAACGCGGTTGGGGTCGACCCCTTCCACGCGCATCACCCGCCGCACGGCGGTGACGGCATCATCAATGACCTCCTCGCGCACGGTGATAGTCTTCAGTTGCGTGCCCACGCGCATGGTGTGTTCCTGCGTGCGTTTCTCGTAGCGCAGCACGACGATGCCGCGCGTGGCCAGGCCCCAGGCCAGGTCGCGGAAGGGCCGGTTGGCGCCGAGCGTCTCATCGCGGTCCTGCGGGCCCGAGCCGTGCACCAGCACCACCGCCGGCCAGAGGGCATCGGCCGGTGCGATGCCAGCCGGCGCGCTGGTTGTTGGAGCGCTGGCAGCCGGCGCGCTGGCGGGCGCGGAGGCAGTCCTGTGTCGTCGCGGCAGCGTGAGCGTGCCGGGCAGCGGCCAGCCCTCCGCGCCCACCTGCACGGGCCGCTCCTCAAAGGCCGCCGGGTCGGCATACGGCGGCAGCGTGATGGCGCCGGTGGCCAGGGTGGCCGGCACGAAATGCAGGCCGGCCATGCGGCCCATCTCGTCGTAGGCGATCTCTACTTCCAGCCGCTGGCGGTCGAATTGGCAGGTCACGTACACGGCGTCGTAGCCGTTGATGCGCTGCGTCTGCACCGATATGATTCGCTGAAGCGGCCCGGCCTGGTCCAGCAGTTCGTGCCACGCCTGGGCCAGCTTCTCGACCGGCAGGACCTGCCGCATCGTGGGATCGAAGCGGCCGTACGCCTGGTCGAACCGCTCCTTGGCCAGCATCTCCACCAGCGCCCGCGCCCGGCCCTCGAACGCGCCGGCCGGCTGGGAGGCCGCGGCCGTTTGTGAGGCCGCCGGGGCGGAAGCGGCGGAATCGGCCGCCGCCACGTAAGTGCAGGAGATCAAAATCGCCGCCGCCGAGAACATCATTCGGCACATCGCTCGCCTTTCTGTACCGGTTGGTGTGCAGTGGGTGCCGTGGCTGCGTTCTTTTGCAGCCACGTGTCTGCGCAGGTTGCTCTCTTTCTGCGCCCTCGCTGCCGCGAAAAGGTGCACTCACTGCACCCGACTTCCTAAGCTCATCCTGATGACGCGTGGCTGCGAAAAGATGCAGCCACGGCACCCGGCACCCGGCACATTCATTTGGCTACGCGCCCCAGCGCCAGCGGGGCTTCTCACCTTTGATCCAGCAGACGGCTATCATAATCGCGCTCATCGCCGTCAGAAATGCCAAGAGCAGGATGATTCTTCCGGCAGTGGGCTCACCCGGCAGCAGCGCCAGCGCGCCGGCCAGCAGCGCCGCCAGCCAGATGACCATGAACGCCCAGCCTTGCCACCGCACCGGCGGTCCCCAGCCCCACCCCCAGCGCTTGGCTGGAAACCAGATTCCCGCCGGCAATTCGCGCGAAGGCAAGAGGGCCTCAAGCTTGCGCATCCGCAGGCCCATCCATACCAGTAGGCCAGTCACGCTGACCAAGAACAGAATCACCACGAGCCCGGGATGCCACAGTACAGGGGCCGGATTAAGATTCGCCTGGATAGACAACTGGTAAAAGACCAGCAACAGCAGCATCGTCAGCATGCCCATGCCAAACAAGAAGTTGCTGATTGTCTTTGTGCCCAGTTGTTTGATCTTTGCCTTAGCAGCCACCTGCTCCGCCGACAGCGGCTTTGGGGGCGCCGGGAACGTACTCAAGCGGGCCGCGGCTCGCGCCACCGCCTCCATTGAAAGGAACAGGCCCACGACGATGCCCATTGGAATTGCCCCCACGATAAAGAATTCCTGCTTGCTGACCCAACCGTCGGGCCGGCCCATGCCGTCGAAATGCGACGCGACGACACTCGGCAACCGTGGCGAGTAGTACACGGCTTGGAGGATCGACAGGCCAATTAGGGCCAGGTATGCGGCAATACGTGCGCTCATAATTCAGTTCCCGCCCGGCATGGGCAGCAGGGCCAATTTCCATAGACAGAGTTTGGCGGCGATCTCGGCGGCGCCCAAGGCCACGATGAAACTGAGCACTCCGCGCGCCCCCTTCACGTTGGCCGAAACGCTGTAGCCGCGGTACATCAGTAGGATCATCCAGACGATGGCCCCCAGAAGCAACAGGATGATGGGCACAAATACGAGCAGCGCCGCCACCGGAGCGGCCGCGGGCGGGCCTTCCGTAGTGGACAGCGCCAGGAAGTATTGTTGCGCGGCTTCAGAGCTGCGCGCCACCGGCGGACAGGCCAGCAACCCTACCGGAATGAGCAGCGGCCAGCGGGCCAGGGCTTGCGTACCCCACAGATCAATCAGCCGGAACTTCAGGCGCAGGATCAGGGCTGTCGCCAGCAGAGTCAGCGAAAGTAACAGCCAGTCCAGCAGGCCTTGCAAGATGAAATCATGCAGCGGCCCCGGCGGCCCGGCGTGGACGTCCAGGACGCCGTCGAGATGCGTGTGCCCCAGGTAGCCCAGCACCGCCATCAGGATGATGGCCAGCAGGCCCAGTCCCAGAGCGCCCGCGCCGGCGATGTAGCGAAAGGGATTGAACAGCCAGTTCCAGACGGTTCTTTCAGCCACGGCTTCCATGTGTCTCACCCTTCTTGGCAGCGGAGTTTTCGGAGGCGGCGGTTTGAAGTTCCTGGCACCGCCGGATGATCTCATCGAGCCGGTTGCGCACCGTGGGATAACTCAGCCGCAGCCGCTGGGCCATCTCCTTCAACGAGCCGCTGACCTGGATGAACTGGAGGACGAAATCCAGATCCTCCTCATCCAGCCGGGCCAGTGGGGGCAGGTCGAAGAGCCCTTCGATCCCGGTGCCGCAGGAGGGACATTGCAGGCGGCTGACACGCAGCGCCTGCTGGCAGGCGGGGCAAATGGCGGGAAGCTTTTTCATGACATTTCCTCTATCGATATTTCAATTATATTAACAACATACTAAAT
>PMYD01000044.1 GCA_003171335.1 Phycisphaerales bacterium
ATTCATTTCCATCATTACGCCACTCTCGGTGATTCTGCAATATTGAATCGAAGTGACTTTTCTCTGCCTGCTATACGTGCTAACTCCTCCTCAACTCAGGATGTGGCCTATATGCATGGTGCAAAAGTCGTGCCAGATAATGATAAGTGCTATATAATACCTTTATTGAACACATAACACCTTACATGTAAACAAGATACGATGCAAAAAATATTTGTAGCCACAAGAACGACTCTCTAAGCCAGTCTGCCATTTCTGGCATCCGGGTAGCACACGGCTGCCTTGGCCTGACAATTTCGAACATCTCCGGCGTACTTGCCCGCTCACAAGGTTGAAAAGTTGACGGATTTCGCTATTGCCCGCCCGCAATCGCCTTATTGCATCTTCAGTTCGAACCCTCTATAAAGGCTACACTTTGGGCCGAACCGCTTTGCAGGCACAGGCGTAATTGAACCAGTACTAGCGCCCGCTCTCTTTTCTTGCGCGGCAGGCCCCGCGGCGCTCGAAACAAGGTGAGGTCTTTTCATCACAGGCAGTTATCAGCCACAGGTGCACAGGTGAATCGCCATGGCGCATGACATGATTCTGAAGGACTCCATCGAGGCCCAGACCGGACGAGCCAGTCTCAAAATCGTGGCCATCCTGGCCGGCGGAGTCCTGGTGGGAATCAGTTACTTCGTTCCATTGATGGCCGAGGGCGACAACGAGGTCTTCTACCGCAACCTTCTGGCGGGCGTCGGCGCGGTGCTGCTGGGGGCGCCGGTGATCATGCACGCCATTAAGCATTTGCTGCATGGCCACATGCACATGGACGAGCTGGTGGCGGTGGCTATTTTGGCGGCCTTCGCCACCGGTCAATATCAGGTGGCCGGCACGGTGGGCTTTTTCCTGCTGCTGGCCAACTTGGTAGAGAGCCGCACGGCCCTGGGCGCTAAGGCGAGCATCGAGAGCCTGGTGCGGCTGGCGCCCAAGAAGGCGCACAAGCTGATCGACGGCCAGGAGCATCTGATCGATCCCAACACGCTTATCGCCGGCGATATCGTTCGCGTCCGCCCCGGCGACAACATTCCCGCCGACGGCCAGATCCTCTCGGGCTCGACCACCGTCAACCAGGCCACCATTACCGGCGAATCGCTGCCGGTGGACAAGGCGGTCGGCGATGAGGTCTTCAGCGGCACGACCAACCTGACCGGCACCCTGGATGTGCGCGTGACCCGCGCTGGCGAGGACACCACGCTGGGCAAGGTCCAGCGGCTGATCCTCCAGGCCGAGGCCAGCCGCATTCCGATCATGCGGCTGATCGACCGCTACGCCGGCTGGTACACGCCGGTGGTGCTGATGCTGTCGGGCATCGTGCTGTATTTCACCAAGGACATCACCCGCCCGATCACCATGCTGATCGTGGCTTGCCCCTGCGCGATCATCCTGGCCGTGCCCACGGTGATGGTGGCGGCCCTGTCGTGCGCGGCCCGCCTGGGCATTCTGGTGAAGAACGTGCAGAACCTGGAGATCGCCCGCACGCTGACGGCCGTGGTCTTCGACAAGACCGGCACGCTGACCACCGGCGAGTTGACCCTCACCCGCATGAAGCCCCTGCACCAGACCGATGCGGCGGACCTGCTGATGACGGCCGCCTCGGTCGAGTCGCTCTCCAAGCACCCGGTGGCCCAGGCCGTGGTGGCCAAGGCCCACCAGGCGCACGTGCGGCTCTTAGAGGCGACGGACTTCCGCGAAGTGCCCGGCCAGGGCGTCTCGGCGCGCGTTGACGGGCAGCTCATCCGCGTCGGCCGGCGAAGCTGGCTGGAGGCCCAGGGCGTGGATACATCGATCCTCGCCAAGCCCGACGCCACGGAGCCGGAAGGCCTTTCCACGCTGCATGTCGCCCGCAACGGGCGGATCATTGGCTGGATGGGACTGGAAGACCGGGCCAGGCCCGAGGCCAAGGCCGCCATGGAAGAGCTGCGCGAGCTGGGCGTCAAACATTTGATCATGGTCACCGGCGACCGCTGGAGCGTGGCGCGGCGCGTGGCCGCCGAGATGGGCTGCTCCGAGGTTCAGGCCGAGGTGCTGCCCCAGGACAAGCTGGTGCTGGTGGACTCGCTCCGCAGCCAGGGCCATCGCGTGGCGGTGGTGGGCGATGGCGTCAACGATGCCCCCGCGCTGGCCGCCGGCGATTTGAGCGTGGCCATGGGCGCCGCCGGCTCCGATGTGGCCATCAACTCGGCCTCCGTGGCGCTCATGAACAACGACCTCCAGCGGCTGCCGTTCCTGATCCGGCTGAGCCGCAAGGCCGTTCAGGTCGTGCATCAGAACCTGATGTTCGGTGTGTTCTTTATCACCGTCTCGCTGATCCTGAGCGGCATGGGCACGATCACGCCGATCTTTGGCGCGGCCTTGCACCTGGCGGCGGCGCTGGTGGTGGTGCTGAACAGCGCCCGACTGGTGCGGTTCGGCGAGGAGCTCCACCGCATCAGCGACCAGCCGGCTGAGGCCCCGGCCCCGCGCGTGGAGCCTGTGACAGGTGGCACAGGCTTTCAGCCTGTGTCTTGATGTAGGTGGCACAGGCTTTCAGCCGTGTCTTGCCTGATGGCAAACGCTCTTAGGCTGTGGTTTGCAGTTTGGTGGTCTTGCTCTTGCGGATCACAGGCTGAAAGCCTGTGCCACGAAAATGAGCGCCGGTGGCCCGCCGCAGACGAAGCGTCGCGATGTACGCGGCGTGAAGGCCGGAAAGAGACAGAATAGCGAGCTTGGTGAAGGGCTCGATTGAACCGGGATGAAGGATAAGAACATAAACCAGGGCGCCCAGGAGCTCAACGGCAGTGGCCAGCACCAGCAGGTGCAGTGCCCAGCGTACGCCCCGGCCCAGCAATCCGCCCCACAGCCAGCCCAGGACGCCCGCGGCCAGGATCGCGCCCAGCATGGCCAGGTGCGGGCCATCGACGGCGACATCGCGGCGAGCCAGCTCGGCCAGGCTGCACACCACGGCGACCAGGGCCGCCAGGCGCATCGTCCAGGCGTACAGGTTCACCATGGCCGGTGCGGCGGCGGAGGTCTCGACGGCGTCCACCTCGCGACTCTGGAACAGGGCGATGCCTATCAACAGTGCCGCCACCACGTACGCGGCGGCGTACAGGCCGGCCAGGAGCATGTACTGGCCGGTGATCGTCTGGTGCTGCATGAGCTGATCGACGGCGAAGAAATAGCTGACGTTGGGCACCAGGTGATAGGCCCCCAGGGCCAGCCAGTTGTTGTCCACATTCGAACGGAAGATGGCCGCCGACAGCAGGCTCAGCATGTACAGGCCCGCGGCCACGCCCAGCGTGGCGACCTGGCCCAGGCGGGTGCTGGCGGCGACGGTCAGGGCGGTCAGCACGGCCACCGCCATCCAGAGCAGACCCAGCACCAGGATCAACTGCGGGTCAAAGCTGCTGCCGAAGGGCACGCGGACCCAGCCCTTTTCGAACAGGCAGATGAAGACCATGGCCACGGAAAACAGCAGCACGTTGGAGAGCGTCTGGGCCGTGTGGAACGACCAGTTAAAGAAGTAGTTGCCGAAGGTGGCGATGGCCAGCGACAGCACCAGGGCTCCGGCGCCCAGGGGAATGACCACGTAGTCGTACGGGTCGGCCCCGCGCGTCAGCACGCCGTGGCGAACGGTCATCAGGTACGCCAGGCCGCACAGGTAGAAGCCCACCGTCACGGCCGCCAGCACGCCCAGGAATTTTCCCGCCAGGATGATCGGCCGGGCCACCGGCTTGGTGACCACGGTCAGCACGGTGCGCTGCTCGATCTCCCGCGTCAGCGCGCCGGCGGCGCTGAAGGCCGCCAGCACCAGGGCGCTGATCATCAGGGTCGAGAGGCCCAGGTTGATCAGGAGCTGGTTGTCGTCGGCGGAAACGCCTTTGTAGCCCTGGGAATTGGCCGCCAGTTGAACCTCCAGCACCAGCGCTCCGTAGGTTGCCAGGAGCAGGATGGTGAAGATCGGGCGGCGAATGGTCTGGATGAACGTATTGGCGGTAATGGTCCACAGTCGGGTCATGTTCGGCTTCCAAAAGATGTCACGAGCACTGGTTCGTCCACGATAGCGAGTACGACGCAGACGAGCAATTGGTTGTCCGGTGGCACAGGCTTTCTGGCCTGTGAAGATATGGGACACAGGCCAGAAGGCCTGTGCCACCACCTACAGGAGACGGCACGAGTATGAGCGCCGACAACAAGCGCGGACAAGCGGTGGCGTTGTTCGGTCTGGCCATTCAGGCGGCCCTGACGGCCGTGATGTGCCTGGTGTGGCTCTCGACCGGCAGCGATGCGGCCCGCGCCACCTTTTTTCTGCTGCTCGGGTCCCTGGGCATCTGGACCATCTCGACCATCGTGTTCTATTGCCGGCACCTGGCCGAGCTGGAGAAGCTCGAGCTGGATGAGCTGACGCGCCAGGGCGGCGCGGGCATCTTCGCCGAGCAGACCGCCGAAATGCGGCTGGCCCAGCGCCGGCTCAACCTGGTTAACCGGGTCTTCGTGCCCATCATTACGCTGCTGACCGCCGGCTACCTGGCCGCCATGGGCGCGGTCTTGCTGCTGAAGCTGTGGACGCTGAAGCTGGGGACGCTGTCGATCAACCCCGTTGCGGCCGGGCGGATCGACGGGGCCCTGACCTGGGCCTTCGTCTGCCTGGGCGCATCGTTCGTGGCCTTCCTGGTCAGCCGGTACGCCATTGGCATGGCCCGCGATGTCCGCTGGCGGCTGCTGCGGGCCGGCGGCAGCTACCTGACCGTCTGCTCGCTGGCGGTGGCCATGCTGTGCCTGGCGTATTTCCTGGTCCGCGTGGAATTTGGCTGGGTGCTCGCGGCCCTGGCCTATGGCGTGCCCGGTGTGATGCTGGTGCTGGGCGTGGAAATGGTGCTCAACCAGATCCTTGACCTGTACCGGCCGCGGCGGCCGGGCATGGAATCCCGCCCGGCGTTCGACAGCCGGCTGGCCAACCTGCTCAGCGAGCCGGGCAGCCTGGCGCGCTCGGTCGCCGAGGCGCTGAACTACCAGTTTGGCTTCGAAGTCTCGCGCACCTGGTTCTACCAGTTGCTTCAGAAGACGCTGGTGCCGCTGCTGCTGTTCGGCGTGGCGGCGATGCTGGCCACCTCGATGGTGGTGCTGGTGACGCCCAGCCACGAGGCCATCGTGCTGACCTGGGGTAAGCCGCCGGCCGACCACTCGACGCTCAAGCCGGGCATGCACTTCAAATGGTTCTGGCCGGTGCAGACGGCCGACGTGGTCGAGACCGATCAGATCCGCTCGCTGCCCCTGGGCGTGGGCCTGGCGGCGGCGGATGTGCGCGACCCCAACGCCGACCTGGTGAGAAGGTCGGCCTCAGAAGAGGGCATCCTGGTTTACGTGTGGAACAAGGAGCACGGCGAGCGGCGCGAGCTGGATTTCCTGGTGCCGCGCGCCTCCAGCCAGGCGGCCTGGCAGACCAGCGCGCCTTCGGTCGACGCGGCCGCCGCCGAAGGCCAGGCGCCGCCCGTCAAGCCGGCCACAGCCGAAGACAAGGCCGCCCAATACAGCGCCGTGGGAACCGTGCGCATCACGGCCACGCTGCTGTACCGCGTGGTCGATCCGTACCGGTTCCGATTCGGCTTTGACGATACCGAAAAACTGTTGTCCGACATTGCCCAGCACGAGCTGACCGACTACGCCGCCCGGCACGACATCGATACGCTGATGAGCGCCCGGCGCGATGAGATGGACCGCACGCTGTACAAGCAGATCGACCGGGCCGCCAACGAGATGGACCTGGGCGTCGAGGTGCTCCAGGTGTCGTTGGGCGGCCTGCATCCGCCGACGGATGTGGCCGAGGCCTTCGAGGAGGTCATCAAGGCCAACCACGAGCGCCAGGGCAAGATGCTCAAGGCGCAAAGCTCCCGCGACAGCCTGCTGAGCGAGGCGGCCGGCTCGGCCCAGGTGGCCACCGCGCTGGCCACGGCCGCCGCCCGAATTGAGGACTCGTCGCTGTCGGATGCCGATCGCGCCGCCGCCCAGCAGGAAGCCTGGGGGCTGCTGGACCAGGCCGGCGGCAAAATCCGCCAGATTATCAGCCGGGCCCAGGCCACGCGCTGGAAGACCGCCAACCACGGGCGCGGGCTTTACCTGTCGTTCCAGCGGCAGTTGGCCGCCTGGCAGAAGGCCCCGGAAGTGTACGAACTGAACGAGTTGCTCCGGGTGTACCACAAGGCGATGGATGGGTCGCGCAAGTACATCCTGGGCGTAGACCCCAGCCAGGTGCAGATCTGGCAGCCCGATGACCGGCGCAGCGCCGGCGGCGTTTTTGCCGGAACGGGCAACTAGGGCTTGAGACACAAGTTATAAGGTTCGAGACGCGAGTGACAGCCTCGCCGCCTGAGGAAAAGAATATGAAAAGCAAGAATGCGTTGCGGATCGTGCTGGGTGTGATCGTCGGGGCGATTCTGCTGATGATGGTCATCACCAAGCAGGTGCGGTTCACCGAGACGGCCATCGTCGAGACCTTCGGCCAGCCCACCAAGACGCTGGGGGCCGGGCTGCACTTCCGCTGGCCGGTGCCCATCCAGGAAGTGATCACCTACGATACGCGAATGCAGTTATTCGACACGCCCTACGAGCAGCTCCAGACCATCGATGCCAAGAGCATCATGGTCGGCACGTACGTGTGCTGGCAACTGAACGATGCGCAGGAGTTCCGCCGCAATGTCGGCAAGGACCTGGTCGATGTGCAGGGCAAGCTGCGCGAGACCGTGCGCGATGTGATGTCCGCCATCGTGGGCGCCAGCCGCATGGAGGACTTCGCCTCCGCCAAGGATGTGAAGCTGGAGCAGATGGAAAAGAACATCCTCGAGCAGGTTTCCTCGCGGCTCAAGAACCACAAGTACGGCGTGAACGTGCTCCAGGTGCGCTTCAAGCGGATCGGGCTGCCCGAGAACGTCAGCCCCACGGTGATGGAGAACATGCGGACCGAGCGGCTGCGCAAGGCCCAGTATGACCGCAGCCAGGGCGAGGCCGCCGCCGCCGCCATCGAGGCCGACGCCAACAGCATCGCCGCCCAGATCCTCTCCTTCGCCGAGGCCAAGGCGTACGAGATCGAGGGCGAGGGCAAGCAGGCGGCCGCCGCGTATTACGGCCAGTACGGCGAGAATCAGCGCTTCGCCACGTTCCTCCGCCGGCTGGAGTTCCTCTCCGATACGCTCAAGGATGGGCTGTTCGTGCTGGATGGCTCGCAGTATGACGAGAGCTTCGGCTGGTTCCGCAAGGCCCCCACGCCGCAGTCGGTCGAGGGTCAGAAGGCCGCGCCCACGACGCCGCCGGCGGCGCCGGCGATGGCGCCCGCGATGAGGTAAGGAATTCCGGATTGCCAAGGCAAAGACCCAGCCGGCGGCGCGGCAATCGGCAATCGCTTCGAGGTGACTGAGTAGATCGATCCTGATTGAGAGCATAAGACCATGACTGAAACTCACGAGCATCGCGGTCACGACCACCCTCACGGCCACGGCCATGCTCACGATCACGATGCGCACGGCGGCGTCGGCGTGGCCGGCGGCCCGGAGCGGCTGATCGTCGAGGAACTCGATCCGGCCGGCAAGTCGCTGGCCGACGCCTTGAAGGTGAGCTTCCGCGTGCTGGGCTGCATCATCGTGGTGCTGCTGGCGGCGTACCTGGCCAGCGGCATCTTTACCGTGAAGACGGACGAGCGAGCGGTGATCACCCGGCTGGGCCGGGTCCACGGCCAGGTGCTCAAGGCCGGGTTGAAGTTCAGTTGGCCCTTCCCGATCGACCGGGCCGTCATCGTGAATGTCCACGAGCAGGAAGTCACGATCAAGAGCTTCCGCTATTACGTTTCGCCCATGTCGGAAGACCGCGACTATACGCAAGTGGTGCCCATGAGTGGCAGTCTGCGGCCCGGCTACGACGGCGCGCTGATCACCGCCGACGGTGGCCTGATGCATGTCCGGTGGAACTGCCAGTATGTCATCCCCGGCGACGATGATCAGGCGGTGCTGGATTATGTCACCCGCCTGGGCGGCCTGGAGCCCGACCGCAAGAAGGTGCTCGAGCCCGCCCAGCGCGCGGTGATCGACGCGGTAGACAACGCCTCCATCCGCGTGGCCGCCAAGACGGACCTGGAAGCGATTCGGCGCAACGACCCGCTGTTCACGCAGGATGTGCTGACGCAGGCCCAGAAGCTGCTGGATGACCTGAAATCCGGCATCCGCATCCGGTCGCTGCAGTGCGTCGAGCATGTGCCGCCGCTGCAGGTTCGTGACGCTTTTGGCGCCGTCACGACGGCCGAGCAGGACCGCAGCCGGATGGAGTCCGTCGCTGAAAAGAACGCCGTCGCCACGACCTTCAAGGCCGCCGGCCCCAACTGGCAGCCCCTGATTCAGGCGATTACGCAATATAGTCACGCGCTGCGCGACAAGGACGACGCGGCCGGCGACGCGGCCTATAAGAAGATCGACACGCTGCTGCTGGAGGATGCCACCGGCGGCGACGCCCGGCAGATCATCGAAAACGCCCGCAGCCAGGCCCGCCAGACCGTGGCCCGCGCGCGGGCCCTGGCCGACCGATTCCGTCAGCTCCTGCCGCTCTACCTGGCCAACCCGGCCCTGACCATTCAGTGGGAGTGGATGCAGGCCAAGCAGGATATTCTCTCGCGCCTGGCTTGTATCAAGCAGTATGCCCCCATGACCGGCAAGGGCATGAACCTGTACGTCAATTACGACCCGGGACTCATCAAGCGGCTCAAGGAGGCCGAGGCCAAGCAGCTCGAGACCAACCTGGAAAAGCAGAAGCAGGACGAGCTGAAGAAGCACTAGCCCTGGGCCCGTGGCGGATACCACAGTTATGATCCAACCCAGCGAACCGTACGTTCAGACGTTCAAGGTCACGAAGGTTTTCCGCGACTTCTGGCGCCGCGAGAAGGTCGCCGCCGTGCGCGAGCTGGACCTGGAGGTCCGGCCCAACGAGGTGCTGGGCCTGCTGGGTCCAAACGGCTCGGGCAAGAGCACGACCATCAAGATGATCCTGGGCCTGCTGTACCCGACGCGCGGCTTCATTCGCGTCTTTGGCAAGCGGCCCACCGACGTGAGCATCAAGGCCCGCATCGGCTTTCTGCCGGAGGAGTCATACCTCTACCCGTTCCTCAACGCCTGGGAAACGCTGGATTATTACGGCCGGCTCTTCAAGCAGCCGCGCATCCAGCGCCGCCAGCGCGTGGAGATGCTGCTGGACATGGTCGGCCTGACCCAGGTGGCGTACCGGCGGGTGGGCGAGTATTCCAAGGGCATGCAGCGCCGCATCGGGCTGGCGCAGGCGCTGATCAACGACCCGGATTTGCTGATCCTCGATGAACCCACCAGCGGCCTGGACCCCCTGGGCACGCGGCAGGTCAAGGACCTCATCCAGCAACTCGGCCGGCGCGGCAAGACGATCGTGCTTTCCAGCCACCTGCTGTCGGATGTCGAGGATGTCTGCCAGCGCGTGGCCATTCTCTACGGCGGCCGGCTGCGGGCCTGCGGCGAAGTGAACGACCTGCTCAGCCAGCACGGGCTGACGCAGATCATCGCCGAGGATCTCAGCCCCGCGGCGCTGGACAAGATTCGCGCCATCGCCGCCGGCGAGGGCAAGAGCGTGCTGGACATTTCAGCCCCGCGGCAAAAGCTCGAATCGCTGTTCCTCCAGATCGTGGCCGACGCCCAGCGCGAGCGCATCGCCACCGGCGGGGCGGTCGACACGGGTCGGCTGGCGCCGTTCCTCCGCGGCGAGGGCGAGCTGGAAGGCCCGCAGGTCGTCGAGCAGTTGCTGGCCGCCACGAATGGCGATGGAGCCGCGGCCGCCGCCCAGCCCGTCGCGCCCGTGCGGCCGCCGGTGCCGCTCGACGCGGAGCTGCTCTCCGAATTGACCGACGCCGCCGAGCATGGCGACGGCCGCAAGGTGCTGGAGGACCGCAAGGCGGCCCCGACCAAGCCCGCCAAGCCGGCCCCCGCGCCGGCCCCGGCGGCCGATCGACGCATCATCGACTCTCTCATGAAGGACGACCAGGCGGACCATGCGTAGGATCTGGGCCGTAACCAGGCAGACATTCATTGAAATCCTTCGCATGCGGAGGACCACGCTGTTCATTTTCATTCTGGCGGCGGTGGTCCTGGGCGTGCCGCAGCTTCCGCGGTTATTCAACAAGGATGTCAAGCCCCAGACGGCCGCACTCAGTGCCGGTAAGCCCGGCGCCGTCCAGGCCCCCCAGGCCGCCCAGCGCCACCATGTGCAGACGTTCCTGGTGTACAGCGTCGGCCTGGCGGGCATCATCCTGAGCCTGCTGACGATCCTGGCCGGGTGCAAGATCATCTGCGAAGAGCAGGCGCGCCGGTACGTGTTTACGCCGCTGACCAAGCCCGTGCCGCGCTGGCAGTACGTCATCGGCCGCTGGGCGGGACTGGTGCTGTTCCAGATGCTGATGATCGCGGCGGTCGGCCTGGCGGTGTACGGTACGGCCCAGGTGTTGCGGCTCAACGTGAAGGACCGGGCCGAGCGGCTTCAGCTTGACAACCAGGTGTTCGCCGGCCGCTACCGCAGCGCTCCCAATTCCCTGGATGAAGATCTGCCCAAGGTGGCCGCCAAGATCATGCAGCAGCGCGAGCAGAACGAGCGGCTCAAGGATCTGTCGCCCGAGCAGATCGCGGCCTCCTGGGACAACGCCCGCCTCTTGGCGCGGGAGGCGCTGGAGAACGTGGCGCCGTTCGGCCGGCTGGGCTGGCGATTTACGGAGTTGCCCAAACCTCTGAACGACAATGCCCTGGTGGAATTCCATTTCACCGCCGGGACCGGCAAGGCCGCCGCCGGCACGGGGCTTAAAGGCATTTTCCTTTTCTCCCGCGACCCGAATTCCGAAGATGCCGGGGCCTACTTTCGCTCCGACGCCACGTTTCTGACGGACCGCGATTCCAGTATCCTGCTGCCGGCCCACATGGTCGGTTCTGACGGCCGGCTGTTCGTGGAGTTTCTGAACGAGAACCCGGGCGACCCGGCCGCGACCTTCGACACCACGCTCATGTTTCCGCCGGAAGAACTGTACATCATCTATCCGGTGGCGCCCTTTGAGCCCAACTTCCTGCGGCTGCTGCTGATGATGCTGATTCTCCAGGTCTTCCTGGCGTCGACGACGCTGCTGGCCGGCACGTGGCTGTCGTTCCCCGTGGCCACGCTGATGTGCCTGACGATCTACGCCATCGGCGCGATGCAGCGCTTCTTGGTGGAGGCCACGGCCATCCGCTACAAGTCGGGCTTCTGGGTGTACCTGGGCCACTACATCTACGGCGGCTTGCAGCACATCATGCCCAACTTCGAGTTGATCGACACCTCCACCGTGCTGATGGACAGCCTGGTGGTGCCCTGGACTCGCCTGGCCGTGGCCGGCGTGGCGTTCGTGGGTGTGTGGACGGTGCTGGCGCTGACCGTGGCGGCCTTTGTCTTCACGAAGCGCGAGCTGGCCAGCGTGATTGTGGAGTAATACGGATGGGAAGCACTCGAGCCATCCAGCTTGTCTGCCTGCTGCTGGCGGCCGCGGCGCTGGTCGGGGCGATCGCCCTCCAGGGCCGCCTGGACTTCCTGCGCCGCGAGATGGAGACTTCGCAGGCCTCCCAGATTGCCACCAGCGAGTACCCCGAACTGAAGCTGTTGCAGGCCCTGCCCGGCGGCGTCCGCGCCTTGCTGATCGACTACCTGTGGATCCGCAGCGAGAATCTCAAGCAGAAGGGAAAGTTCTTCGACGCCGTGCAGTTGGCCAACATGATCTGCTCGCTGGAGGCCCGCTTTCCCGGCGTGTGGGGCTACCACGCCTGGAACCTCTCGTACAATATCTCCGTCGAGACGCATACCCCCGCCGAGCGCTGGTACTGGGTGAAGGCCGGCATCGAGCTCTTGCGTGATGAGGGCCTCAAGTACAACCCCAAGTCGCTGGACCTGTACCGCGAGTTGAGCTGGATTTACTTCCACAAGATCGGCGAGCGCACCGACGAGATGCACCTGTACTACAAGCGCTACCTCGCCGCCGAGTACCAGCGCGTGCTGGGCTCGCCGCCGCACATCGGCGGCATGGACGCTTACCGCGCCTGGCTGACGCCCATCCTGGACGCCCCCGATCGGCTGGAGGACTTGGTCAAGGATGCCGACGCCGCCGCCTTCGTGGCCGAAGCCGGCAAGGCCGGCCTGACGGTGGACCTGGCCCTGCTGGATGCCTATAACGCCTGGAGCGACGACCCCGCCGTCCGGCTCATCGGCCAGGGGGCCGCCGAGCCGGCCAGCGACAGCCAGAAGAATCTGCGCTTGCTGATGAGCGATGAAAAATGGGCCGCCGGCCGCGCCAAAGTCGTGGCCTTCGCCCGCAAGCACGTGATCCGCGACACGTACAAGCTCCAGCCGTTCTGGATGCGCGAAATGATGGAATACTACGGGCCGCTGGACTGGCGGCTGGCCCAGACGCACTGTCTGTACTGGAGCACCTTCGGCATCGAACACATCAAGGGCCTGACGCTGGCCCAACTGTACCGGCTGGAGACGGTGCCCACGGACAACGGCCAGGTCGTGCCCGTGCTGAACACCCATCGCAACGTGCTCAATTGCCTCAAGCAGATGGCCTTCTACGGGCGGATCGTGCTGACCTACAACCCGGCAAACCCGGACCTGCCCGAGCTGCTCGAGCAGCCTGACTGGCGGTTCATCGAGATCGCCCACCAGGAGCACATCCGCCGCAAGGAACACCTGCTGAACGTCCACGACAACAAGACGTACGACGCCTTCATTCCCGGCCACGTGAACTTCCTGTCTGACGCGATTATCGCCCTGTACTTGCGCGGCCGCACCGACGACGCCCAGAAGTTCTTCCGCTACGTGCACGACACGTACAAGAAGGACGAGCTGGACTGGAACCTGCCCCTGCACGATTACGTCTGGCGGCAGGTGCGGCTCGAAGGCCGCTCCACGCGCCAGACCGCCAGCATTTTGACCATGGGGCTCATCGAAAATGCCTTCCAGCAGGGCCTGATGGGCTATCGCGACGATATGAACCTGGCCATGGACACGGCGGCGCAGGTGCGCAATGAATACGACACCAAGACCACCGAGCGCAACAAGCTCGACTCCATGCCCCAGATGCAGGCGGAGGTGGCGTACGGGATGATGGCCTCGCTGCCCGCCTCGGTCGCCATGGAGCTGTACGCCATGCTGCCCGTGGGCGTGCAGCGGGCGATCTACGATCCCCTCGGCACGTACATGCCCGATCGCTGCAAGCAGGAGCGCCTGGACTACGCCAAGGCGTTCCCGGAGCCCGAAGGCATGGACGGCTACCGTCAGCGCCGCCAGGAGTTCATTGAGCAGCATTCCACTCCGCGCCAGAAGATGGCGGGGGAGGGGGGGGATGACGAGTAGGTGCAAGGCGGCGCCGCACGGCGGCGTGGAGGCGTCCAAGTGAACGTCATCCTTCTCGGGTTTCGCGGCAGCGGAAAAACGGCGGTGGGCAAGAAGCTTGCCGACCAGCTCTGGGCCACGTTCGTGGATGTGGATGAGATGATTGCCGCTCAGTTCGCCCGTCCCAATGCCGCCGCCGATCCTCTGGCCGCCGCAGCGGCCGCACAGGTGAAGATTCTCTCTGCGCTTTCCGAAGACCCCCAGACCATCGTTGCCGCCTCCAGCGAGTTCGTGCCGGATGGCGCGCTGGTGCAGTCGCTCAAATCGCACACCCGCCTGGTCTACCTGAAGGCCGAGCCGGCGGTGCTGGCATCGCGAATTGCGCCGGATTCGTCGGGTCCGCGCGCCTTCGTGCCGCTTCTTGGCCGGCCCCAAGGCGCCGATCCGGCGTGGCTGGCTCAATGCGATGGTGCCTGGTCCGCCATGGCCGATCTGGCATTGGATACCTCGCCCATGACGATTGAGACGGTCGTACGCCTGGTCGTGCGCATGGCGATGTGAAATCGAAAATGGCCGGAGGAGATGTAGATTTAATTCGGGAGAATCTCCCTCGCTGAAAGAGTCAGGTACGCGTGAACCATTCTTCGAGGAATGGAAAAACAGGAGGGGTGCGGGGCTTCCAGGTAAATACATCCATCCACTAATGGGTCAATAAAGTACTTCATGCCTGTGGTGGCTTTATTGTGCACTGGTTTATGCCCGTCAGGAAATGCTTCAATAACAGCATCGTAATTGCCGCCGCAGAGGACAACAGTAGGTTTGCAAAGGCAAATCTGATTATGCCAGCGATCAAAATTCCCTTTGGCCATTCCGGAAAGGGATTCAATTGGTGTCCTTAGGCTTATGTGAGCATTATCGAGATTTACGATTGCAGACGTCAGAAGAGCTTCCCAAAGCTCACTTGGTTTTGCTCCTTCTATGCTTTTCCAGCTCCTCTTAAGGTCCTGAATGGCAATTGATCTTTCAGCGATAGGTCGGAAGAATCTAGGCATATCTTCGCTCTTGGCGTGGATTTCTTGAATAAGGGCGGTGAAAGATTCGTTTATTTCCGTCGGCTGCTTGAGAAGGTGCATTATTTTTCTTGGCGCCGCCTTCCACCACCGGCCTTTATCAATCGGCCCATCATTCACTTCGGGGAGAGACGTATTTTCCATAGGTTTATACCTGTATCTGTTTAGCGGGTTACGGGCTGGCTGGTAGGTAGGCTAGGCGGACAGGTCGCCCGCACAGCAGGTCGGCCAGGAAGTGGCGAAGGTCGCGATGCTGCTGGCGGGCGGTGCGAACGACGC
>PMYD01000156.1 GCA_003171335.1 Phycisphaerales bacterium
ATTAATCTTTGGTAGCGAGAGCAACCGTGTTGCTCGCCCCTACCCTGCCCGGTCAGAGCCGTCCGCGCGCTCGGCGATGAAGGCGCGCTGGCTGGCGCCCAGGCGACACCAGAGCACGACCAGCGGCCGCTCGCCGCGGCCGGAGAGTTCGCGCTGGAGGGTGTCAGTGTCGAGGCGGACGCCACGCGGTTTTATCTCCACTGTGCCGGCGCCAAGCTCGCGCAGCGCGGTGGCGACATCGCGCTTTCGGCCGGGCACCTCTCGGAGAATGCGGAAGTTGCGAATCGCGGGGCTGTCGGCCGGCTGGTCGGCGGTGAGCCAGTCAAGCGTGGCGCTGAGGCGCCAGACACGCCGGCCGCCGGCGCCCAGCGAAGCCGCCAGATCATCCACCGCCCCGGCGGCGATGATGGCGGGGTCGGGCTCGAGGATGTATTGCCCCACCTCGCCCACGGCCGCCGGCGCGGCAATTCCGCCGGCCAGGGAAAAAGTCTGCGGCGCTTGCCAATCGCCCCATACGATCGTCGCCTGGCGCGCGGCGTTCGGGCCGGCCGCGCCCCACCAGGCGACAAGCTGCTTACAGGCGCCGTCCTCGCTGATGTACTCCAGCCGCACCGCCGGCCAGTGGGCCAGCGCCCGGCGGTCCACGGCGGGGGAAAGCTTGATCGCCCCGGCGGCGGCCCGCTGCGGCAATTCGCGCAGGAACTCCTCGCCCGGTGAGTAGCCGGCGATGGACAGGTGCCGCCGGCCATCGGCGCGCCGGTCGGGGTCGACGTGAACAATGCGGCCATCAAGTTCCACCGCCGTCGCATCGCCGAGAAAGAAGTCGCAGCGCCCGCCGACGCCGGCGACTTCGGCGTTGTGCGCAGCGCAGAAGACCGCCTCGGCCGAGATGTCGTAGCCGCGGACGGCCATACCGGCGGCGGCGGTTAAAGCCACTCCGATGGCGTCCATGCCCATGCCGCAGCACAGGTCCAGCACATCGCCGCCCGCCGCGGCGGCGGCAGCGGCGAGTTGACCGCCCACGTATCGAGCTACCCTGATGGAAGAGGCCTGGGCCAGCATGGTTTTGGTGGCCAGCAGCCGGCCGGCCCACGCCGGCGGCACGCGGCCGGATCTTGCCGCACGCTGGCGCACTTCGCGAAGTTCCAGGATGGCGGCGACCTGCTGGGCATCGCACTCACGGCGCAGCGTTTGGACGGCGGCAAGCGGATCTGCGGGCAGATCGGTAGCCAGCAGGGCTTCGCCCCCGAGCGTTCGGCAAAACTCCAGTTGGGCCAGATTCACGGCCGCCTGAGTGTGCGCGAAAAACGGCCTCTTATGCAAGGGTGAGGGCGGACGGCATGTGGCGTGCGGGGGGACACGCTGTGAGATCATGCCGCGCCGCCCTCAAATTGGCGCACGCGTTCGTTTTGAGAATTATACTGCGGGTCGCGCGCTAGGTTTTGCTGCGGCGGGCTAGATGATGTCATTGAATTAACTTTTTCAATCAAGAGCCCATCGAATAGATCGCGGGCGTCCCGGGGACTTGATGAATTCGCGTACCGCCTCGAAGGCCTCTTCCTTCGCCACAGTGCACTCTAGGGGCACTTCGGAATGGTGTCCGAAAAAATAGTATGTAATCACCTCCGGGTCTGCAGGGATGCGCTGAATAGCTGGATCGAACGTCTCGGCCACTGTGTGATAGGATCCAGTACCGCTGTAATCGTTGGGAAACCAATCCATGCAGCAACGATCTGCGCCAAGAACGATCATCACCATTTCGCCGTTTTCACGCACTATCTGCATTGCAATTGGGCGTTTTGTTAGGCATTCTGCATCGACCTCGCGAACAATTCGGAGCACTTCGTCCAATGATCGTGCTTCCACTTGGTCATCATTGGACTTCCAACTCAATTTGGCGATCATCGCCATGTCTGTGCTTTCTCCTAGGGCTCGGCCGTACCTGCGAGCGGCCGGCAGCAGATCGCCTGAAGCGACATTTCGCAGCCCATGCACTTCACGTTCTAAACCACCACCTGGAACCTCTGGCCCCCCTTGAGCCGAATCACCGATTCGGCCAGCAAGTCGGCAGCGCGCTGGAGGTCCTGGAGATCGACCATCTCGACCGTGGTGTGCATGTAGCGATTGGGCAGGCCCACGACGGCCGAGGGCACGCCGCCATTTTTCGTGTAGATGCTCAGGGCGTTTGTGCCGCCGGTGATGCCGAAGGTCTCGAACTGGAGCGGTATCTCCTGCGCCTTGGCCGCCGCGATGATGTGCTCGTTGAGAACCGGGTGGTTTTCGCGGCCGATCGAGAGCGTCGGCCCGGCGCCCAGCTTCACCTCGCCGTGCTCCTTCATGTCGATGCCGGGTGAATCGGTGGCGTGCGTCACATCGACGACGATGGCCGCATCGGGCTTGATGGCCGCCACGGTCATGGCCGCCCCGGCGCCGCCCACTTCCTCCTGCACGCTGGAGCAGGCGTAGATGCCGGCGGCGAGCTTCTTGCCCTTGTCGCGGGCCTTTCTCGCCAGCCGCAGGCCCTCGATGGAACACCACGTACCCACGCGGTTATCGAAGGCGCGCGAGATGGCGATGTGCTTGTCGAGCTGCTCGAAGCCCACGTCGAAGGTGGCCGAATCGCCCACGGCGACGCGCTTGCGGGCTTCTTTGCCATCGGCCGCGCCGATATCCAGGAACAGCTCGGGCCACTTGGGGGCCTTCTTCTCGCCCTCGCGCGGCAGCAGGTGAATGGCGGTGGCGCCCATGACGCCCTTGACGATGCCCTTGCGGGTATGAACGTTCACCCGCTGGCCGCGGACCAGCGCTGGGTCCATGCCGCCGATCCGCTGCACGTACACGAAGCCCTTGTCGTCGATGTACTTGACCATCAGCCCCAGCTCGTCGGCGTGGCCGTCGAACATCACCTTGGGGTCGCCCTCGCCGTTCAAAACCGCCACGGCGTTGCCGTAGGCATCGGTGCGGACCTCATCGGCGAACTGCCGGGCATACTCGCACCAGACTTTTTGCCCGGCCGACTCAAAACCGCTGGGGCTGGGCGTGGTCAGCAGCCGCTTGAGAAACTCCAGGGATTCATCGCGCATGATTGGCCCTTTCACCGTGAGACGATCACTCCGTGCCCGACACCGCATTTGAAGCGAAGATCCGCCGGTTTGCAAGGCCGGGAGAAGCAGGCTGTAGGCTGTAGACTGTAGGCTGTAGAAAAAAAACGCCCGGATCCGCGTTGCTCCCTTTGGGTTTACCTACAGCCTAAAGCCTTCCTTTTCTTGCTTCTTGCAGCGGCGGGTGCATTTCAGTAAAATTCCTGCCGCGTCCAGAACGGTCTTGCCCGCATAGGGGGGAGCGGAAGGCGACATGGCCGGCACCTCGGACAACTTGGAGTCGCTCAGCATCATCGGCTGGGTTAGAACGCCCTTCAAGGCGACACAGGAAATCCCCATCCAGGGCACGGCCAACGATGCCAAGGGCTGTATCGAAATTCTCCCCGCCTTCTCCGAAGGGCTGGCCGACCTGGCCGGATTCGATCGCATCTGGCTGATTTACCTGGCCCGGCCCTCCGGGCCGATCAAGCCGAAAATCGTGCCGCGGCTGGACACCTCGCCGCGCGGCGTCTTCGCCACGCGCTCGCTGATCCGGCCCAACCCCATCGGCCTGACGTGCGTCAAGCTCATCCGCGTCGAGGGCCCCTGCGTGCATGTCGAAGGCGTGGACATGCTCGATGGCACGGCCCTGCTGGACCTCAAACCGTACGTGCCGCGCTATGACGCCTTCCCGGATGCCTGGTCCGGCTGGCTGGAAAACCGCATTCCGCACCAGCAGGCGTGGAAGGATTGAGCGGCTGACTCTTCTTGGGGGCACGGCCACGCTGTTCTGACCGGTTGCACCCGCACCGCAGGTGTTTCGGCGCGCCCGGCCACCAGCCGGGAATACGTGGCTCGCAGCTACGGAGGCGCTTTGCCCAGGAATTTACCGCCGGATCATTCATCAGCCGCGGCCTTGGTCGCGCTGGGAGCCAGACCGCCCAAATTCAAAACAGGCATCAACTTCTTCTCGCTCGGGTCCGCGGGGGACCACGAGGATTGGATTACCGGTGCGCCGTCCTTGATCTGGTAGTCGAAGTCCCCGCCCGTAAATGGATCAATAGGTAGGCCGCCAGAAAAGGAAACACTGAGGGTGCGCAAGTTGGCCGGGAATTCCCCTGTACGCACCTTGGCAGCGACCGCTGCGGCCGCGATCGCCTGCAGCCGTAATCGGGCATTAGCCCTAGATGTAATCCAGGCGGCGGCGTGATCTAATCCAGCCAGACCTACCAGTGCGCTGTCACCGGTTCCCGTCTTCTTGAATTGTGCAGTTTGAGCCCGAATGTCTTCGTCTAAAGCCGCCCATTCCTGGCGGACGATGCCATATGGTTTTTCGGATAGGGCTGCCGACCGACGTGACAGTTCAACTAGCCTATCTGTCCACGCTTGAGCCATTCTCGGAAACACATTCACATCAGCCAGCAATTGCGACCTCAGCGAGACCAGCGGCTCGCCCTCAAGTTGAGTCAGCAAGAGGCATTCTTCGACGATTTGGCGTTTCTGTTCCAAGCTGCGTTGTTTCCAACCATCAGTCACCTGCCGTATAAGCCATCGCCTGAGGCACTCGCTTTCTGTTTTGTAATAGCCTTCCGCGTCGAACTGCTGCTGACAAATGATGGCCATCCTCGACGCCAAAGCACTGGCCGCCGCTTCATCCAGAGGATGCTGAACCTTCCAGCAGGCGAGAAACTGGTTCATTGGCTCGTAGGCTGAAAACTCAAAGATGGCCCACCCCCGCATGGCTTCGGGCCCACCGTGCTTGGAGAGGTGCAAGCTCATCTGGCATATGTCGGCCAAAATGGTACCGGCAGCGTCGTAGTCTCTTTGGGCCATGCATGCCTTTGCCTGGAAGGCAGCATGCAGACCGACCTGAGAGAGCTTGTCCAGATAAGAACCGCAGAAAGGCAATTCAACGTCCGGCAAGCCAAAGTCACAGAAGTGCCTTGCCGCGCCACGGTGCAGGGCCCGGACCTCCCGGGCGAAAGGATACTTGTCATCAGGCCAGGGGAATTGGGTCGCCGCGGCAACAGGGGACGGAACCAAATGTTCTTCTTCCATCGCCTCGCCAAGAGCTGCTCTAAACTTGTGCGTTGTCGCAGCCACCTTCAACGCGCCCGCCAACGCTTCTTCAGGGGACGTATTAGAGTCGAGCAACTTGCTGTCGAGCCCTTCTGGCAGGCTATAGCCCATCACGGCAATCGCCTGGTAGTAATCAAGGGCTGCATTCTCAGTTAATGGAACGGCCACAGCCGCGGCGGGATTCGTAGCCGAATTAGTTGACTGTGGCAATTCGGCGGCCCCGGCAAGAATGCACATGCCCAACACACCCAACAAGCAGACAAGCCGCATAGGTTGCATTCCTTGCTCCTCTGGCTCGACCATGATTGAGATGCCCGCCCCAGTAAGGTTGACTGGCAGTCCCCGCGCACTTGGCCAGCGACCGCCACAGGCCTGTACCGTGTCGTCCGCTACCGCGCTGGCGGCTGCGCAACTCCAAACCTTACGCTTCCCAGCTTGGCGGCTGGTCCTGCAGGGCCAGGGGCGGCCCGATGATCACGCCGTAAAGCACGGCCCGGCCGATCTCGGCGGCCGTGTTGAGATGCATCTCGCCCAGGGCGCTGATGGCCCGAACCGGTGCGGCGGCGGCCGCCTGGCGGTGCAACTGGCCCAGCGTTTCCTCGCTGAAGCGGCGGGTCCGGTCGGCATCCTCCTCCTGGAGGTGACCGCGCATGCGGGCCTCTTCGGCCTCCACGCCCTGGCCGATGGCGCTTAAATGCAAGTGCCGCTGATCGATGGATTGGGCCGCTTCGAGCGCCTCAACTCCCGCCGACTCCTGCACATCCTGGATCTGCCGGCGGGCTGCCGTCGCGGTCATGCGCGGGGTCCCCCGGGCGATGGGCTGGCCGGCCAGGGGGGATTGGGCGGTTACCTGGCGCTGCTGGCTGGCGCGCATCTGCGCTGCGCGCTGCTGGGCCACTTGCGCTGCTTGTTGCGCCGCACGCTGTGCCGCCTGCTGCTGCGCTACCCGCTGGGCCGCCTGCATCTGGGCAGCGCGTGTCATGGCCGCGCGCTGCTGGGCCATCTGCTGCTGGGCCGCTTGCTGGGCGGGCGTGGGCTGCGGCCGCACGGCCTGGCGTACCTGTTCGCGCTGGCGGGCGATGCGCTCGCGCTCGGCCCGGCGCATGGCCAAGGCCACATCCTCGACGGAAAGTCGCTGCTGGGCCGGCGGCTGCGCCCCCGTCTGGTCGGGCCGCAATTCGATGGGCTCTTCCTCGCTGGGCCGCCGCATCGGCCGCCGCTGATTCTCCGTGGTCTTTTTCTGCGCCTGCAGGGCTTTGGCAATCAGCGAGATCACCAGAATGAAGAGGAAAACTCCGAGCTTCACCAAGCCGGAGTAATCCACATCGGCCGAGATGGTAGGCAGCGCCGACAACATCATTCTTCCTTCAACTCGCGCAGCTCGGGTTCACCAAAACCGCTGAACCGTTCTTCTAGATGTCCCGCACAGCGCACGGCTGCGGACAGCCGTGGCACCGGCCACAGGCTGGAAAGCCTGTGCCACCTTATTCCTTGCCCTCGCCCTTTTGCCCGGCCGCCGGCGTGCCGCCGATCGACTCGCGCATGGAGGTGTCGGCCTGGATGTTCCGCATGCGGTAATAGTCCATAATGCCCATGTGCCCGCTGCGGAAGGCCTCGGCCATGGCCTTGGGAATTTCCGCCTCGGCCAGCACCACCTTGGCCCGGTTCTCGCGGACCAGGGCCTGCATTTCCTGCTCGCGGGCCAAGGCCATGGCGCGGCGCTTCTCGGCCTCGGCCTGGAAGCGGCGCTTGTCGGCCTCGGCCTGGTCGGCCTGCAGCTTGGCGCCGACGTTATCGCCCACATCCACCGTGGCGATGTCGATGGAGAGAATCTCGAACGCCGTCCCGGCATCGAGGCCCTTCTCCAGCACCTTCTTGGAGATGATGTCCGGGTTCTCCAGCACGGCCTTATAGGAGTCGCTGGCGCCGATGGTGGTGACGATGCCCTCGCCGACGCGGGCGATGACCGTCTCTTCGGTGGCGCCGCCAACGAGCCGGTCGATGTTCGTCCGCACGGTCACGCGCGCGCGGGCCTTCACCTGGATGCCATCCTTGGCCACGCCGTCGATCGTGGCCCGCCCCTGGGCGGGGTTGGGCACGTCGATGACCTTCGGGTTCACCGAGGTCTGCACCGCATCGAGAATATCGCGGCCCGCCAGGTCGATCGCCGTGGCCGTCTTGAACGACAGGTCGATATTCGCGCGGTTGGCGGCGATCAAGGCCGTGATCACATTGGGCACGCGGCCGCCGGCCAGGTAGTGGTTTTCCAGGTCCTGCGTGCTGATATCCAACCCCGCGCGCACGGCGCGAATCTTGGACAGCACGATCACCGGCCGGTCCACCTTTCGCAACGTCATGCCGATCAGGTCGAACATGCTCACGTTGGCCCGGCTGAAATACGCCTGGATCCACAGCTTGAGGAACTTGCCGATCATGACGAGCAGCACCAGTACGATGATGATCGCCACGATCACGCCGACCCACAGGAAGGGCGGTGCGCCATTCTCTGCCATCAGCAACGTCCACATAATCTGTCTCCCCGAAATGCGGCATTATGGCCAAGCGAACCCGCCGCGGCCGCGGCGGCGAGCGCCTGATCTCAGCCCTGCTTATACCGCGGCCAAGGGCAAGGTGGCAAGTGAGGAAAATCGCCCTGCCCTGCCCGTACGCTTCTCCTTTTGGCGGCGCGCCCGTTTTTGGTATTGATTAGGTCGTCGTTCAAACTGACCGATGACAGAAACAGCCGCGCCCGGCCGTGTTTTTGCCGAGCCGAATTATTGTTGAGGGCTGCCGTGACGGAGACCATCAAGAGCGATGCCGAGCCGGTGGATGATCATCTGTACGGGGCCGGCGCCGTCAGCAAGGCCCTGACCCGCGCGTTGGCCCTGTACCGCCGGCAGTGGGAGGCGTTCCGGCACGAGGGCTTTGCCGCCCTGGGTCTCAACGCCGCCGAGCAACTCACGGGTCTCATCCACACCGCCGAGCAGATGGTCCGCGGGGCGGGCGAACTGGCCTCCAGCCACACGCGGCCGCTGCATGAATCCGTCGCCGCCCTCAACGATGGCAGCGATCCCCAGCACAAGTCCGACCCGACGGTCGTGGCCCTGTCCGAAGCGCTCCAGTACTGCCTGGGGCGCGATGCCGTCGAAATGGCGGCCACCGCCGAGCAGCGAATCTGGCGGCTGCTGCTGCTGACGCAGCAACTTCAGCCCTCCAAGCGGGCCGCCGCCTTCCTGCGCCGGGTGAGCCGTTGCTACATGTACGGCTTCGATGCGGAGTGCGCCGTCATGTGCCGCAGCGTACTGCAGGCCGCCTTCGATGCCGAGATCTCCGATGAGAAGTGCCAGGTCATCCTGGGCCGCGCCAAGGGCGCCAAGCGCACCAACTCCTCGCCTTTCGACCTGGCCGACCGCATCGCCGTGGCCCGAAAACTCGGCCGAATCAGCGATGCAGCCGCCATCAAGGCCGCCGCCATTCGCGCCGCCGGCAACGTGGTGATCCACGAACACCCCCGTTCCTGCGATGACACCTTCGGACTCATCGCCGACACGATGGATGTCATCGCCGAACTGACGGGCAAGCCGGCCTGAGAATTTCCGCCGCAGGTGTGGGGACAAATTGCCCAGATTGCCGCTTTTGCCAATTCACTGCGCTAAATATTACTCAGTAATATGCGCATATTGTAATATTCTGCCGCAACTGATTGTGCTTGCAATGCTTGTGAATATTACTGCTGCGCATAATATTACTGCCGAAAACTCGGAAAGTCAGCCCAGCTTGCCAGATGGCTTTTTCGCCAGCGAGACCTTCTTGGTCGATCCTGTCGCTCTTCGGTTGTCAATAACTACCCGCGCTGTTTTCAAAAAAGGCGCACAGGCCCTCATCGGCCCGCCGGCATATAAGAACCGGGTAGCGCCTGCGCATGGGCAGGTTGTGCAACTATTCCGTGGCTATCCTAACGCGAGATTCAGATATTGTCAAGATTGGTTTTGCAAAAAGGACCTTTGGAAGACCAGCGGCATGGGCCACTCCCCTCGTGAGTCGCCGCATTTCCTTGCAGCCCGTGCGGCCGCGCGATAAAACCAACGCCATGAACCCGCTGGAGACTTATCTTCAGGATTTGCGGGCGGTCCTAACGACGTCGCCCGGGAGACCGCCTTTCACGACCAGGTCCAGAACAGAGAAGAAGAATTCAGAGTGACTAGAATCTGCCTTGTACTATTCCTTCCATGTTTTCTGCGAAGAACCATTTGCAAGACAGCCAAACGCGAGATATAATCGCCCCCGTCAAGGTCCGCTTTGACATAGCGAGTGGATCCAGGAACACGTCGACTGTTAAGCACTTCGCCGTGGGGCAGAGGTAGTCAACGAGGAACAATATGACCCAGATGCAGGCCCGTCAAGATGATCATCTTTTGCGCGACATGCTTGATGATGCCGTCGTCAACAAGCTTCTGGACGCATTTGGACGGGTGTGTAGTGTTGGTGCCGGTTTCTTCACTCCCCAGGCCGAGAGAATCGGGACAGCTGCCCATCACAGCGCATTTTGCAGGCTTGTGAACTCTACGGCGGAGGGGCAGCTTCGCTGCGCTAAGTGTGACAAACGAAAGGCCGAAAGCGTCGAGAAGGATCCCCAGGCAAACCAAATTCCGTATTTTTGCCATGCCGGGCTGATCGACATCTGCGTTGAAATCAGGGCGTTTGTCAAAGGGACCAACCGCCTCATTGGGTTTTTCTTTGCCGGGCAGGTGCTTTTCGAGGACGAAGAAAGGCCAAGCGCAGAAGACGTGGAATCCCTCCAAGCGTTGGCGAAAGACTGCCGGCTGGATTTCCGAAGTCTGCTGGCACATTACATGCGGGTGCCTCGCCTTTCTCGCGCGAGGATCGAAGAGATACGCAATCTCATGGTGTGTTTTGCCGATTTGGTTGGCGAGATGGTGCGAAAGAGAGCAGCCGCCTCGGCACTGCTCCTGGATATCATCAAGAACAGCAGCGAACGGACAGCAGTTGTCCAGGCGGTCCGCCGACATTTGGACCTTCCGGCCGTTTCGATCTTCATGGAGGGAAGCAGCATGGACCTCCAACCCCCGGGTCGGGTGTTTCTGGCCGCCACAACCTACGAGGAATTCCCTCCGGACATATCTCTGCTGGTGAGGGAGAATCCACTGGACTACTCTTATGGCCCTGCCGAAGGTTTTACGGGTTGGGTTTACGATACCGGGCAAATGCTCTACGTACCGGATTGCTGGAACCCGGAGTGCTATCCTGACAAGCCTTACAAACCCACCTGGTTGCATAAGGTGCGAGAAGTTCCAACGCTTCAGGCCGCTAGAGCGTTTCTAGGGGTGCCAATTCGCGGCAACAATGGCAGAACGGTCGGCGTCATTCGCGCCATACGTCTCAAAGGCGACAGGCCGGAAGACAAAGAGCCTTTCGCCGAGGATGAAAGAGAGCTTCTTAAAGGCGTTGCGCTACTCGTCAGCGCGGCGTTCCAGCGGGCGCAAGTAGCGGAGAAGCAAGTTGTGGCGCGGGCGACGGATCTGGAAATCATCAATAGCATGATGATGGGCGTCGCCTTGGCGAAGAGTTACTCAAGAGCTGCTCAGAGTATTCTTGATGCGGCCAGGCGGATGGTTCCCTGTGCCATCGGGCATCTCGTTCTAACTGGAGGAGTCGGAGGTGGTTCGGGCTTGCGAGTTGAAGCCAGTGGCCCCGACGATCTGAAAACGGAGCGGGATCTGCTAAATCAGGCGTATGCCGACCGCCGAGGAGTTGTGTTCTATGTTGTCCGTACCGGCAAATCGTTCTGTGGAAACGTGCCAGAAGACGCAGAGAAGCTGGGCATCAACTACGTTAAATGCCGCGGGGGCATTCGATCCGAACTCACCGTACCGATCTTCCCGGCAAACAGGACAAGACCAGAAGGGGCAATCAACCTCGAGAGCGACAGGCCAGATGCATTCAGCGAAGAGGATCTCAAGAGGCTGGAGTTGTTTGCCAACTACGCGGGCGTGACATTGCACAATGTCAGGCACATGCAGCTTAGCCGAAACATCATAGCGAACGGGGCGAGTTGGTTTGATAAAGCGGCGCAGGCACTTGAGGTCCTTCTGCCGCGGTCGGAGCAAACATGACTGTGAGATGCGGCTACAAACAAAACGAACGCCTTATAGAGGCCATCCATAATCTTGAGCGGCTTGAAAGGGTCGATGCGAATTCCATAAATGATGCTCTTGTCATATTTGCAAGTCTGCGCGCG
Organism: Phycisphaerales bacterium; assembly: GCA_003171335.1. GTDB lineage: Bacteria > Planctomycetota > Phycisphaerae > SM23-33 > FEN-1343 > FEN-1343. Next base: position 11,419 of record PMYD01000156.1, read on the forward strand.
TATCGGGCCGTGTTCGAACAACTCAAAAATGCTGAATCCATGCACCTGGAACTGGAATCGCTCCGAGAGAACGTCGACCAAATAGTCCAAGAACTGCCCGCCTTCAGCGATGCTCGGCAATTGGTGACCAATGACATCCCCGCGGACCTAATGTTATCGACTGTGTGGTCCATACTGCAATTCGTCTTACGGCAATTGCTCTGCAACGCGGTAGCTGCCGCGTTGAAGGTCCCCGGACAAGTGACCGTCTCCGCCACGATCGAAGAAGACAGTCAGGCTAGGTATTGCCGCATCTCCATCACCAACCCAGGCACGCTATCGCCGGCCATGCGCGATAGCATCTTGCAGCGACAGCCGGTTCTCAGGCAAGACGGCCAGTATGGTACCGGCTTGCTGGCAGCGGGTGAGTTGCTCGGCGTGCTGCGGGGTCACTTGCAGTATCCCAAGACAGCCCCGGGCGTCGTCCAAGCGGCAGCTTTGCTCACACTTGGCGGAGATCAGACATGAGAATCCTTTTGATTGACGATAACGACAAGTTCCGCAGGGAACTCCAGGCATGGCTTACCGATACACTCAAGCATAGCGTCGCCGTTGCGAGCAGCATTGATGCTGCGCATGAGCAACTCGGGAACGACCGCTATCATGTGATTCTGCTAGATGGCCGTTTACGCAACCATGAGACCGACCAAGTGGATAGCAATTCTGAAGGCGGTCTAACAGTCATGAGCATGATGTCCCCAAGCAAAATCCGGAAAACCATTTGGATGACCGCGCACGACCTTGATGACGTGAGTGAGCCAGTGCTCCGAGGCTGCAATCGCTTGGTCTTTAAGCGCTGGATTGACCCCCAGACGCAGCCGGCTGATGAATTCCACCGGAAGCTCGAAGGTCATTTGGCACGCATAGCTGCCAGGCAATGGGGCACGTTTACGACGATCCTGTGCTGCTTGGCGGTCGTGGTGACAGGCGCGAGTGTCGTCTGGCAGATATTCCAGCACTTCACGCCGGTTTTGCTCGGTGCCCTGATCGGCATAACAATGAATGTCATTTCTTTTGTGGCATTCCTGACCGGTGTGCCACCCCACCGTCTCTGTCGCCGATGACGTACGCGAAGCGGGGAGCCGGTTTTCATGCTCCCATGATATGGGTTGCCCTTGCACTGCCGAAAGAGACACTATCGGCTTGCTTATTCTGACCCATCCGCCGCCTCAAATCGATATCCCTGGCGGATAGTGCGGATGAAGCCTGGCCCGGCCGGCTGGCCCTCCAGCTTGGCGCGGAGCGTCTTGATGCAGCGGTCGACACTGCGGCGGGTGACGAAAACACCGTGGCCCCAGATGTGGTCGAGAATGTGGTCGCGGGTGAGCGCGCGGCCGGGGTTCGCCGCCAGCCAGCAGGCAGAGAAATCCTCCCGCTTCTTTCAGCCCCGATGGGGCGAGATCATAAAGCCCATGGCAAGCGCAGCGTCGCCCTGGGTGCAAGCATTCGCGTGCGTTGAGCCCTGAAGGGGCGCAATAATTATGTCGCCCTTTAAGGGCTTGGGATTCGGGGGCCTCCGTTCCCAGGGCGGCGCTACGCTCTGCCCTGGGCTGCCCTATTCAGGCCTTTCAGGCCTGCGAACCTGCATCAACTCTAACTGAAACGACGCCAATTCAAACCGGAATACGAACAACACCCGAACTCTCGCCCATCCCTCCCGCCGCTCGGCACTTGGCAAGACACCCCCAAATGCCGATAATATCTAAGTTCTATGTGGCCGTTCAGGCAGAAAATTCGACAGCGCCGGCTGGAGGTCCGGAAGAATATTCCGACCCAGCGTGGCGCGGCGTGGCGCCAGTTCGTCAAGGTGGGCGGGCCGGCCAGCGTGGCCATTGCCTTGTGGTTCTTCGCGCTGGCGGCTGCGTTGGCGGTCTGGCCGGTGGAGGATTTCCCGTATCAAGCGGGCCAGACCGCGCCCAAGAAATTCGCCCGCGTGGCCTTTCAAGCCCTGGACAGAGACGCCACGCAAAAGGCCCGCGAGGATGCCGGCAACCGCGTGCCGGTGACGTACATCTGCAACGAGACCTTCCTTGATGATCTCGAAACCCAGCTCCGCAACCTGCCCGCCCAGTTCAAGACCATCGACTCGGTCGACAAGCTCAGCGAGGACATTCGCCGGCAGTTACAGGTGGAGACGTTGGCCCAGGTCCGCGCCTTCGACCGGTTTGCGGCCGGCCCGGATGCCGCGCGCTGGCAGAATGCCGTCTGGGTGGCCGTGGCGGAGCTGGGCGGGCGCGTGATCCTTTCGCCCAAGGACCTGGAAGAGAGCCAGCCCTACGGCTCGCGAAAGGTGGAGCTGCTGCGGACGGGCATGGCGCCCGTGGAGCGGCTGCCCGGGCCGATCGTCTCCACCAGCGACCCCGGCGACGCCATCGTGCGGGCGGTGGAACCCTTCAAATCGCTGGGCGACGACGTGTACCAGCGCGTGCGGATGTACGTGCAGAATTCGATCGTGTCCGGCCGGCGGCCGACGTACCGCCTGGACGCCGTGCGAACGCAGCAGGCCATTGATGATGCCCGCAGTGCCGTCGCCCCGGTCATGCAGCATTACCTGGCCGACTCGGTGGTGTTCAAGGGCGGCGTGGTCGAGAAGTCCGACCTGGAGACGCTGGCCGCCGAGTACTGGGCCTGGAAAGATTACCTGGCCCAGATCGACCCGCTGTACGCGCTGCGAATCTCCGCCGGCCGCGCGGGAGCGGCCCTGCTGGTGGTGGTGGCCCTGGCCGGCTATATCGTGCTGTACCAGCCGCGGATCATCCGCAAACACCTGCGCGGCGTGGCCCTCTCGGCGCTGATGCTGCTGATGCTCGGGTTGGCCAAGCTGATGGTCCAGTGGGCCGGCTGGCCGGCGTACCTGGCCGTCGGCACGGCCACGATGGGCGCGGTGATCGTCACCATCGCGTATGACCGCCGGTTCGCCCTGGCCACCGGCGCGCTGCTGTCGCTGCTGATGGTGCTGATGCTCCGCCAGGACATGGGCTTTTTGCTGACCCTGCTGGCGCCGGTGACGGTGAGCGTGCTGCTGCTGCGGGAAGTCCGCACGCGCTCCAAGCTCATCGAGGTGGGCGCGTTTGCCGCCATCGCGGCCTTCCTGACGGCGGCCCTGACGCAGCTTGCCGGCGGAAGGCGGCTGGAAACCTCGCTCATCGCCGACTGCGGCTGGGCCGGCGGGGCCGTCATCGCCGTGGGCTTCCTCACGCAGGGCCTGCTGCCGCTGATCGAGCACGCCTTCCGCATCGCCACGTCGATGACGCTCTTGGAATGGTGCGACGCCAACAAGAAGCTGCTCAAGCGGCTGGCCATCGAGGCCCCCGGCACGTACAACCACTCGCTGCTGCTGGGCACGCTGTGCGAGGCCGCCGCCGAGTCGATCGGCGCCCGCGGCCTTTTGGCCCGGGTGGGCGCGTACTACCACGACATCGGCAAGATCAACAAGCCCGAATATTTCGTGGAAAACCAGTTCGACAGCCCCTCCAAGCACGCCAAACTCTCCCCCGCCATGAGCCTGCTGATTATCACCGGGCACGTGAAGGACGGGTTGGAAATGGCCCGCGAGTACGGCCTGCCGCCGGTGCTGTACGAGTTCATCACCAGCCACCACGGCACCACGCTGGTGCAATATTTCTACCACGCCGCCACCGAGCAACACCGCCACGCGGGCACCGACCGGCTGCCGGAGGAAATCGAGTTTCGCTACCCCGGCCCCAAGCCGCGCAGCAAGGAAGTGGCCATCCTCATGCTGGCCGATGCGACGGAGTCGGCGGTGCGGGCCATGTCGGACCCCACGCCCAACCGCATCGAGGCCCAGGCCCACGCCATCGTCACCGCGCGGCTGATGGATGGCCAGCTCGATGAGTGCGACCTGACGCTCCGCGAGGTGCACCAGATCGAGGATTCGCTGGTCAAGAGCCTGTGCGGCATGTACCACGGCCGCATCGCGTATCCCAGCGCGGAGAGGCAGACCCGGACAGCGGCCAGGGCGTGAATTGGACGTCCTTGCGGAAGCGGGGACGAAGAAAGGCCAAATCCCAAACCAGCGGTTCGACCACCCTGAGCGGTTCGGCCGTGAGCGGCTCACCGTCGAACGGCTCACCGCCGAAGAGGGCCAAATCCCAAGTTCCAAACGCAACCGGCTTTGCGCCCCCCCCAATGAATTCCAAGCTCCAGATTCCAAACCCAGGCATCACCCTTTTAGAATTTGGGAGCGGTATTCGCGTTGACGCCGTGGCCATGCCGTGCTATAGTTTGGCGGATATATCGAAGCAATCTGACGCTGGAAAAAGGGAGAAGGAGAAGCGGGGATGAAGACACTTCTTGGGGTGGTCCTTTTGTTGTCTCTTTCACTGTCGACCACACAGGCGGGGATGGTCAACCTGGACCTTCAGACCGACCAAGCGACCGGGACATGGGTGCTTCAGGCCATTGTGTCGCAGGCCGACAACGCGGGTCTGTGCGCGGTAATGGTTGACTTGACGGGCATCGACACGGCACACCTGGTGGCCCAGGCGCAAGGGTTCAACTCCTATGGCGGACCGCTGGATTCATCCACGTATGAGGTGATCGCCTCACAAAACGTGCTCCTGGGTGGGCAGGCCATGGTCTACGGCGCCGGCCAGCAGACCGGCGTGCCCATGCGGCTGTTTGAAGGAACCTATTCCACTGGCACGCCCAGCTTCACCGACGAAAAGGCGGCGACGGTCTTCGACTCGGCCGATTCGGTGGAGGTGTTTTCGGCTGATATCGGGCTGTTCGGCTCGATGCTGGGCTCCACGGCAGCCCCGACGGGCTATTCCAACACCATCACGCTGGCTGCGAGCAACGGCCAAGTGTGGTTCGGCATTGAGGAGGCGCCCATTCCACCGGCGGTCCCGGTGCCGGCCTCGGTGGTTCTGGGGGTGCTGGGCCTGGGGATAGTTTCAAGGCTGAGGCGCCAGGTCGCCAAAGTGAAATAGCGTGGCGCCGACAGACCGGCCGAACAAAGCGGCCGTGCGGGGTTTCACTAAGAACTGAGTGCCCAATCATGGGGAGAACTGCGATGAGAATCACCTATTGCCTGATTGTGATCGGGCTGCTTGCGGCCCCAGCCGCCAGGGCGGAGACGGTCGTGTATGTCGAACTGACCTATCCCACGCCGACGACCTGGCAGATGTGGCTGACCGAGACCACCGACTGGAATGGCACGACCGCCTTCACCCCCTCCGGCTTCGGGATTGCCGGGTTCGTTGTCGACGTCGGCAATGTCATCCAGGCCGTTCGCGCATCGCCGAACCCTGTGAACCTGCTGAGCCTCGACGATCCCCCGGTGACCCTGGGGCAGGTGGGATTCTCCGTGGGACTCGGGATGCCTCCAGTAGATGCCGCAGGCCTCACCCAGTGTTTCAACGCTCAAAATACCATGGTGGCGGATGCGATCTGCCGCGGATTCGGCGTGACGGCCGGCTCATACAGTGTCCCGGATCCGGCCACCGAACAGGTATCCGGACCGTTCGCCTGGGCCGCGCCAGGGGCGCCCGGCTCAGCGAATCCCGGCGTACTCGTTTTCCGGGGCAAGCGCGTATCTGGTGCAACGGTGACGTTCGGCCCCGATTATTGCCGGCAGGCCAACGTGTTCATGAGCGATAACCCGCTAAACTGGGATTCCACGACGGTGCCCGTGGTTGGGCTTAACCTTCAATATCACAACACCACCGCCCCGGTTGTCAGGGCCGGCCCTGCGCAGGTGATCCCCTGGGGAACCACAGCGACCTTGACCGGGACGGTGAGCGATGATGGCTTGCCCAACCCGCCGGCCCTGACGACGGTCCGGTGGTGGCAGGGGAGTGGTCCTGGGACTGTTTTGTTTGCCGATCCAAACGCGCCATCGACCACGGTCACATTTTCCCAACCTGGGACGTACCTACTCAACTTGGAGGCGACTGATGGTGAGTTGAATTCGGTCGACTGGGTCCAGATCGTTGTCTTGGGCAACCAGCCCCCGGTGGTCTGGGCCCGCCCAGACCAGATCCTTTCTACCGGCATGACGCTGAACCTGGCCGCCAGCGTGAGCGATGACGGCATGCCCAATCCTCCGGCGGTAACCACGGCGAACTGGAGCATGAGCAGCGGGCCTGCTCCGGTGGTTTTCAGCGATGCCTCCAGCGCCGCGACCTCCGTCCGGTTTACCCAGTTCGGCACCTATGTGCTGCGGCTGACGGCCAGCGACTCAGAGCTGTCGGCATTCCAGGAGGCGACGATCCAGGTTCATCCCGACCCGCCCGGGGATTTTTCCGGGGATGGGCACGTGACCGGCGTGGACTTCCTCATCTGGCAGACTCATTACCCGATGCTCGGGGGCGCCACAAAATTGATGGGCGACGGCAATGGCGACGGCCGGGTAACCGGCATGGACTTTATCCTCTGGCAGATCGATTACGGCTGCGAGCATTCTTAGCCAGAGTGATGGACAACCTAGAGGGCCGGCGCGCGGGCCGTCCAAGGAAGGCTCCAGCGTAAATTGGCCCTGCGCCGAACTCCTCCAGCAACTGATCCTCTCTCCGGTGCATCCTGCGCCCCTGCGCCTCGGTCTGGTCATCGTAACCCATCACATGCAGCAGCCCGTGGGTGATGTAAAGCAGCAATTCCTTCCACGCCGGCTGCCCGCGCAGGCGCGCCTGGGCGATGGCGACATCCGCACAGACGACAATCTGCCCGCATAAGCCCCCGGTGGGTCCATCGCCCAGGTCCAAGCTGATCACGTCGGTACAGCCGCGATGATGCAGCAGTTGGGCATTCAGCGTCGTCATGCGCCGACGGCCGACGATGAGAATGTCAAGCTGGTCGATGGGCCTTCGTTCATTCTTCGCCACAAACTCCACCAGCCGGCGGATGCGGTCAGCGCTGATGCGCAGCCGCCGCTGTGTGCTGGTCACGCTGATGTGCCCGAGGGGTTGTCGCCGCGGCTTCGCCATAATGCAGCCAGTCCCATCACCTGTTTACCGCGTACCACACAGCCCAGGCCGCCAGCAGCAAGACGAGCCCGGCACCGCCGATCATCGCCAGCAGGCGATAATTGGCGCCGACCTGTCGGAAGATGCGCCAGCGCAGCGGCAGGTAGATGGCCGCGAAAAGCCCCATCGGAATGGCGATGCCCGCCCCGATGTTGGCCACCAGCAGCAGCGCCCGCGGAAGGCTGTACTGTTTCAGCGGCGCGACTTTCTCCAGGATCAATTCGCCCGCCGCCACCAGCTCGAAGATCAAGGCCACGAACATCGCCACCGCGATCTGCCGGGGCCGCCTGAGAAGCTCCTCGTCGATCGGTTCGCGGCCGGCGTACGCCACCATCCGCACGGGCATGGGGACATCATCGAACAGCCCGGCTACGCGGCCGGCGGCAAGCCAGTGATCCAGGCCTTGCTTCCACAGGAGCGTTTGCCGCACGATCCCGCCGGCCCGGGCCAAGCTGCGAAGTTCCTCCCAGCTCAGGGGGCCGACCTCCCGGCTGCCCACCGCGTAGTGCCAGCATTTTTCCGCTTCGGCCATGAGGATCCTTTACGCCAGAGCCCAGTTTACCTCCTGCCCGGGCGGCGGCAAGCGCGGGAAACCCGCGGCGCCAAACGCATCGGTGGCATGTCCTCACGACTGGAGCGAAAGCCCCGGTCGGGTGGGCATGCCACCAATGCCACAATCTTGGCGTACACCCCGCTTTCCTCCCCCGCCGAATCGCGTTGCAATGCCTGGCCCGTAATTCGTAGAATCGCCTCGCCTGACCTTGACTGCCAGACCGAGAGATCCGACCGAAAGCCACGCCCATGGAGTCAGCCGAGAATCCGTGTGAATGCCGCCTGGCGCCGTCCGCGGCGCCGCCGCCGGCCGTCGCGCCGTGGACCAGGCGGCACGTGCGGCTGCTGGGGCTGATTGTGGCGCTACCGGCGGCGGCGGTGCTGGTGACGGCGGCGGCGATCCACCCGGATGCCCGCGGCTACGACACGCACACCCAACTGGGGCTGCCGCCCTGCGGGCTGCTCCAGAGGACCGGCATGCCCTGCCCCACGTGCGGCATGACCACCGCCTTCGCGCACATGGCCCGCGGCCACATCCTGGCGGCGCTGCGTGCGCAGGCGTGTGGAACAGCGCTCTTCCTGTTGATGTTGGCGGCCGCACTGGCCGGCACCGCGCAGGTGATCGGCGGCTGGAACCTGCTGGGCCGCCTGCGATTCCGCATGTGGTGGTTGTGGGCCCTGCTGGCGGCCGCGACCGCCGGCTGGGCGATCAAGATGGGCCTGGGTCTATATACCGGCCAGTTGCCCGTGCGCTGAGATCTTTCGAGGAGACGATAGTGCTGAAATATCTGCACCGAGTCTGGCCGATCCTCCTGGTGGCGGCGAGTCTGGGCGGCTGTACGCCCCTCAACTATATGCTGGCCAACCTGGCCCCGGACATGCCCGGCCCCAAGGTCGAGGCGCAGTACAAGGACCTGAACAACCGCAGCGTGGCCGTGGTGATCTTCGCCGACATGAACGTGCGCTTTGAGTACCCCACCGTGCGCGAGGAGGTTGCCGGGGCGATCAACCGCGAGCTGGAGGCCACGCTGAAGAAAGTCCGCACCATCGACGCCGCCCAGGTCGTCCGCTTTCAGGATGCCCACCCCGGCTGGCGCAACGAGCCGCTGGGGGACCTGGGCAAAAAGTTCGGGGCCGACTCGGTGCTGTACGTCTGCCTGTCGGAGTTCGCCTTGCAGGAGCGCGGCAGCCTGAGCCTGCCCAAGGGCCGCATCAGCGGCCAGCTCAGCGTCTGGGACTCGATGCCCCTCAAGGAGGGCGAGGATCCCTGCCGCTGGCGCCAGGACAGCATCTCCAGCACGACCGAGCCCCCCGCCGGCACCTGGATGGACCGCGCCCGCCTGCGCCAAGCCACCCAGCAGGACTTTGCGGTGATGGTCGTGAACAATTTCCACTCGTATCACGAGAAGAACGACTCCAATAAATAGGCGCGCGACATGACCAGAGTTGCCTTTTCATTCCGGTTCGTGCTGCTCCTGGCGGTTGGGCCGCTGGCCGGCGGCTGCACCCTGATCGGCTATACGGCCGCCAACTTGGCGCCCAAACCGCGTACGTCGGCGCTGTATCACCTGCCCAAGGACCAGACCGTGCTGGTCTTTCCCGATGATGTCAGCGGGCAGTTGAGCTACCCGCTGCTCAAGCAGTTGCTGGCCGAAAAGATCGGTTCGGAACTGCACGAGGCCAAGGGGGCCAAGGCCACCGTGCCGTACGTCAAGCTGTACGAATTCTCCACCCAGGTGGGCCAGCGCTGGTACCGCATGGACGACACCGGCATGGGCGTGGCCGAGGTCACCCGCGCCTTGGGGGCCGACATGGCGGTTTACGTGAGCATTCGCCATTTCCAGCTCAAGGACAACCCGGGCGACCCCGCCTGGAAAGGCAAGCTGAATGTCTTCGTGAAGGTCGTCTCCGCCCAGGGCAAGCGGCTGTGGCCCACCGACCGCACGGACGGCTACGAGCTGAGCCTGGAAATGCCGGCATCCGCCGGCGAAGGCCCGGCCATCGGTCCGGCATTGGCCCAGCAGCTTGCCGAGAAAATGGCGGTGAATGTGGTCGACCTGTTCCGCTCGCATGTGGCGGAAGAAGACCAGAACCCATAACCATTGTGGACAAATTGCTTTACCGAAGTAGCCGCAGGACGCTGCAGCCAGTCCGCAGCGACGGCGACTTTGTCGAGGTCAACTGAGGAAATTCCTCAGTTGAGAGCGGCGCGACAGTCATCCTTCATTCAGTTCGTTCCCGTAACGAACTGAATCACTCCCAGAAACCCGGTGGGACGATGCGCGACTCCGACATCGTCGCAGTCAACTGCGGAAATTCCGCAGTTGCTTGATTCACGTCCGGAAATTCCGGAGGTGTGACCCCCCCCTCGACTCCGACATTGTCGGAGTCGACCGCGGAAATTCCGCAGTTGCTTGATTCACGTCCGGAAATTCCGGAGGTGTGACCCCCCCTCGACTCCGACATTGTCGGAGTCACGTCCGGAAATTCCGGACGTGAAGGCAAGTTTAAGTGTTACATTCTTCGCCGTTTGCTGGAGACTGTAACACTTAGAAGTCTAAGTGTTACAGTCGTCAGTATTAGCCTGAAGACTGTAACACTTACGGTTGGCAAGGAAATTCTCACAGTCGGCTCCTGCACCATTGCCTTTAACGCGATCGGCGCTGATCTAGCGAAAGTGCCCCGCGAAGCTGCACTCCCTGCAAGAAGACGGTATTATTCCCCTTTGCTGCCGCGCACGGGCGCGGGAAGGTTTCTTTCCGGGAGACAACCATGAGCCAAGCCGTACCACGTCACCAGCGACCCACGCATCTCAAGCAGTTCCTCTTCGGCGTGCCCTATTATCCGGAGCACTGGACGGACAAGGAGCGCAACACCGATCCCCAGCGCATGGCCGAGGCGGGCGTGAACGTCGTCCGCATGGCCGAGTTCGCCTGGGACCGAATGGAGCCGGCGGCCGGCAAGTTGGACTTCTCCCTCTTCGATCAGACCATCGCGCGCCTGGGCGCGGTGGGCATCGATACCATCCTGTGCACCCCCACGGCCGCACCGCCGGCCTGGATGACGGCCGGCCGCGAGTCGTGGTTCCGCGTCGATGCGGCCGGCAAGCGCATGGAGCACGGCAGCCGCCAGCACGTCTGCACGAACAACGAGGAATTCCGCGCGGAATCCCGCCGCATCACCGCCGCCATGGCCAAACACTACGCCGGCAACGAGCGCGTCATCGGCTGGCAGACGGACAACGAGTTTTACTGCCACATGAGCGAGTGCTACTGCCCAAGCTGCCGGGCGGGTTTTGGCGCGTGGCTGAAGGCCAAATATGGCGACATTGCCGCTCTCAACGAGGCCTGGGGCACCGCCTTCTGGGCGCTGACGTACGACTCCTTCGACCAGATTCGCCTGCCCGACCCCAACCCGCGCCCGGCCAACGCCAACCCTACCGCCGAGCTGGACTATTACCGCTACATCAGCGACTCGATCATCGAATTCCAGAAGCAGCAGGTGAAAATCCTGCACGCGGCAAAGCCCGCCTGGTGGATCACGCACAACGGCCTGTTCGGCCACATCGATTATTGGAAATTCACCGAAGACCTCGATTTTCTGGCCGTGGATGTGTACCCCGGCTTCACCAAGACGCGCGACCCGCAGGAGCTGTTCTGGGCCAGCTACATCAACCAGCGCTGCCGGGCCTCTTCCGGCGGCTACATCGTGCCCGAGCAGGAAGCCGGCGCCGGGGGCAGTAAGCGCGGCATTCACCGCACGCCGGCGCCGGGGCAGATGCGGCTGTGGGCCTGGCAGAGCATCGCCAACGGGGCCGATGGCGTGCTCCACTTCCGCTGGCGAACCTGCCGCTTCGGCGCGGAGGAGTATTGGCGCGGCGTGCTCGACCACGACAATGTGCCGCGCCGTCGCTACGCCGAACTGGCCCAGGAAGGCGCGGAACTGAAGAAGCTGGGGCCGAAAATCCTGCATACGGTGCTGGATGTGCGGGCCGCGGTGCTGATCGAGACGGACCAGACCGACGCCCACAAGACGATGTCCCTCACCCTGCCCTCGCCGGATGAACAGGCCCGCCTGGCCCTGCGCCAGATGTGGCTGCGCCATCTGCCCAGCGGCCTGGTGCAAACGGCCGACCGCTTTGATGGCCTGTCCTTGCTGTGGCTGCCCTCCATGCGACTGATGGATGAGACGCTGGCCGGCAAGCTGGAGCAGTTCGTCGCCGCCGGCGGCACGCTGGTGGTCACCGCGCACGCCGCTACGCGCGACCGCAACAACCAGGTGATCGCCCAGACGCCGCCGGGCCTGCTGGCCAAACTATGCGGCTGCACGATGGAGGAATTCAGCCGCGAAGATGCCGAGTGGCCCGTGCATATGAAACCCGCCGGCAAGGCCGGCGCGGGCGATGGGCAGATCATCTGCGGCGGCGGATACGAGATCCTGGCCCTCCACGGCGCCAAATCCCTGGCTACCTGGACCGCGGCCGCCCAATTCGGACCCTGTGCCGCCGAGGGCCAGCCGGCCATCTCGCTCAATCGCGTGGGCAAGGGCCAGGTGATTTACGTGGGCACGTTCCTGTCCGAGGCGAACGCCGCGGCCATTATGGACCTGGTGCTGGAGCAGGCCCCCATCGCCCCCCTGGCCGATTGCGTCGGCGGCGTCGAAGTCACCCGCCGCCACGCAGCCGGCCGCAAGCTGACCTTTGTCCTGAACCACCACACCTCGCGTCAAACTATCCGCCGCTTGCCCGCGGGCACCGAGCTGATTTCGGCCGCGCCGTGCACGGGCGAGTTGACGCTCGAGCCCTATGGCGTGGCGGTGATCGAGGAGCGTTGAGGCGTAGCACGGGCGTCTCGCCCGTGTCGGGCCGCAAGAGAAGACCGGATAATTGCTAGTATGGCCAGGCAGCTTGCGGGCCAGCAGCAAGGAGAATCCTGACACGGCACGTGTGAAGATGATCCTGGTGGGCGGCTTCCTCGGCGCGGGCAAGACCACGCTTTTAGCCCGGGCCGCCGAGGAACTTGCCGCCCGCGGCCGGCGGGTGGGCTTGATCACCAACGACCAGGCGGCCAACCTGGTGGATACCGAGGTGCTGCGCCAGGCCGGCCAGGAGGTCAAGGAAGTCAGCGGCGCGTGCTTCTGCTGCGCGTTCAACAAGCTGTTGTACGTGTGCGAGAACCTCATCGATCTGCACCACCCCGACGTGATCCTCGCTGAGCCGGTGGGAAGCTGCACCGATCTTTCCGCCACGGTCCTCCAGCCGCTGAAGAAACTGTGCGCCGATCGATTTGACCTGGCGCCGTACACGGTCCTGGTCGATCCGGACAAGCTCGTTGAGTCGCTGGAGGACGGGCAGGCGGACGATATCGCCGCGGCCGTGCGCTACATCTATCGCAAGCAGATCGAAGAGGCCGATCTGGTCGTCGTGAACAAGATCGACCGGCTGGCGGCCGGCCGGCGCGCTGAAATCCTTTCGGCCATCGGGCAGATTCGCCCCGGCACGCCGGTCTTTCTCATGTCGGCGCTGGAGCGGACCGGCGTTAGGGAATGGCTCGACCACATCCTGTCCGGCGGCGCCGCCGGCCAGCGGATCGTGGAGGTGGATTACGACACGTACGCCGCTGGCGAGGCGGCCTTAGGCTGGCTCAATGCGGCGGTCGAACTGTCGGCGGGAAAGCCGACGGATTGGAAGGCCCTCGCGCTGCGATTCCTCAAAAACTTGCAGACCGGCTTGGAGCGCCAGGCCGGCGAAGTGGCGCACCTCAAGCTGTTCCTGGCCGCACCGGCCGGCCGGCTTCAGGTCAACGTCACCTCCAGTGCCGGGGAGCCTCTTGTGCAGGGCGACCTGGCGGCCGCCTCCACGCACGCCACGCTGGTCATTAACGCCCGCGTCCGCATCTCGCCCGAGCAGCTTCGTGCGGCCGTGGAAGCCTCGCTCGCCCAGGCCGCCGGGCCGACCGTCACGGTGAATGTGGCCGAAATCAGCAGCTTTCGCCCCGGCCGGCCCCAGCCGGTGCACAGATACGGGCAGATTGTCTAGGCTGGCTCTGTTGCCAAGGTCGCCCGAGAAAACGACAATTGCCCGCCATGGCCACCATCTTGCACCTGATTGATTCGCGCACCCCCCCCGCCGCGGCGGGGTTGCTGGAGTTGATCCGGCATCGCCGACCGCAGGATGTGCTGGCCAACGTGGGGCCGCTGAATCGAGAAGATTTCCCCGCGGCAGCCGCCGAGATTCGCCGGCCGTGGTCACGCGCGGCGGCGGCGAAGGCGATTCGCCAATTCGCCCAGGAGCGCGGGGCCGGCGTGCTGCATTGCTGGACGGCCGAACTGGCGGAATTACTACCGGCCATCGGGCTACCCGCCTGTGCGGCTGTGCTGGCGCCACCCGCGGCGGAGCGATACGAAGCCATGCGCGTCGCCGGGACCTGCGGGACACTTTTTATCACGCCCTCGGAGTTCCTGCGGCAAGTCCTGCTGCAAGGCGGCATCAATGCCGCGGCCATTGTCGTCGTACCGCCGGCCGCCGAGCCGGCCAGCGCTGCCGGCGATGCGGGGCGGGCGCGGCCCCAGGCCGGGCGGCGGGTTTTGATCGCGCCGGCCCAGCACGACGATGACCGCGGGCCCTACTGGGCCGTCTGGGCGCTGGGGCTGCTCATGCAGATTGACGATGTGGCCGAACTGCTCATTCTCGGCGATGGGCCGGCGGCTCGCCGCGCGGAGAATCTGGCCCGCGAAAACAGCATGCTCGACCGCGTGCACCGCCTCTGCGGCCGCGCGGCCGCCGCGGCCTGGGCCCGCGCCGATGCGGCCGTGCTTTACGATGGCCAAGGCATCGGCCTGGCGGGCACAGCGCAGGCCGTGGCCGCGGGCGTGCCCATCATCGCCGCCGCTGGTGGCGAATTGGCCGCCACCCTCACGCACGACCGCACCGCTCTTCTGGCCGCACCGGGAAAGGCGCTCATGCTGGCCCGCGCCCTCTGGCGGCTGGTCCGCGATGCCGACCTGGGCCCGCGCCTCGCCCGCCAGGCCCGCACGGAGCTGGAGCCGCTGACCGATGTGCAGGCCTGGCTGGGGGCGATGGAGTCGGTGTACAGGAGGCTGGGTGCTTGAGTCTCGCGAGGCTGGACGCCTGCCCCCGAGGCCTGGGCCCGAGGTTCGTTGCCCACCGTTTCCTGGAGCGTGGCCGCTTCTTTCGTCCCGTAGGGACGCATCGAGAGTAGCCCAGCAATTCATTGCTGGGTGAGCGATTGCCGTTCGTGCCCCAGTCCCGTAGGGACGGCAGACCTGTTGGCGTCACCGGAGGTTTCTGTCGTCCCTACGGGACTCCACCTGAATATTGACACCCAATCCCAGCGATAAATCGCTGGGCTACTCTCGGTAGTCCCTACGGGACGAAAAGACGGGTTCACGAAGAATGTGGGTAACGACAAGGACTTCAGTTCTTGGAAATTGATCGTCCCTAATTTTCGAGTCCCGTAGGGACGGCAGAACTCCGCCTGGGCTGGCTCCCCCGGCCCTCATCCATTTCCTATCGCACAATCCAGACGAACATGACAATGATTCCGACGACCAGCACCGTCCCCACCAGCAGGCCAAAGATTGTCACCCGGGAGGGCACGAGGATCTCCAGCGACCCAAAGGGCAGCAGCAGCCGGCGGGGAGCGGGCATCACGCCCTCCGGCAGCCGGCAGGGCCCCGACGGCGGCGGCTCATTGGGCCGGACGGGCGTGCGGACCAGGGCATAGAAGTTTTCCAGTTTCTGCGGGTCCATGGGTTTGGTCAGCAGGCTGACCACGATGCCCGCCAGCACCGAGCCCATGTACGTCACCATCCGCCAGGGCATGTAGATTTCCACGCGATGGCCGTTGTCGAACACCAGCCGCAAGGCCTTGGCCCAGGATAGCGGCTGCAGGAAGTGCACGAACCACGGCTGCAGGAACAGGCAGAAGGCCGCCAGGCCGGACAGCATCGTCGCCCACGCCCCCGCCGGCGTGGCCCGCCGCCACCACAGGCCCAGCCAGAAGGGAATGCCCATGATCGTGGCGATCTCCCAGAACACCTCCAGCCCCCGCGGCACGGTGGGTAGCGAGTACGCGATGCACAGCCCCGCCGCCACCACGACCACGGCGGCAATCCGCGTGACCCACATGTAATGCCGGTCGCTGCGCACCGGCGCCAGCCGCTTGTACAGATTTTCCGTGAACAGGGCCGAGGAGGCGATCATGAACGAGCTGCACCCGCTCATCACGCTGGCCAGCAGGCACGACAGGAACAGGCCCACCATGCCCGGGGCGATCTTGGGCAGAAACGCCGCCGCCGAGGCGCCGTAGATGTTGTCCGGTTTGATGTCCTGCCCGGCGAAATACACCACCGCCGCCAGGCCCGTCAGGCACCAGGCCACGGTGCTGAAGCGCTTGATGAACGAGCCGCCCATGAAGCCGACCGAGCCATCCAATTCGCTGCGGCCGGCGGCGCAGTTGCCCATCGTGTGCGGCTGCGTGGGAATGCCCAGCAGTGTGCCCAACGCCACCGTGACGATGTAAAACAGGCCGATATCCTTAGGCGCCACCAGCGAGAACATCTCGGGGTTGGTGATCGAGCGGTGCAGGCCGGCCAGGCCGCCGGTGGCGTGCAGGATGGAGGGCAGCAGCATGAACGAAAAGACGATGGTCAGGATGCCCTGGAAGAAATCCGTCAGCACGGCCGCCGCCAGCCCGCCGGCGGTGCCGTAGATCACGAACATGATGGTCATCACGAGGATGGCGTAGTTGGCCGAAACGTTTCCGTGGGTCGCGCCGGTGATCACCCCGCCGGAACCTTTGAGCATAAGCCCCATCGTCAGCGACAACACCGCCACGCCGAACACCGCGTACAGCATGGCCACGCTGCGGCTGAAGCGCGCCTCGAACACATCGCCCATGGTCAGCGCCCGGAACCGCCGCAGCATGGCGGCGATGGGCCAGTAGAACGGCGTGGGGAAGAGCGCCACCCACTGATACCAGATGCCGGAGAGCCCGTTGGTGAACGTCTTAGAGGCCACGCCCACGGCCTGGTCGCTGTGCGTGCCGGTGCCGTACGCGTACATGATGAGCATCATCTTGCCGAACCGCCGCGGCATGATGAAGTCCGACATGTTGCGCACCCAGCGCAGCGCGATCAGTCCCAGCACGGTCACGCCCACCAGGTACACCGCCACGACGATGAAATCCGCCACCGGAAGTCCGAAGACCATGGCCGCTCCTTCCTTCGGGCTGCATTCTCGCTGAGGCTGGGCAAAGTGCCAAGAAGGTTAATTGGCTAATCGGTTAATCGGGAAAGGCGAAGAACAGTTCCGGCCTTTCCAGTTAACCGATCAACCAATCAACCGATTAACCCGTTTCGCCAGCTACAGAACATCGCCGCGCGATAGAATTACTCTTAGGCAAAGAAATCTGGGGAACAAACAATGTCCACCTACGAATACGAGTGCAAGCAGTGCGGCAAGACCTTCGAGAAGGTGACCACCCTGGCCGACCACGAGAAGCACGCCAAGCCCGCCTGCCCCAAGTGCGGCAGCCATGATGTCCGCCAGGTGCCCGCGGCGTTTCAGGCGGTGACGGCGAAGAAGACATAGACCCTGCGCCGGGCAATGCGTTTTCGTCCATGCCGCCGGGGTTCTGATTCCTTTCCACGCACCAACACGAAAATCGGCTGACAACATCCTCGTGTCTGGACGACCGACCGACCACTCGCTAGCTTTACCCCCTTGGCGAGAAGAAGATCGCTCACACTCAGTTGGAAAGGCCCGGCCATGCCCGATCGCTTCGCCCCCATCAGCGCCAAGTGCCCCCATGTTCTCCACGGCGGCGACTACAACCCCGACCAGTGGCTCCACAGCCCGCAGGTCTTCGACGAAGACATGCGGCTGATGAAGCTGGCCGGCTGCAACGCCATGACCGTGGGCGTGTTCTCCTGGACGGCTCTGGAAAAGGCCGACGGGCAATACGATTTCACCTGGCTGGATGAGACGATGGACCGCCTGGCGGCCCATGGCGTGTTCGCCGTGCTGGCTACGCCCAGCGGGGCCAAGCCCGCCTGGATGAGCGAGAAGTACCCCGAAGTCCGCCGCGTCAAGGCCGACGGCCAGCGCGAGGTTCATTGGTTCCGCCACAACCACTGCCGCACATCCCCCGTGTATCGCCGCAAGAGCCAGGAGATGAACGCGCGCCTGGCCCAGCGCTACAAGGACCATCCGGCGCTGCTCATGTGGCACGTCTCCAACGAGTACAACGGCCGCGATTGCCATTGCGAGCTGTGCTACCAGGCCTTCCGCACCTGGCTGAAGAACCGCTACCACAACAGCCTGGACGAGCTCAACCACGCCTGGTGGACGACCTTCTGGAGCCACATTTACACCGACTGGGACCAGATCCGCCCCGTGGACCCGACCCTGCAGGGCCTGATGCTCGACTGGCAGCGCTTCGGGACCGACCAGACGATCGACTTCTATCGCAACGAAATTGTCCCCCTGCGCGAACTGACGCCGCACGTGCCCATCACCACCAACTTCATGGGCTTTTCCATCACACTGGATTACTGGAAATTCGCCCCCGAGGTGGACGTGATCAGTTGGGACAGCTACCCCACCTACTCCGATCGCCCGGAAGGGTGGCTCTCCGCTGTGAACACGTCGCTGGTGCACGACATGAACCGCTCGTTCAAGGGGGGAAAACCCTTCATGCTCATGGAATGCAGCCCCAGTGTGACCAGCCTGGCCGCGGTCTGCCGGCTCAAGCGGCCCGGGCTGCACATCCTGGAGGGCCTCCAGGCCGTGGCGCACGGCAGCGATACGGTGCAGTACTTCCAGTGGCGCAAGGGCCGCGGCGGCAACGAGAAGTTCCACGGCGCCGTCGTGGACCATTACCCCACCGAACACACGCGCATCTTCGGCGAGGTGACCGAGCTGGGCAAGATCCTCGCCCGGCTGGACGACGTGGTCGGCACCACCACGCCCGCCCAGGTGGCCATCCTGTACGATTGGCAGAACCGCTGGGCCATCGACCTGACCGAAGGCCCGCGCAAGGAGAAGAAGGACTACGCGCAGACCTGCTGCGCCCACTACCGCCCCTTCTGGAGCGCGGGCATCTCGTGCGATGTGGTGAACGAGGACACGGCTGACCTGTCCCGCTACAAACTGCTGATCGCCCCCATGCTGTACCAGGTGCGGCCGGGCCTCGCTGAGCGTGTCGAAGCGTTCGTCCGCGCCGGCGGGGTGTTCGTGACGACCTACTTCTCCGGCGTGGCCAACGAGAGCGACCTGTGCTTCATGAACGGTTTTCCCGGCCCCCTGCGCGAGGTGACCGGCGTGTGGGCCGAAGAGATCGACGCCCTGCACGACGACGAGACGGTGGACATACGGGCCCTGGAGGGCAACCCCGCCGGCCTGGCGGGCACGTACAAGGCCCGCATTCTCTGCGACCTGCTCAACGCCGACACGGCCAGGCCCCTGGCCGTCTATGACAGCGAGTTTTATCGCGGGCGCCCCGCCGTCACCGTCAACACGTTCGGCAAGGGCCGGGCGTACTATATCGCCAGCCGCAACGATGAGCGGTTCCACGCCGACTTCTACGGCCGGCTGATCGCCGACCTGAACCTCCGCCAGGCGCTTGGGGGCAAACTTCCCGACGGCGTGACCGCGCAAATCCGCACCGACGGCAAGCGCGAGTTCATCTTCCTTCTGGGGTTCAACCGCCAGCCGGTGGAAATCCCGCTGGGGGACAAGAGCTATGGCGATGTGCTCACGGGAGAAACGTGTGCACATATGCTTAAGCTGCCGGCGTTCACGGTGCGGATCTTAGAAACAAATGGCATCTGAGACTCCAAGCAACATGGACAATGTGCGCAATTTTGCCGGCGTAGCCGAGGAATGGTGCTCTTTTGTTGATAGCTTTCAGAAAGAGCGTCCGGAGAATCTTTATAAGCGGCTGGAAGAACTGCTCGCCTCTCTGCACTCTTCCATTCTGAAAATGGAAATTGAGTACATTGAGGAAGAGTTGTTCTTTCCCGAGGTGAACTGCCAGGAAGTCGGCAAACACATTGGCAAGGCCATCCAGAGTGAAGTTGATGAACTCATACAATGGCATGCGGAAATTCAGAAAGACGTTCCGAAACCGAATGAGGAAGATGCCAACCGAGTCTTCATGCTTTGGGACGACCTCAGCGACATTTATCACGACCTCTTGAGGGGCTTAATCATGTGGAGGCGCGGTACCAGCGAATCCCACGCCCAGGCAACGTGGCATTGGCGACACGGCTATCAAATTCACTGGGGCGAGCATCTTTTCAGGGCAATGATGACGGTTCACGAGGCAAGATACCTTCTGATGAAGAATTGAATTTGTTTGGGAAGACCATACCACTCAGGCATTTAGAGCAGATCACCTTTGAATGAATCCTTCCACTTTTGACGGCGGAATTGCCCCGGCGCGCTCTCTTACCCAGGTTATCAGTTCATGCTTAGCATGAACTGAATCCAATCGCGAAGTGCTCTAAAGCACCCGCCCCCACACGGCCTTCAAGTACTGGCTCTCCGGCGTATCGGCCTGGAAGGGATGGTCCGCCGCGGCCCCGGTGATGGCGAAGATCTGAAGCGAGCGGCCGGCGGTGCGGACGGCACGGCCGACGGTTTGCACGAAGGTGGCCTGGTCCACCAGGCCGCTGCACGAGCAGGTCAGCAGGATGCCGCCGGGGGCCACGGCGGCGGCGGCCAGACGGTTCAGGTCGGCGTACTTGCGCAGGCCCAACTCCATGGCCGTGCGGCGCGGCACGAATTTGGATGGGTCCACGACCACCACGTCCCACTGGCGGCTGGCGGCAACCGCGTGGCGGAGGAAATCAAAGGCGTCGGCGTGGTCGATTTGAATCGCCACACCATTGAGCGCGGCGTTCTTCTCGGCCACCGCGATGGCCTTCTCGTCGAGGTCCACCGCGGTCACCTCGGCCGCCTGGCCGCGGGCCGCCGCGTACAGGGCAAAGCCGCCGGTATAGCAGCAGACATCCAGCACGCGCTTACCGGCCGCCAGGTGCGACAGGGCCAGCCGGTTCTCGCGCTGGTCGCAGAAGAAGCCGGTCTTGTGCCCTTTGGCCAGGTCCACGGCGAAGCGCACGCCGTTTTCGGTGATCACCGTGCTGGGGGCCTTGGGGTCACGCAGCCGGTGTGGCGGAATGCCCTCCTGCTCGGCCACGGTCTTGTCGACGCGAACGATGAACTCGCCGACCGAAAGCCCCGCATCGATGCAGGCATCCTGGATCGCCCCCAGCCGCTGGTACATGGCCAACGAGAACAGCTCGATCACCACGTGCCCGCCCAGCCGGTCGGCCACCAGGCCGGTCAGGCCATCGCCCTCGGCGTGGATGAGCCGGTAGGCATCCGTCACCAGTTCCAGCTTGAGCAGCTCGCGCCGCAGCTTCACCGCCTGGATGATGCGGCGGCCAATCTCCGCATCCTCCGGCCGCTCGGCGGTGCGGCTGAACATCCGCAGCCGCAACGGCGCGCGGCCGTTGTAAAAGCCCCAGCCGAACAGCCGGCCGGCCTTGTCGGCCACGGCCACCAGCTCGCCGTCGGCGGGTGAACCCTGCACGAGGCCGATCATCTTTTCATAGAAAAACGTGCCGAAGTGAATGCTTTTCAGGTGCACCACCGGCACGCCCGCCGGCACCGGCGGCCCCTCGGGCCGCCACCGCGGGGCCGGACCAGTGTTTTCAAAATCTTTTGCCATGAACCCATCCTACAACAGCGCGCCGTAAATCAAAACGCATCGCTTGCGAGGTGGCATGTCCTCACGCCGGGGCCGCTTGCGGCCCGGGCGAGTGGGCATGTCTTCCCGGGGCGGCGCCCCCCCAATCGCGTCCATGCCCACCCATCCGGTGCTTGCGCACCGGCTGTGAGGGCATGCCACCTCGAACAATAGGGCACCCCCTACGCGCTCTGGCGTCAACCGGGTATCATCGCCAGCGCTGTCCCGCGCTTCTTGCCTCCAATAGGAGTCAATCATGCCTGCCACCGTGACGGTCTGGACGCAGGATGCGATGGTTCGCATCTTCGGCGATGACCCGGTACCCGCCTCCGCGCGGAAGAAGATCGAGCTCTTCGCCGCACGGGGGGAGACGGAATGCTTCCAGATCGGCATCCACGCCCGCGGCATCGACTTGAACTACCTTTCGGCCTCCGCCGAGCCGCTGCAAGGCCCCGGCGGAAAAAGCCTCGATCGCTCGTGCGTGCAGGTGCTTTTCGCCGAGTACGTGCCGGTCAAGTGGGGCATGGAGAAGCAGGGTAAGGGCGATGTGGACCGCCGGGCGCCGGGCTTCTTCCCCGATCCGCTGGTGCCCGACTGGGAGCTGGACACCGCCGAGACCATCTCGCCGCCGACGCGCTCGGCCTGGGTGCAAGTCCAGGTGCCGCCGGATGCCCGCGCGGGCATCTATCGCGGCCGCGTGCGGCTGACGGCCGGCCGCAAGGTGTTCGCCATGGGCTCCAAGCCCGAGAAGATCGAGTTTGAAGTCGAGCGGGCGGTGGAGTTCACGCTGCGGGTGTGGGGTTTTACGCTGCCCGCCTCGACACTGCTGCACACCAACTGGTTCTTCCCCGAGCACCTGGCCGACTGGTACAAGCAGCCGATGTGGTCGCCGGCGTACTGGCGGCTCATCGAGCGCGTGGCCGACGACATGGCCGCCCACCGCCAGAACGTCATTCTGACGCCGCTCTTCGGCGGCCGCACGGCGGAGGAGCAACTGGTCGGCGTGTACCAGCGCGGCCGGTCGTACCGCTTCGACTGGCGCGGATTCGATCGCTGGGCGAAGATCTTCCTTTCGCGCGGCTTCCGCTGGCTGGAGGGCGCGCACATCGCCTTTGGGTCGAGGCGCGCGCCGAGCGTGTGGGTCCGCGGGGCCTCCGCGAATGCGAAGAAACGCTCCTTCAACAGCGCCGACGACAAGGCCTACGAGGCGCTGCTGCGCCAATTCTTCGCGGCCCTGGCCGATCATCTGCGCCAGCGCGGCTGGCAGAGCAACTACGTGCAGCACATTTCCGATGAGCCCAAGGTGGCCGAGGAGAAACCGTACGCCCGCCTGGCCGGCCTGATCCGCAAGGCGGCCCCCGGCCTGCCCATCTTCGACGCCCTGACCGATCCGGAGCTGGCCGATCTGGCCGATTACCCCGTGCCGCTGGAGAACGAGTACGACCGCGTGGTCGCTAAGAGCAAGGTGCCGGCCGAGCGAATCTGGACGTATTACTGCTGCGGCCCCTCCAGCCAGTGGCCCAATCGGTTCATCGAATTTGCCCCCATCCGGTGGCGGATCTTCTCCTGGCTGTGTTTCGACAAGAATATCCCCGGCTTTTTGCACTGGGGCTACAACTACTGGCGGGCGGTGCGCAAATCGGTCATCAACCCGTGGGACGACCCCACCTGCCACCGCTACGGCGCCGGCGACCCGTGCATCGTGTACCCGCCGCGCGATGCGACGATGCTGGAGCGCCACGGCGACAAGATCATCGGCTCGATCCGCTGGGAGATCATCCGCGAGGCGATGGAAGACTATGAATATCTCCGCCTGACGCGCCAGGCGGCCGAGGCCGGCGACCGCGAGGCTCGGGCCATCCTCAAGCAGGTGCACGCCAAGATCGTCCCCGGCTGGACCACCTACACCCGCGACTGGAACGCCATGAAGGACATCCGCCAGCGCATGGGCCGGCTGCTGTCCGGGCGAAAGGCGTAAGAGCGGAGCGCACTGTAAGTACGGGCGGTGTGTAACATCCCCCCTCTATATATAAGGACGCGAAGTCGGCACTCCATGTGCGCACTTGTGAAGAAAATCAGCTTTTTTCACAAGATTTTGCCGCTAAATCTGAAAACTCCGGGCGCGAAATGGAAAAGCTCGGCGGAGTTTCTTGAAGACCGTCGCCGCGCAAGAGTGCCACTTACGGCAAATCGCGCACACCCGCACAGTTTGCTTAAAGAAGTGCCATTCGTATCTGTCCCCGCGATTCCTTGGGCGACTCCCCTCACTCTCCTTTGGGCGGGAGGTTAGGCTGAGACGATGCCTCAACCCGCTCGCGTATCACGATGAACCCATTCCCCTTGTCGTTCTGGAACTCCTCTTCGACGAATTCGGTTCCGAGCTTTCCCGCCGGGCGCACCCACTGCACCTCCCTGCCATCAACCGCAGCGGAAAACGAGCCACTTTCCGCCCGGGCGTTCAAGACGAACCCGCCCTTGTGGCGAAATGGCCCATTGGCATCCCCGATCTCTGCGACATTCACATCGCCAGGCATCCTGTTTAGCTCGCGGGCCTGCGCCAGGCTGAAGCGAGGCTCGGATCGCCGCTCGAGCGCCAGGACCAAGACCATGGCAATGACCGCCAGCCCCGCCGCTGCCCAGTACCACGGTTTCATCATTCTGCCCTTTCAACTTACCAGGACAGCATACCCATAACGGCAAGTCGCACACACGAAATAAGAACGGATGATGGACATGGAAGCGATTCCCATGTCCATCATCCGTTAGGTCGCAATCCTTCCGGCCGCTACGGCTTGATCGTCGCCGCCACGGCGTTGAAGAACTCGCGCTGGTATTTCGGGAAGTCCGGCCCGATCGCGCTGCGAACATTGACGATGACCATGTCGTGATCCAGGTCCACGCGCAGGATCGACTCGGTGGCGCTGTTGTGGCCCAGCAGGCGCTTGCCCAGCCCATCAATGCTGTACCAGCGCAGGCCGATGCCGCGGACGGACATGAAATCCTTTTCCGGAATCCCGGGCGGGGGCAGCATCTTGTTGTAGCACTCCTCGCTGAAGAATCGCAGCTTGCCGTAGGCCCCGTGGTTAAGCAGCATCTGGCCGCAGAGGGCGAAATCCATCGGCGTGCCGCGGGCATCGCGCTCCATGTCGCTGGCCGAGGCGTTCTTGCAGCCCAGGGGGCCAAAGAGGCAGCGCTGGTACAGCGAGCCAAGGTCCTCATCCGTCACCGTCTCGATCACCCGCCGGATGAGCGAGGGTCCGACGGTGTTGTAATCGAACGCCTTGCCCACGCGAGCGTAGGACACGTACAGCGGGGCCGATTCCTCAAAGTCCATGCCCTCCCCGGCGTACGGGATATCGGTCGTGTGCACGTACAGGTTCCGCAGCGTGACGGTCACGGGGCCGCCGTGCTCGCCAAAGGCCGGCAGGTACTTGGCCACCGGGTCATCAATGACGATAAGCCCCTGGTCCACGGCCATCATCGACAGCTCGCCGGCCAGCAGCTTGGTGACCGAGGCGACCGAGAAGGTATCCTCCGTGGTTGCGGGCGAGCCATCTCTCTTCTGGCCGTACGCCGCATTCAGGGCGACCACGCCGTGCCGGGCGATGACCACGCCGAAAGGCTCGCCGGTCTTCTCGGCCCAGCGCTTGCACACCTCATCCACCGCCTTGAGCGCGGCCTCGTTCAGCTCGGCCTGCTGGGCGGTGCCGGCGTGAAGCTGCATGGCCGGCGCGCCCTGGATGGTCTTGGGGCCTTCCATGCGGCGAGTGAATTTCTTATCCAGGCCGTAGTAGCGGCGCTTGAAGTTGTTCCACCACATGCGGTCCACTTTCGGGGCTTCAGACCCCTCGCCCGTGCGAACCAGGGCGCGGAACCGCCGGAAATGCACGCCACCTTCGGTCGTTACCGCGGCCACACCAACATAAAGGCCGGGCCGCGCCGCGGTCGTTACCAGATTGCCCTGGGCATCGTAGTACTTCGTCTCGATGCGGCAGGGACCGGCCAGCTTGGCGATCGCGTTGGGGTCCTCGAACTTCGGCTCGGGGAATTTTTCACCTTCAAACGGTTCCGGCGGCGTCTGGCCGAACCGGCCGGAGCGAGCGGGCGTGGCCGCGCCGAAGCTGAGCTTGGCGCGCATCAGCTCGCGCATCCGCTCGGCATCGACATTGGCCATCGCCAGCGCGGCCGAGGGCTCACCCTCGACCTGCACGACCAGGTTCTCCAGCATCTTGCCCTGGCCCAGCACGGGCGCGGGGAAGCTCAGCACCGCCTCGGACCGCCGGCCGGCCGCCGCCAGCATGCCGTGGGCCAGCTCGTGCGAACCCACGCTCAACTGGACGGATTTGCCCGCCAGCTCGGCGGCCGCACACACCTGCACCTGGCCGGTTTCCATTTTTTCGAATCGGCCGGCGGCGGCGACGGCGTTCACCGCGGGCGAACCCTTTTGGCCGCCCAGCACGAGGCCCTGGCCGGCTCGCCAGTCATCGCCCGGCGCGCTGGACCACTGGTACGACCGGCGGCCGCGGCCGGCGGCATCCGTGGCCACCAGCAGCATGCCGATCTGGCTGCCGGCGGTCGGGACAGGCTCGAAATTCGACCACGGCACGCGCGCTTCCAGAATGCAGCGCGGGCCCTGGCGCGTACGCTTCACCTCGGCCACCATCTCGCCGCCGCGGCGTGCGGGGGCGCCCGAGCGGCCGTCGCTCTTTTCCATCCGCAGCTCAGGCTGCTTCTCATCCATGCCCGGACTGATGGAGAATTCGCACGTGCCCTGCTCGGGTATGCCCAGGAAGATGCCGATCGAGTCGTGCCGCCAGAAATCGCTGATGGACGCCTCGCTCCAGTCCGCATCCGTCACATCCACCAGCACCAGCAGCC
The DNA here is from genome assembly GCA_003171335.1 of Phycisphaerales bacterium. Lineage (GTDB taxonomy): Bacteria > Planctomycetota > Phycisphaerae > SM23-33 > FEN-1343 > FEN-1343. The sequence continues at coordinate 37,649 of PMYD01000156.1, forward strand.
CCTGGGCATCCCAGCCCAGGCGGGCGCGGACGTCATATTGGTCCGGCGGCGGCAGGAAACCCTTGTCCTCCGCGGCGAAAAACTCGATCTTCAAGCCGCGGTCGGCCCAGTCCGCCGCCTCGCCATCAATCACGATGCCATCCAGCCGGGGTACTTCGAGCATCTTGGGCCCTCCCGTTGCCATCTGCGCGCGGGCCGCTCCGCCGGCCAGGCCCGCCACAATCATCATCCAAACGAACGGCCGGCACGAACTCGCACGACTCATGTTGGAATCTCCTGTCTCTCCCGGTTGCGTCGATTCACGGTTCCTGCGGCGAATTTATCAATCATGACAAGCCGCTGCGGCCGGAGCAAGGATTCGCCGGCGCAAACCCGGTTCTGCGCGCATGCCCGAATCGCGGCAACAGGTGGCACCTATGAAGAGCGA
>PMYD01000115.1 GCA_003171335.1 Phycisphaerales bacterium
AAAACTATCGGAAACGATTGACAATGGCGGGCGGGAAAGGCAATCCCAACCGAATGAGCCGGCTGCGTGAGCCGGTTAACCCGCTAAACAGATACTACATAAATGAGCAGATGCGGGAGTGGTCAACTCGACTTCGGGACGACCTGATGATTCTTCCGCCGGCGAGCAACCGGCTCGCGTCGGCAATTTCGGTCGAAGTTGCTGGCCTGTCCGCTGAGGCCAAGCAAAGAATCCGAGATACCTCGCCCATCCCGTTGGAGGCACGAATCGAGGAACTTCTAGCGTTTCAGGGATGGATGGACCTGGTCCGACAGTCTGGTCCCCCTCCGGTTGTAGTTCGCGCCCAAGTAATCACTCAGAACTACATCTGCTTCGTTTATTTGGGGGAAGCGTGCTTCAAGGTCTTGGGCAAGGAACTTCCCAGTGGTTCAGTTGCAAAGAAATGCTGCAAATTCCTGACGGATAACCCGGTTAGGGCCTTTAGAAATGCGATAGCGCATTCAAACTGGCGGCACTTGCCTGATTTCTCTGGGTTGGAGTTCTGGGCAAAGAAAGGTGGTGCGGAAGATGAACCGCCGACAAAATTCGTTGTTCTCCAGCAAGACCTTTCCTTTTGGCAGGCGGTAGCCCGATGCACGGCATATTCGAGTTTCCTCAGCTTATAGCGATTCGAAACAACGCGGCCCCGTCCGGCGATTCAAGAAGAGATATGTTGACACGCCAGCGAGCGCAGGGTAGAATGTGTGAGAGTTACACATAGGAGCCAGGCTATGCCGACCAATCTGGCAATCGACGATCGGCTGCTTCTCAAGGCCAAGCGCATCGGTGGTTTCCATACGAAGAAAGAGACCGTGACGGTGGCCCTGGAGGAGCTGATTGCCCGGCGCGAACAACGCAAGATCCTCAAGGCCTTAGGGACCTTCGATTTCCGCAAGGAGTGGGACTACAAGAAGGACCGGCGTGAACATCGTCATTGACACATCGGTCTGGTCCCTGGTCTTGCGCCGGGATCGGGTGGACGAACGCCAGGAGCATGTTCGGACCTTTCGAGCCTGTATCGAGGCTGGGCACGGGTTGTTTCTGTTGGGGCCAATCCTCCAGGAGTTGCTGGATGGCCTTCGGTCCCCAAAACAGTTCGCCCGGCTGCTGTCCGTGCTGGAGCCATTCCCCCTGGCGCCGCTGGGGGGAGAAACGTACATCCTGGCGGCCCGGATGTGCAATGACTGTCGCAAGAAGGGCATCCAGGCGGGTCAGACTGATTTCCTCATCGCCGCCGCCTGCGTGGAATCGGGCTATCCGCTTCTGACCGCGGACCAGGATTTTCATCGCATCGCCGCCTGCACGGAGCTTGTGCTGGTTCCGTCAGTTCTTCAAGAGTGAAGTGGCACTCGCTTATTTGTCGCCGTACCCGTTGGGATGCGTGCGGTGCCAGTTCCAGGCGTGGGCGACGATGGTCTCGATCTGCGGATACTGGGGACGCCACCCCAGTTCTTTCTGCGCCTTGGCGGATGAGGCGACCAGGCGTGCCGGGTCGCCCGCGCGGCGGGGGGCCAGGTCCGCCTGGATGGTCTTGCCCGTCACCTTGCGGCACGTCTCGATGATCTGGCGGACACTGAAGCCCTCGCCATTGCCCAGGTTGTAGGCTTTGGCCGTGCCGGGTTCGATCACCTCGGCGGCCAGGCGGTGCGCCTCGGCCAGGTCCATCACGTGAATGTAATCGCGGGTACACGTGCCATCGGGCGTCTCGTAGTCATCGCCGAAGATTTTGACGCCGGGCCGTTTGCCCAGCGGAACCTGCAGCACCAGGGGGATCAGGTGCGTCTCGGGGCTGTGGTCCTCGCCGATGCCGCCGGCCGGGTCGGCCCCGGCGACATTGAAGTACCGCAGCGCCACGCACCCCAGCCCATAGGCCGCGGCGTACGCCCGCAGCATGTACTCCACGCACAGCTTGCTGGCGCCGTACGGGTTGATTGGTTCAAGCCGGTCGGTCTCCTCGATGGGCACGCGCTCGGGCTGGCCGTACACGGCGGCGGTGGAGCTGAACACCATGCGCTTCACGCCCGCCTCGCGCATCGCCTCCAGGAGGGTCAGGCCGATGAGCGTGTTGTTACGGAAATACTTGTCCGGCTGCACAACGCTCTCGCCGGCCTCGATGAAGGCGGCCAGGTGAATGACCAGGTCGATCTTGTGCTGGCGCATCGCGGCCACCAGCGCTGCGCGGTCGCCGCCATTGGCCTTCACCAGCGCTACAGCGCCGATGGCCTGCGCGTGGCCCTTGCACAGGTCGTCAAACGCGATGCACGTGTGCCCATGGCGGGTCATCACCCGCAGAATGTGGGAGCCGATGTAGCCCGCGCCGCCGATGACCAGAACATTCATAGAGTCCCTCAGTCTTTCCGCTGAAGGTGCGACATTATAGGTCGTGCAGCGCGGGTTTCAATGATGAGCCGCTGGCAGGAGGCGTGGTCGATGGCTGAGGGGTCGGGGCGAAGCTATGTGCTCCTGAATCGAATGCCCTTACATCACGACGGGGGGCTTATCGAAAGAATACCACTTGACAAGCGGAGAAATGTGGATAGAATATTCTAACTAACGAGCCTGAACATCGCGTGTCTATAGCATAAGACTACTGGAAATGAGTATTCCATGTACTTTAATTCGGTTGCGTTTGCCAGTTTGGATGTGTAAGAGAATGATCTTCGATTCTGCAAACTGCCACGAGAGTTATGATAAGATACTGCAAAAGCACTAATTATGCCTTCTTTGCCTCAGGCGGCTTGGATTCCTTCCTGCGGCGGTCCAAGCCAATGGTTCCGGTCTCAACTGGTGAATTTCACCAGTTGACACCCTCTGGGGCAGGTGAAAGGGCTGATCGCCGCTCCGACAATTTGACCGCAACTGGGGAATTTCACCAGTTTGCTACCTTCCGGGCAGGTGCAAGGGCAGATCGCCGCCCCGGCATCCTGATCCCAACTGGTGAATTTCACCAGTTGACCCGCCTCCGGGCAGGCGCTGATCGCCGCCCCGGCAGCTTGGCCTCAACTGGTGAATTTCACCAGTCGCCTGCCCGGCCCCTGGTGAATAGAACCTTCCTCTGGGAAAGTCGTTGCGGTATCCTCACCATGCTCGACAGCCGATGGTTTTTCGGTCCCAACGGAGGCCGCTTGGTATACGAAACCCGCAAGGTGGTTGGAGTTGCCGCGGCGATGTTCGCCCTGGCGGCAGCGCTGGTGGCGCTGCGGGTGCTGCTTGCCGGGCCGGCCGGCGGCCAATCGCCGGCGGCCACCGGCTGGCTGGCCGTGCTGGACCTGACCCGCCTGCCGGCCGGTGAGCAGGAGGTCCTGGCTGTGCTACTGTTGCTGCCGGCCGGGGCGCTGCTGACGGCCGTGGTGCGGAACATCATCGGCGTGGCCACCTTCGGCACCTTCGCCCCGGTGCTGCTGGCGTTGAGTTTCGTGTATAGCGATGCCCGCTCGGCGGCGGTCGTCTTCGGCGTGGTGATGCTGGTGGGTTTGGTGGGCCGGTGGCTCCTGGGCCGCTTGCGTCTGCTGATGGTGCCGCGGCTGGGCGTGCTGCTGGCGCTGGTGGTGCTGGGGCTGGCGCTGGCCGTGTCGGTGCTGCATCAGTTTGGCAGCCCGGCGGACCGCTACGCCATCATCCTGCCCCTGGTGGCCACGACGATGCTGGTGGAGCGGTTTTACGTCTGCTGGGAAGAGGATGGCGCCCGCCTGGCCTGGAGCCTGATGCTCGGCACCTTGGCTGTGGCGGCCGGCTGCCTGGGCCTGCTAAAATCGCCCGTGCTGGGCCGGCTGCTGGTGCGCTTCCCCGAAGCGCTGCTGGCCCTGGCGGCGGCCATGCTGCTGCTGGGCCGGTATTCCGGCTACCGGCTGAGCGAACTGGTGCGGTTTCGAGACTTGCGTGAATTGCGGCCGTGACAACGGCCGGGAAAGACGTTAATCGGTTAATCCGTTAATCGGAAAAGGCGAATAAATAGGCACATAGGAAATAGAGTGTCGTATCCGAATTCCGGCCTTTTCCAATTAACCAATTAACGGATTAACCAAGAGCGAGCGACGAAGTCCTGCGAAGCCTTGGCGAAGCAGGAAGCGAGCGGACGGTCTTTATGACTTGGCGTTTCTGGGCCTGGCCGTGGGAGCTGGCACGCTGCGGCGTGCTGGGCATCAACGCGCGCAACCTGGAAATGCTGCTGGAACTGAACCCCCGCGAGCTGTGCGGCCTGGTGGATGACAAGGCGGCCACGAAGGAGATCTGCCGCCAGCAGGGGATCGCCACCCCGGCGACGTACGCCATCGTGGAGCGATTCAGCCAGCTCGATCCGTTGGTCGCCGCGCTGGACCAGCGACAGGAGTTCGTGATTAAACCCGCCCGCGGGGCCGGCGGCCGGGGAATCCTGGTCATCGCCGGCCGCGATGGCGGAGATTACCTCACGGCCGGCGGCCTGAAAGTCTCGCCGCCGGAGCTGCGCGATCATGTGGCGCGAATCCTGGCCGGCTTGCACAACGCCGCCGGCCAGGGCGACAAGGCGATCGTCGAGGCGCGGATTCGCCCGCACCCGGCGTTCGCCGAGATATCCGCCGGCGGCACGCCGGATGTGCGGATCGTGCTTCAGTCGCGACATCCGCTGTCGGCCATGCTGCGTCTGCCGACGAGCCAATCCGGCGGCCGCGCCAATCTGCACCAGGGCGCTGTGGGCGTGGGCATCGATGTGGCCACCGGCGCCACCACGCTGGCCGTGCATCACGGAAGGCGGACCCTCCGCCATCCCGACACGGGCGCGGAGCTTTCCGGGCGAATCATCCCGCACTGGCAGGCGGCGGTGGAAATGGCCAGAAGGCTGACAGCGGCCCTGGGCCTCGGGTATCTTGGCGTGGACCTGGTGCTGGACAGGGACCAGGGCGCCATGGTGCTGGAGGCCAACGCCCGCCCGGGGTTGGCGATCCAGATTGCGAATCGACACGGCCTGCGCAGGGCGGCGGCAGGCTTTTCCGTGCCGGCGGCCGCGCCGGCGACGTACGGAGGGTAGGAGCGACTGGCTTTTTTGAGCGGCCGATCGGGCCGGCTCATGGAGACGATTATGGCGCTGCATTTTGACAAGGGCTCGCGGACGTTCTACAACAACCTGCGCCCCACGCAACTGGAGGATGTGGCCAAGCCCAACCTGTACCGGGACATCTTCCCGTACACCCAGTTCCCCAAGATTCCCTTCAGCGGCGAGCGCGTGCCCACGTTCATTCCGGAAGAAACGTGGATCACCGACACCACCTTCCGCGATGGCCAGCAGGCCTGCGCGCCCTTCACGGTGGCGCAAACCGTGGACCTGTTCAAGTTCCTGCACCGGCTGGCGGGCGAGCGCGGGCTGATCCGCCAGAGCGAGTTCTTCCTTTATTCCAACAAGGACCGCCAGGCGGTCGAGAAGTGCATGGAGCTGGGCTACGCCTTCCCGCAGGTCACCGGCTGGATCCGCGCGGTGAAGAACGACTTTACCCTGGTGCGCGACATGGGGCTCAAGGAGACGGGCATCCTGACCTCGTGCAGCGACTACCACATCTTCCTGAAGCTCCGCCGCACGCGGGCCCAGGCGATGGAGATGTACCTGGATATCGTCAAGTCCGCGCTCGATAACGGCATCACGCCGCGCTGCCACTTCGAGGATATCACGCGGGCGGATTTCGACGGGTTTGTCGTGCCCTTCTCCGTCGAGCTGATGAAGCTCGCCGCCCAGTACGACACGCCGGTAAAAATCCGCATGTGCGACACGCTGGGCTTCGGCGTGCCCTACGTGGGAGCCGACCTGCCGCGCAGCGTGGCCAAGATCACCTATCGTCTGCACCGCCAGGCGGGCGTGCCCAGCGAATGGCTGGAATGGCACGGCCACAACGATTTTCACATGGTGCTGGCCAACGCCACCACGGCCTGGATGCACGGCTGCGCCGCCGCCAACGGCACGCTGCTATCGATCGGCGAGCGCACGGGCAACCCGCCCATCGAGGGCCTGGTGGTTCAGCACGCCCAGCTCTGGGGCGAGATGGAGGGCGTCGATTACGGCGCCATCACCGAGATGGCCGACTACTTCCGCAAGGAGATCGGCTACGACATTCCGCCGCGCTACCCGCTGGTGGGGCGCGACTTCAACGTCACCCGCGCGGGCATTCATGCCGACGGGCTCTTGAAGAGCGAGGAGATTTACAACCCCTTCGACACGGAGCGCATTTTGAATCGCCCGGTCCGCGTGGCCCTGACGGACAAGAGCGGCATCGCCGGCGTGCAGCACTGGGTGCAGTCGTATTACGAAGTGGATGGCAGCGGGCAGCTCAATAAGGCTGACCCCCGCCTGCGCCAGATCGCCGATTGGATCGACCGCCAGTACGAGGATGGCCGCATGGCCGCGATCAGCGATGAGGAGATGGATCAGCGGGTCGGCGAGGCGTTTGGCGCGGCCGCCAAGCGCCGGCCGGAAACGAAGTAGCGGCCTGCACGCCTACTCCGGAACGAGCTCGTAGAGCCCGTGGCCGACGTAACGCAACCTGCCCTGGCGGACGAGTTCCTGCCAGACCGCATCAGGCCATTCGTTCGGCGGCGTGATGGCAGTGCGGCGGGGGCTGGCGCCCTTGGACAGCGGGCTGTGGCCCAGCTTGGATTCATCGTCGAGCTGCGTCAGCGCCTGCCGCTTGCGAAAGGCCTTGAGCGCGTGGTGGAGCGTTTGGGCCTCGGGCGGCGGTTCCGTGGGCACGCCGCCGGGGGCGCGAAGCTGCTCGAGCAGCTCGGCCAGGCGGGCCGGATCGCGCATGCCGACCACGCCGGTGATGCGGCCGGCGGGCAGGCCCGTCGTCGAGAGCAGCTTGAACACCTGCTTCCACTGGTCGCCGGCCCGGCGCGGGTCAGGAAACGCGCGAATCGCGGTCAGCAGGTCGTCCAGCTTGGTCATGGTGGTTGGATCGGCGGTCATGGTGTCACCCTTTCATGCGTGGGCTGCTCCATTGTGCGACCTCGTATATCGAGCTCGCGCCTCAGGCCTGGTGCAGCACCGTCTCGACCATCGCCTGGTAGCGCGGCAGGCAAACCTGTCCCTGGTTCGGCATGTACGGGCTGGCGCTGGGGCAGACGATCAGGCCCTTGCGGTCGTCGAAGCAGTCGGCGATGAGTTGCTCGGTCTGCTGGCGGATCTGATCGGGCGAGTGCTCATACAGGTCGGCGATCTGGATATTGCCCTCCAGGCACAGCCTTCCGCGGGCGGCGGCCTTGGCCTGGCGCGCGGTGATGTCGCCCATGGGCGGCGGCTCGAAGGGGTGCAGCACGTCGGCGCCCATATCCAGGAAGCCCTGAAACACCTTGCCCACGCAGCCGTGGCAGTGCGCGTGGATCCGCCCGCCGCGCTCGTGAATGAGGTCGATAACGGGCTTGTCGTAGCGCACGCAGAATTCGTGGAAGTCGGCCGGGCCGTGCAGCGGCGGCACGAGGTATTCGTGGCCTTCGATGTCGAAGTAGGGCCCCAGGCCCTGGTCGCACAGCCAGCCGACCAGGCTCAAGAGCATCTCCATCTGCCGCTGGCACAGGGCGTGCACGATGTCGCGGTCCGTGACCGTCATCATGGCGAAGGTTTCCGAGCCGAACAGGCTGGCGGCAGCGCCGGCCGGGTTGTCGCCCAGGATGATTTCAGTAATGCCGCAATCGCCCACGGCCGCATCGACCGTGGCGAATTCGTCCATGGCGGGGCCGGCAAAGGTCGGCGGCGGCAGGGAGAGGTACTTCTCGGCGTCGGCGCGATCCTTGAGGTAGTGCTCGTCGCAATGACCCGCCTGGCTCTTGAGCCCTTCCATCCAGCTTCGGCGCAGATCGCCCGCCGGCGTGTGCAGGATTTGCACCAGCCGCCGCCACTCGTCGGAGACCGGCTCGTAAGAATCCTGCGGCGTATTCCACTGCATGTAGCGGTGCGGAAAGAACCAGCGCTTCAGCTCGGTTCGCTGGGTCATGTAGGCCCGCAGGTCATCGTAGCTGCGGTCGGAGTCGGAGATCCACATGCGGCTGTACACCGCCGGGCGGTCGAGTTCTTCCTGGTTGTAGCAGCGGCGGAGCCGCTCACGGCGGGTTATCGGGCTGGACATCCGTTGGCTCTCTTGGTCTGGGCACATCCCCGCCGCCGGCGACGCTCCGGCCGGCAGAGGTTTAGTAGTAGTAGTAGTACACTATCGCGGACCGCAGAGGCGGGCAAGGTGCAAGGGAGGGCGGTGCCGGTGCGGAATCTGCTGGCGACAACGGCGGTTCAGTGCAATAGCCGGATCGGCCGACCCGTCCGGCCGGTCAAGGTGCAAAAGGCCGGCAGCAGCAGCGGGCGCACCAGGAACGTGTCGATCAGCATGCCCAGCGCCAGGGCGAAGCCCAACTCGACCAAGAGAACCAGGTGCCCGGCGGCGAGCGAACCCAGGGTGGCGGCCATGATCAGGCCGCAGGAGGAGATGACCGGCCCGGTGTGGACGAGCGCCTGGCGGGCGGCGACGCGGGGTGGGGCGGTGGCGGATTCCTGCATCAGCCGGCCCATGAGGAAGATGTTGTAGTCCTGGCCCACGGCCACGATCACCACGAAGAGGAAGACCTCCACCTTCCAGTCCAGGCCGGCGTAGGCGGGCATGTTAAAGAGGGACGATATCGTGTGGAAGAACCAGAACGTCAGGCCCAGCGTGGTGAAATAGCTCAGCACCGTGCAGGCGAGCATGAACAGGGCCAGCAGCAAGTCGCGCAGCAGGGCCGTGACCACGACCAGGATGATCAGCAGCACCAGCAGGGCGATCCGCCGGAAATCGGCCCGCGTCACATCGCGGATGTCGATCATTTCCGACGTCGTACCACCGACGTAAACGCGGGCGGCGACGGCGCGGCTGTCGGCGGTCAGCAGCGGCGATTGCTGGAGCAGCGCGGGGATCTGCCGGCGGATCTCCTGCACGGTGTTCATCGCCTCCAGCGTGAAAGGCGGCATATTCAGCACGACATCCAGCCGCGTGGCCTTTCGGTCGGCGGTAAGGTAGAAGTGCTGGGCCAGTGCGATACTGGGACTCATCAGCCGCCCGAACAGGCCGCCGCCGGCCTGCGAGGCGGGCCGTGTGGCTACTTGGCGGCCCAGCGGATCAGACAGACTCCGCACATTCTGCACCGGCTTTGCCTCGGGGCTGCCGGGGATGCGGAAGTCCAGCAGCCAGGATGTCGCGCGCGAGGCGAGTTTCTCCCATTGCTCGGCCGCCAGCGGATGGGGCGCGGTAATGAGGATCTGCACCGGGGCGATCTCGCCGATGGGCCAGTGGCGCCGCGCGATCTGCGAGCCGGCGATGGAGTTGCCCACGCCGTCATCCCAGCGGGCGTCGATGGATGCCAGGGCATCGTAGACCCAGGTCAGGTGCGTGCCGCGCAGCGCGGGGATAGACAGGATTGCCAGCGCCACGAGCATCGTGATCAGGGGCCGCGTGGTCACCATTCGCGCCACCGCCGGCCACAGCCACCGCCGCGGGGTGGCCGCGGGCCGGCGGGCCGGCCAGAAAAGCCAGCCGCCGAGGATCGCCATGAGCGCCGGCACGAATGTCAGCGTGGACGCCAGCGCAATCGCCAGGGCGATAGCCACCGCCGGCCCGGTCGAGCGAAGAATATCGTGCCGTGCGGCCGTGAGCATGAGCATGGCCAGGATATTGCTGCCGGCGGCCGCCAGAATCGTTCCCGCGCTGGCCCGCAGACTGCCGGCGGCGGCTCGGACGGCAGATGGGGCGGATGGCGGAGCGGCCAGATCGGCCGGTGGTGAGAGTGGATCTGGCAGCAATGTGGCCGGCGGCGCAGGCGGGTCGGTGGCCAAGGGGCGGAAGATCTCGCGATAGCGGCCGGTCAGCAGCAGGGCGTAATCGACGCCGGCGCCGTAGATCAGCACGACGACGAAAATCTCCTCCGCCGTCCCGGTGTGCAGGCCGGCACGTTGCAGCAGGGACAGGAGACTCACCGCCACGATGGCCGCCAGGCTGATCGCCACCAGCGGCAATAGCGCCGCCAGCGGCGCGCGCTGCACCAGCCCCAGGATCACCGCCACCGCGAGGATCGTCACGAGCAGCGCCCGCCGGTGGCTGCGCTCGACCGCCTCGGCGTAATCGCTGCCGAAGCCGGCCGAGCCGGACAAGGCCGCCCGCAAGCCCAGGCGAGCCAGGTCCGCCTGGCGCAGCAGGCCGCGGATGTGCTGCATGATCTTCATCGTGCGGACCGTGATGAAGCTGGTGGGCAACGTCACGCGGATAATCGCCGCCTGGCCGGCCGGCGAGATGGGGCTGATCAGCGGGTTTTGGCCCCCGGCCAGCGGAATCGCCGCCGGCGAGAGCACGCGGATGCCCTGGAGCAGTGCCTGCGCGGCTGGGTCGGCCGGCGCGGCGATGCGCGCGGCGATGCCTTCGATGAACGCCAGGTCGGCGGGCAAGAGGGGTCCATCCGCCCGCTCGAAGAGGATGATCGCCTGGGCGAAGCCCCCCTCGGCAGGGAAAATCGCGGTCATCGCCTCGGCCGCCTGCCGGCTGGGCATGCCGGCGGGCAAGAAACTCGCAGGCTCGTACAACTGCGGGTTGGAGGGCGGCACAAAGAGCAGCATGGCGCCGGCGCACACCAGCCACGCCGCCACAATCCACCACCGCCGGCGAATGATGCCCTCGATCAAGCACGGTCTCCAACCACCATTTTATAAATGTGCAAGCCCTCTTGGCGGCACGGGCCTGGGGCGTGGGGCGTTCTAGATGATTTGATCCGCGGCGGCACAGGCCCATGTTCAGCAACAATTTGGGTGGACATAGTCGCATCGACGGATCGGCTATTCTGCCGGGCGACCCGAGCTCCGGAGGAGCGGAAGTGGGTAGCCGGGGGCGTGAGCCCCCGGAGATGTCGCGCCAAGGATCCCAAGCCCTGAAAGGGCGGCAGGCTGGGCATGCCAAGGGGATCTTTCGCCCCGTTGGGGCTTGGGAGAGAATCCCTCACTCTCCGGGGGCTTACGCCCCCGGCTACCAGGCCTGCCGCTCCTTCGGAGCTCCTGTCACCTTGGCGGATGGTGAGTTGTCGACACCACCGCATCCCCCAATTTGTCAATGACTCTTCAGCCGGGTGCATGCCTCCAGACCTGGCGTTGCGTGCCACGTTCTTATCGCACGCCCATTGGGCCTGTGAGCTCCCCTGTGACCTCTGGGCGTTGACGTGCAGCGCCCGACAGGCTAGTCTGCCAGCACGTAGCGGCCGGGGCGGCCGCGGTTTTCTCTCTGTGGGCCCTTGGGTACGGTACAGCACCAAAGGAGTGACCATGATGCGCTTCGACATTCTTGGATTCATCCTTGTCATCGCCGCCGCCGCCGGCTGCCAGAGCGGCAGTATTCATGCCTCCCCCGCGGGCACTCTGGAACCCAAGGCCACCGGCAGCCAGTGGCATGCCTCACCGGCCGGCACGGCCGATGGGGATGGCAGCGCCGCCAAGCCGTGGGACCTGAAGACCGTCTTCGCCCAGCCGGCGGCGGTCAAGGGCGGCGATACCATCTGGCTGCACGGCGGCACGTACAAGATTCAAGGATTGATGACCTCCAAGCTCACTGGCGCCGAAGGCAAGCCCATCGTGCTGCGGCAGGCGATGGGGGAGCGGGCCACCTTCGACACCGGCGACACCAGCGCCAACCGCATCCGCATTCAGGGCGCGTACGCCTGGTACTGGGGTTTTGAGGTGATGAGCAGCGCCACCGGCACCCGCGTGGCCCATTTCACCTCCGAGGCCCCGCGCGGCGTGGGCATCGACGTCTCCGCCAGCGAGCCCAACACCCCCGATGCCAAGGGCCTCAAGCTCATCAACATCGCCATCCACGACACGCAGGGCGGCATCGGCTTCTGGTCGCACGCCTATGAGGGAGAGATCTACGGCTGCCTGGTGTACAACAACGGCTGCAACAACCACCAGCATGGCATCTACACGCAGAACAACCAGGGCATCAAGCGCCTCGTGGATAATCTCATCTTCGAGAATTCCGGCTGGGGCATTCACGCCTACGGCTCGAATAAGGCGTACCTCAACAACTTCCACATCGAAGGCAACATCCTTTGGAATAACGGCGCCATCTTCAAAGGCTACAACCGCAACATCCACGTGGGCGGCGGCCGCGTGGCCGAGAACCCGGTGGTGCTGAACAATTTTACCTACTTCGATCCGGCCCTGTACAACGGCGGCATTTCGGCCGAGGTGGGTTACGGCGAGGGCGCCAAGAACGCCACCGTCAAGGACAACTGGCTTAGTGCGGCCAAGGGCACGGCCCTGATGCTCAAGTCGCAGGGCGCGACCATTTCGGGCAACTCCTTCTACGGCCCCGTGACCGGCGGCGATCCGGCCACGTACCCCCAGAACAAGTTCTACACCGACCGGCCGGCGGGCCTGTATGTCCTGGTGCGGCCGAATCTGTATGAGAAGGGCCGCGCCAATATCGGCGTGTTCAATTGGGACAACAAGCCGACGGTCACGGCCGACGTGTCGGCCGTGCTGAAGAAGGGCGAGGCCTTTATCATCAAGGATGCCCAGAACTTCTACGGCCCGGTCGTGGCGCAAGGCGTCTATAAAGGCCGGCCGATCGAATTGCCCATGGACTTGAAGGCGACGGCCTCGATTATCGGCGGGCCCATGATCGGGTATGACAACGACCAGCTTCCGGTCAAGCAGCCCGTGCACACGCCGCGCGAGTTCGGGGCCTTCGTGCTCCTGAAACAGCCGTGAGTTGGCCTGTGGCGGGTGCCGTGGTTGCGTTTTTGTGCAACCACGCGTCTGGGGGAGTGTCCTCCACTTGCGTGAGGTGGCATGCCCTCACGACGAAGGCCGCCTGGGCGGCCGAGTCGGGTGGGCATGGGGCGCCCGCGAGAGGCACGCCCATCTCCGCGCTCATGCCCACCCGTCCGGTGCTTCGCCCCGGCCGTGAAGGCATGCCACCTCCTGAGGGCTGCCGCCTCCGCCAGAGCCTGCCACCTCTGCAAGCGGAGCTGCTTTCGCTATAATCGCCGCCACGCGGGTATGCCATGATTATCACTATTGACGGTCCGGCCGGCAGCGGCAAGAGCACGGCCGCCAAGGCGTTGGCGCGGCGGCTGGGGCTGCGGTTTCTGGATACCGGCGCCATGTACCGGGCGATCACGCTGCGCGCCTTGAAGCTGGGGCTGGACCTCGCCAGCGAGCCGGCGCTGGCCCGCTGCGCCGCCCAGGCGGATCTGCACCTGGATTATGAAGAGGGCAATCTCAAGGTCCGCCTCGATGGGCAGGATGTGACCGACGACATCCGCCGGCCCGAGGTGACCGACCAGAGCCATTTCATTGCCGCCGCCCCCGGCGTGCGGGCGGTGCTGGTGCGGCTGCAGCGGCAGATCGCCCAGGAGTTGGGCGGCGTGGTCAGCGAGGGGCGGGACCAGGGCAGCGTGGTATTTCCGGATGCCGACGTGAAGTTTTATCTCGTCGCCCAGCCCCAGGAGCGTGCCCGCCGCCGATACGAGGAGCTGCGTGCGGCCGGCCAGGAGGTTCGGTACGAGGATATTTTGGAGGCGATCACCACCCGCGACCGCCGCGACCGCCAGCGCGCTGTCGGGCCGCTGGTCAAGCCCGCCGGGGCGATCGAGGTGGACAACACGCACCTGGCGCCGCAAGAGACCGCCGCACTCATGGCCGCACAAATCGAGATGATGCAGGCGACGAGTTATTCCAACCCGCACCTGCGCGGCTGGCGATTGCCGCCATCGGTGGCTCCCACGCCCCATCTCTACCGATTTTTCCGGCGGCTCTTCCAGGTGGTGTTTGCCGCCGTGTGGCAGACGCGGATTTTCAATCGCCGCTACGAGCCGACGACCGGGCCGGTGGTGTATATCTGCAACCACCAGAGCTTCCTCGACCCGATCCTCATGAGCATGGCCTTGCGGCGGCCGATGAACTACATGGCCCGCGATACGCTGTTTCGGGTGCCGGGCTTTGGCCGCCTGATTTGGGCGCTCAACGCGTTTCCCGTTCACCGCGGCACCGCCGACACGGGGGCCCTGAAAGAGGCCCTGCGGCGGGTGCAGGCGGGCGGGCAGGTCGTGGTTTTTGCGGAGGGCACGCGGACGCGAGATGGCCGGATCGGCTCGCTGCTGCCGGGCGTGGCGCTACTGGCCCGGCGGGCGCGGGCGATAACCGTGCCGGTGGTTGTCGATGGGGCCTTTGAATGCTGGCCGCGCTGGCAGCCGCTGCCGCTGCCGGGGCACATCGTGGTGCAGTACGGAAGGCCCATCCTGGCCGAGGAGGCCGGACAGATGAGCGCGGATGAGTTTGTGGCACGCGTGCGGGGGGACCTGATCGCCCTGCAGGCGGCCCTGCGCCGCCGGCTCGGCCGGCCGCCGCTGGAATACGGGAATTCCGCGGACCGAGAAGAAAATTAGCATCTTATGAGGGCGCCACGGCTGTCCGCAGCCGTGCGTTTAGCGCTGCTGGGCGGGCGGGCGGTCCGGCGGAATCCCGGGAGACTTGACTTACAGTCGTGCCCACAGCGCACGGCTGCGGACAGCCGTGGCGCCAACGTGGGAGAAAACCATCATTTCTGAGGCCAAATAGCTGAAAAGCATGGGCGCAAAAAGTTGGGACAACGCCAAGGCGGAGGGAGACCTTGACGTTGTCCCTTCCGACTGCTACCTTGCGCAGGTAGGAGGGAGACCTGCACTCAATCGGCAGCAGCCGGCGCTTCGTTCATCCAATTCTACGCAGGACGGGTGGGCGTAGTTCGACATCGCAATAATTTTTTTGAGGGCCGAAAACCCTGGCACGAGGAGACTTGCCAATGGTACTGGTGAACAATTTTGAAGTGCTCGACATGGCGGTAAACCTGGAGCGAAACGGCATTTCCTTCTACTCCAAAGCGGCCCAGCAGGCCGCGGATCCCTCGCTGGCCAAGCTGCTTTCGGGCCTGGTGGAAATGGAGCGGGCCCACGAGCGGACGTTCAGCGAGCTGCGCGCCCACCTGAGCCCCGAACAGCGCCAGATCGAGCTGGCGGATAAGGAGGGCGTCTCGGCGGCGTACATCGACAGCCTGCTGCACGGGCAGGTGGTGTTTGACCCGGGTTTCGACGCCCAGAGCTGGCTGGAGGCCCATCCCACGCCCGCCGAGATGCTGCGCAAGGCCGTGGGCTTTGAGAAGGACACGGTGATGTTCTATATGAGCATCCGGGAACTCATGCTGCCGGTGCAGGCCAGCACAGCCAAGATCGACACGATCATTGCCGAGGAAAAACGGCACGTCGTGCTGCTGGCCGGGCAGCTTCGCCGGTATGTCTCCTGAGGATCAATCCGGTTCATTTCCGCCCATGCTCCACTTGTGGAGCGCTGGACGATCTGATAGTTTCTGCGACGTGACCACAACCAATCGAAAAAAATTGACGGATAATCTGGCGGCGGTGCGGGAGCGGATCGCGGCGGCGTGCGGGCGCGTCAAACGCCGGCCGCAAGAAGTCCGCCTGGTCGCGGTGACCAAGTCGGCCTCCCTGGCGGCGATCAAGGAGCTGGTCTCGCTGGGCCAGGAAGACTTGGCCGAGAGCCGCGTTCAGCAGCTTACGCAGCGGGCCGAGGAACTGGCGGCCTGGCGGGCGAAGCTGGAGTCGCCACTGCCGCCGGAGCGCTGGCACATGGTAGGGCAGCTCCAGCGAAACAAGGTCAAGGCCTGCATCGCCGTCGCCCAGACCATTCACAGCGTCGATTCCCTGCGGCTGGCCGAGGAGATCAGCCTTCGCGCCCAGCGCGACAACCGGCAGCTCGACCTGCTGCTGGAGGTCAACTGCTCGGAGGAGTCGCAGAAATCCGGCGTGGCCGTCGGCGCCGCCGTCCACCTGGCCGAGCAGGTCAGCACGCTCAAGGCGATCCGGCTGGTGGGCCTGATGACCATGGCGCCGCTGGTGGCCAATGCCGAACAGGCCCGCTTCACCTTCGTCCGCCTCCGCGAACTGTTCGAGGAAGCGCAGCACGAGAAGATCGGCGGCAGGAACTTCGATCAACTGTCCATGGGCATGAGCAACGATTTCGAAGTGGCGATCGAGGAGGGGGCGACGATCGTGAGGATCGGTACGGCACTGTTCCAGTGAAAAGCAGGTCCCAAGACGGAACATGGTCGGCTGTTTGCTCCGAAGCCCGCAGGGCGTATGACCATTAGCCACGGGCGCAAGCCCGTGGAGACGAGGGGCCCTTATTGCAAGAGCCCGAAGGGCGATTGAAGGTTTTTGGGCTTGCATGCCTCGTTGCAGCTTGCACAAGTATGGCGCCACACAGCCTTTGAGGTTCAATCGCCCTGCGGGCTCAGAGGAAATGGGGGGGCGTCTTTTCCACGGGCTCGCGCCCGTGGCTAATGGTCAATCGCCCTTTGGGCTTTGGGAGTCAACTGCGGAATTTCCTCAGTTGACTCCGACAATGTCGGAGTCGACTGGTGAATTTCACCATTTGGACCTCTCCTGAGGGGGGCTCGACTCCGACAATGTCGGAGTCGATTGGTGAATTTCACCATATGGACCTCTGCGTGAGGGGGGCTCGACTCCGACAATGTCGGAGTCGATTATTCGGAGAATTCAGGAAGTTGATATTTTCGGTTGCTGCTATCGCAATCTTTTTAGGTCTTCGGCTCTCGAATCTGCTTTTCCGGCGGCTGAAACATAATCATCGCCAGGACCATCAGCACTCCGGCCACCAGCAGCATTCCGCGGCGGGTCGCCGGCTCGATCATGCGCTCGGCCAGATGCATCACCAGATGATCCGGCGGCTGCACGTGCGGGGCGCGGGCGGCCAGCATCTGGTCCACCCTCGGATCGGCGGGCGCTTCGACGGCGACGGGGGCTTCATCGGGCAAGTGGACGTGCTGCTGGAGCATCAGCAGTTGGGCGTTGGGCCGCGGGTCGCGCTTGACCGCCTCGATCAGCCCCTGCTTGTACCCGACATATTCCTGCTGCGTCCGCACCGTGCGGGCCAGCTCATCGCGCTGCACGCGGGCCTTCTCGCGCCAATACCATGCCGGCAGCAGAACCACCGCGGCCAGGATGGCTATAGCCGTTCCCGCCGTGATCAGCAGTCCCATTAGCCGGGCGAAAGCCGCGATGCGGCCTTCGGGGCGATCAGCCTTTGGCCCACGTGATTGCACCGTACTCCGCCGCCGAACCCAGTTCTTCTTCGATCCTGAGCAACTGATTGTATTTGCAGACGCGATCCGTGCGGCTGGCCGAGCCGGTCTTGATCTGCCCGGTGTTGCAGGCCACGGAAATGTCGGCGATGGTGGTGTCTTCCGTCTCGCCGCTGCGGTGGGAGACGACAGCCGACATGCCGTTGCGCATCGCCAGTTGAATCGCGTCAAAGGTCTCGGTCAGCGAGCCGATCTGGTTCACCTTGATCAGGATGCTGTTGGTGCAGTGCTCGGCAATGCCGCGCTTGAGGAACTCCACGTTCGTGACGAACAGGTCATCGCCGACGAGCTGGATCTTGCCGCCCAGTTTTTCCGTCAGCTTGGCCCAGCCGGCCCAGTCATCCTCGGCCAGCCCATCCTCGATGGAGCGGATGGGGTACTTGCCCACCCATTTCACCCAGATGTCGATCAGCTCATCGCTGGAGATGATCCGGTCAGGATCGCTCTTGAAGAAGCAATACCCCTGCTTGCCCTTGGCCTTGGCCTCGTTGGCCAGTTCGCTGGCGGCCGGGTCCAGCGCCAGCCAGACATCCTTGCCGGGCTTGTAGCCGGCCGTCTCGATGGCCTTGCAGATCAGCTCGGGGGCTTCCTCGTTGCTCTTGAGGCTGGGGGCGTAGCCGCCCTCATCGCCGACGGCGGTGTTGTAGCCCTTGTCCTTGAGCACCTTCTTCAAGGCGTGGAAGATCTCGGCGCCCATGCGCAGGCCGTCGGAGAAGCTCTTGGCGCCCCAGGGCTGAACCATGAATTCCTGGAAATCGACGGTGCCGTCGGCGTGCTTGCCGCCGTTCAGAATATTCATCATCGGCACCGGCAGCACGCGGGCGTTGGGCCCGCCCAGGTAGCGATAGGCCGGCAGGCCGCAGGCCTGTGCGGCGGCCTTGGCGACGGCCAGCGAGATGCCCAGGATGGCGTTGGCGCCCAGGCGCGACTTGGTCTTTGTACCATCGGCGTCGAGCATGGCCTTGTCGATGCCCGCCTGGTCCAGGGCATCCATGCCGAGCACCGTGTCGGCCAGCTCGTTATTGGCGTAGCCCACGGCCTTCAGCACGCCCTTGCCGCCGTACACTTTCTTGTCCCCATCGCGCAGCTCGACGGCCTCGTTCTCGCCGGTCGAGGCGCCCGAGGGCACCGCCGCCCGGCCCAGCACGCCGCACTCCAACCGCACATCCACCTCCACGGTGGGGTTGCCGCGCGAGTCGAGAATCTGCCGGGCCTTCACTTCTTCGATGCGTGTGGACATTCGTGCCGCCTTTCCGTTTGATTATCGGACCTTCGCCCGCTTACCCGTTAAGCATTCACCGCGCCGGGCCGCCAGAGGCGGCACCCCGGCAATCCGAACGGGCCACTATACGCGCGGCGGCGGCGGATGCAATGGCATTGCGCCGCGCGCGGGGAAAACCAAAGCCGCGCAACTCGTTTGGACGAGGAATCCGGCGAGAAAGGGCCGGGACCGCGGTTTGATAGATGAACCGCAACCGGTGTGGCCGCATGAGGTGCGATGGGGTCTGCCGGGAGTCAGCGAAATGCATCTCATTTTACGTATTGATGAAATAGCAAGTGTCGCATAGGCTTAAAGAGCGTCGTTGCTAGTTTTGATACCGGGCGGGGAAACGAACGTGGGGAATGACCAGGTTTTCAGTGAGCGGGAGTGGCAGCAGGTTGTGCTGGATTTTACGCTGCCGCCGCGGCAGGCGCAGGTGGTCGAGTGCATCCTGCAGGGACTCAGCGATAAGCAGATCGCCGAGCGTTTGAACATTGCCGTGCCGACGATCCGCACCTACCTGGCGCGGCTGTTCAGGCGCTTCCGCGTGCAGGACCGGGTCGAGCTGGTGCTGCACATCGTGGCCCATTTCCGCCAGAAATGCCGCGCCGCGCAGTGTCCTTGCCAATAGGGGACGCCGCATGGATCGCGGTTCGTCGCGCTCGTTCAACATTGCCGCCAGGGGTAGTCGTACCGAGCGGGCTCATGCGCGTTGCCTTTCTTCGTCCTTTGTGATATTCCTCGATCATCCGCCCAATGCGTGGCACGGGCGTCTCGCCCGTGATCCGGCCGTTTTCCCTGGGCGCCACGGGCGAGACGCCCGTGGGACTCATGGGCGAGACGCCCATGCCACCTTTTCATACACGTTCCAAGAGGAGAAGACCGTGAAATACCGCCAGTTCGGGCCGCTTAAAGTCAGCGAGATCTTTTTTGGCGCCATGCGCTACCACCGCGGCGTCGCCGGGGCCGCGGCCGACATGAAGGTGGCCCAGGCCGCGCTCAACGAGGCGCTGGATCTGGGCGTCAACGTCATCCATTCCAGCTTCGAATACGGCTCGCAGGAGCTGACGGGCCGCTTCCTGCACGACCGGCCGGAGCGGCGCGCGCTGCTGCACATGGTCAAATCGCCCACCGATCCGACCGGCCTGACGGTGGAGTCTTTCGGCCGCTGGCTGGATGAGCAGCTCGAGCTATTGCACACCGAGCGGATCGCCATTCTCCAGGTCCGCGCCAAGACCTGGGAGCTGGAGCGGCAGATGTACGAGCTGGCGCTGCCGTACGTTCAGAGCGGAAAAATCACCACCACGGCCGCCTTCGCCTACGACGACGACATCGCCCGCGCCGCCGTGGCCGATGGCCGTGTCAACGGCCTGGCCGCGTACGTCAACCCGATGTACCTCTTTGCCGGCGATGCCTACGCCCTGCTGAAGAAGGCCGGCAAGCAGATGATCGCCTTTCAGCCGTTGGCCGAAGGCGCGATGTCCGACAGCCGCACGACCTGGGAGGCGCTGCCGGCGGGGGACCGGCTCAAGAACGACCGCGGCAAGCTCTTTCTGGAGCACCGGGCGCGCGTGGAGAAGCTCTTGAAGAAAAAGCCCGACTCCTGGGTCCGGTTCGCCATGGGCTTTGTCCTGGGTCGGCCCCAGACCGCCGGCGTGGTGACCAGCATGAACACGCCCCAGCAGGTCCGCTCGCTGGTGGAGGCGACCGATGCCACGCCGGTCGATGAGGCGACCTATCTCAAGCTGGTGGAACTCTTCCGCCAGCACCTGGCGGACAAGGTGTACAAGTAGGGTGTGCAGCTTCGCTGCACACGGGACGAACAAGCAGCAGCTTCGTTTTCCAAGCGTGAGGCCGCACCATCCCGAGCTATCGGCGGCGTCGAGGAGGGCCGAAGAGTTGCCGTCCCTGAATATCAAGGTCAGCCCCGCCCCTTCCGTGCGCGGCGAAGCTGCACACCCTGCCAAAACCCGCACCGCCACTTTTTTTTTGAAAAAGGCGGGATTGTGTTTGCGGCGATTTTGAGGGCGGAATAAACTCATATTTTTGTGCGCCGCCGCTGCTGTGGGTGCTGACACGCGCGGCTTTCCAGCGCGGCGCCAGAGGGTAAACCTGGTGGACCATTGCCAATCCGGTGTGGAGCATGGCCATGTGCAAGATGACAGGACAACCGCACCCAGCGCTGCAGGCCCTCGCGCCTGAAACGCACAGGCTCCTTGTGCCCTTCGCCCTGCGCCATAAGCCTCCCATTCCTTGAACTGAAATCCCCTGCCGGCGCCGCGCGAACTTCAAACGTTTGCGAAATGGCGGCAAGCCGATAGCGGGTTTCACGATCTAAAATCATCCAGTTTCTGACGGCGGGCCGGGCTATTTGGGCCGGGCGGCTCAGGGAGTTAGCAGGTTGTGTACTGGATCAGCAAGACATTCCATCGCGTCAGCCGGCTGAGGCGGCGCTGGCTGATCCTGCTGGCCGTGCTGGGGCCGGGCATCATCACCATGGTGGCCGACAACGACGCCGGCGGCATCTCCACGTATGCGCAGACCGGCGCCAAGACCGGCTTTCGCCTGCTGTGGGCGTTCATCCTCCTGGTGCCTATGGCGTACTACGTGCAGGAAATGACCGTGCGTCTGGGCGCCGTCACCAAGCGCGGGCACGCGGAGGCCATCTTCGACGGCTTCGGCAAGTTCTGGGGCTGGTTCTCCATTTTCGACCTGGTGCTGATCAACTGGCTGACGTTGGTCACCGAGTACATCGGCATGACGCAGGCCATGCGCCTGTTCGGCGTGCCGGAGTGGATCACCTACGCCGGCGTGACCGTGCTGCTGACCGCTATCGTCATCACCGGCCGGTACTGGACGTTCGAGAAAATCACCCTGTTCTTCTGCCTGTTCAACCTGGTGTATATCCCGGCGGCCATCTGGGCCATGCAGACGGGCAACGTGCATGCCGGCTGGCTGGAGGTGGGCAAGGGGTTCATCCCCCGCGCCGAGCTGGGCGGCGTGACCGCCTCCGCCATGCTCATGCTCATCATGGCCAACATCGGGACGACCATCACGCCCTGGCAGATCTTCTTCCAGCAGTCGGCCGTGGTCGACAAGGGCATGGACATCAAGGATGTCAAGTTCGGCAAGATCGACACGTTCGTCGGCTCGCTGGTGACGTGCATCGTGGCGGCGTTCATCATCATCGCCACGGCCGCGGCGTTCCACTATTTCCCCAAGGGGGCGATCTCCGTGGAGTCGGCGGCCGAGACGGCCGCCAAGCTGCCCGAGGTGATGCCCCAGAACGGCTGGGGCCAGTGGGCCAAGGTGCTGTTCGCCATCGGCCTCTTTGACGCCGGCCTGTTGGGGGCGCTGTGCATCTCGCTGGCCACGAGCTGGGCCATCGGCGAGGTGTTCGGCTGGGCGCACTCCCTGAACCGCTCGGTGCGCGAGGCCCCATGGTTCTACGTGTTCTACGTGGTGACGCTGCTGTCCGCGGGCATGGTGTCCCTGATTGCCTCGATCCGCGTGCAGGACGCCATCACCATCTTCGTGCAGGTGGTGGCCGTGACGTTGCTGCCGGCGGCGCTGGTGTTCCTCATCCTGCTGCTCAACGACAAGCCGCTGATGGGCGAACATACCAACACCCGCTGGCAGAATATCGTAAACTGGACGATCGTGGTCTTCGTCATCGTGATGTCCGCGGCCTTCGGACTGTCCGTGCTGTTCACGTAGTCCCTTAAAGGTGCAGGCATGAATCCAACGCCGATCCAACCCGTCAAGCCCAACGGCGCCGTGGCCCGGGACTACCACGCGTATTACTTCTCCGAGCTGCTCGACCGCCGGGTGTACGCCGAAACCGTCAAAAAGCCCCTGGGCCGCCTGAGCGACCTGGTCGTCCGGCTCAGCGAAACCTTCCCCGACACCGTGGGCCTGTACCTCGAGCACGGCTGGGGCAAGCCCACGGAGTTCATCCCGTGGGAGCGCGTGCTCAAGATCGACCCCGACGGCATCTTCGTGCAGGCCCCGCCCGCCGGCGACCAGTACCCGCCCTTCGTCGACCAGCCCGGCTGGATGCTTTTGAACGAGCACCTCATGGGCAAGACCATCCTCGATATGGACGGCCGGCGCACCGAGGTGGTCAACGACATCCACCTGCTGGAGTCGCAGAAGCGCATGATCATCGCGCACGTGGATGTGTCGTTCAAAGGCTTCCTGAAAAAATGGGGACTGGGCCGGCTGAGCCCGGTGAAGGAGCGGCTGATCGGCTGGCGATACGTGCAGCCCCTGTCGCTGGAGGACGCCGCCGCCTCCGACACCGTGTCGCTCTCCATCACGCGCAACTCCATCCGCGAACTGCCCGCCGAGGACCTGGCCGACGCCCTGGAGGAACTCTCGGGCCGGCAGCAGCAGGCCGTGTTCTCCGCGCTGGATTCGGAGAAGGCCGCCGACACGCTGCTGGAGGCCGAGCCGCGGGCCCAGCGGCAGATCGTCGCCGCGCTGCGCATGGACCGGGCGCGCTCGATCCTCTCGGAGATGTCGC
The DNA here is from genome assembly GCA_003171335.1 of Phycisphaerales bacterium. Classification (GTDB taxonomy): domain Bacteria; phylum Planctomycetota; class Phycisphaerae; order SM23-33; family FEN-1343; genus FEN-1343. The sequence continues at coordinate 23,006 of PMYD01000115.1, forward strand.
TGCCGCAGTTGGCCGACCTGCTCAGCGTGCTGCCCCTGGATGACCAGCGCGACCTGATGGCCCTGCTGCCGCCGGAGCTGGCCGCACGGATCAAGTCGGTGCTCTCCGAGCACGAGACCGAGGCGGCGTCGATCATGTCCAGCCGCTATGTGGCCATGGCCGGCACGACGCCCGTGGGCGAGGCCCTGGCGCACCTGCGCGAGGGCAAGTACGAGCACGACGCGATCTCGTACATCTATATCGTGGGCGAGGGCGATGTGCTCCAGGGCGTGGTGGATGTGCGCGAGGCGCTGCTGGCGCCGTCCGACAAGCCGCTGGCCGAGATCATGGTCGCCCCGGTCGTTTCCGCCGAGGGCAACGACACGCGCGATGACCTGGCCGAACTGTTCGCCAAGTACCACTACCGCATGATCCCCATCGTGGATGCCAAGGACCACGTGCTGGGGGTGGTGCATTACAACGACGTGATGAAAGGCCTGGTCACACGCCCCAGGACCTGACGGCCGCCCCAGGGCCGCACCAAGGTGAGTTATGCCGCGGGTGCAGACAACAAAGACAGTGAAAGTGGCGCTCTTCCTGCTGCGCTTCTATCTGCTGGCCATGCTGATCCTGATCGTCGTCAAGTTCCTGCGCCTGTTCTGATGCCGGCCGGCAGTTGTGGCGGCTCTCACAAGGGCAAGCACGGCGGCGGGGTAGCGCCGTGCTTCTTGGCTCCAAACCCAGAATATCGTGCACAGACAGCGGCCCTCGCATCGGGTAAAGTGGCGGGTCGTCCAGCCCCTGCGCCAAGGAATGTCCGATGCTGAAATCGATGTTCGCCAAGATCGCCCCCGCGCGGATCCGCCAGGAGGTCAAGGCGGTCAGCCACGCGGTCAGCGATGATGAGAAGCGGCTGGCCGAGCTGTGCGGCCTGCCGGCCGAGGAGGCCCTGCGCCGACTCGGCGTGACCGACCGCGGCCTGGATGAGCCGGCTGTGGAGGAGCGCCGCGAACAGTACGGGCGCAACGAGATCACCACGCGCAAGAAACGCGGGCCGGTGGGGGAGATCCTGCAGCGCTGCCGCAACCCGCTGGTCATCCAGCTCCTGGTCATCGCGGTGGTGTCCTGTTTCATGGGCGATTTCAAGGCCGCCAGCGTGGTCGGCGGCATGGTGGTGCTGAGCGTGGGCCTGTCGTACGTGCAGGAAACCCGCTCCAGCCGGGCGGTCGAAAAGCTCAAGGCGCTGATCCACACCAACGCCACGGTCGTGCGCGGCTCCAAGGAGTCCGAGGTGCCGCTGGCCGAGCTCGTACCGGGCGACCTGGTGGTGCTGGATGCCGGCACGCTGGTGCCCGCCGACCTGCGCATCCTGCGCGCCAAGGACCTGTTCATCGCGCAATCGGCCATGACGGGCGAATCCATGCCCGTGGAGAAGACGGCCGGCGTGGCCGTGACCGAGGGTCGCAGTTTCCTGTCCCTCGAATGCGCCTGCTTCCAGGGCTCCAGCGTGGTCTCGGGCGCTGGGCTCGGGCTGGTGGTGAACACGGGCGACCGCACGAGTTTTGGCGCGATTTCCGCCAAGCTGTCGCAGATTCAGCCCCAGACCAATTTCGACAAGGGCGTGCGCGATTTCACCTGGCTGATGGTGCGCTTCATGCTGGTCATGGTGTGCACGGTGTTCCTGATCATCGGCCTGACCAAGCGCGACTGGATCGAGGCGCTGCTGTTCGGACTGGCGGTGGCCGTGGGTCTGACGCCCGAGATGCTGCCCATGATCGTGACGGTGAACCTGTCCAAGGGCGCCATCAGCCTGGCCCGCAAGAAGGTGGTGGTCAAGCGGCTCAGCTCCATCCAGAGCTTCGGCGCCATCGACATCCTGTGCACCGACAAGACCGGCACGCTGACGCAGGACCGCGTGGTGCTGGAAAAGCACCTGGATGTGACCGGCCGCGACAGCGATGATGTGCTGCGCTACGCCTACCTCAACAGCTTCTACCAGACCGGGCTGCGCAACCTGCTGGACCGCGCCGTGCTGGAGCGGGCCGACCTGGATGTGGAGCGGACCTGCCGCAAAATCGACGAGATCCCCTTCGATTTCCACCGCCGGCGGATGTCGGTGACCATCGAGTACGAAGGCGATGTGGTGCTCATCTGCAAGGGCGCCGTCGAGGAGGTGCTGACGGTCTGCTCGAAGTACCAGGTCGATGAGGAGGTGAACCCGCTCATCGACGCCATCCGCTATGACCTGCTGGAGGAGGTCGAATCGCTCAGCCGCGATGGCTTCCGCGTGCTGGCCATCGCGTACCGCGAGTTCGCGCGCGCCAAACAGGCGTTCAGCGTGGCCGATGAGAGCGACATGATCCTGCTGGGCTACATCGCCTTCTTCGACCCGCCCAAGGAAACCGCCAGGGCGGCCATCGAGCGCCTGCGCCACGCTGGCGTGACGGTGAAGATTCTCACCGGCGACAATCCGCTGGTGACGCGGAAGATCTGCGGCGATGTGGGCCTCAACGCCGAGCGCATTATCACCGGCGATGACCTGAAGGACCTGACGGGCGAGCAGTTGGCCCAACTGGGCGAGGAGGTGGATGTGTTCGCCCGGCTGTCGCCCTCGCAGAAGGAGGCGATGATCGATGCCCTGCGCAGCCGCGGCCACGTGGTGGGGTATATGGGCGATGGCATCAACGATGCGCCATCCCTGAAAACGGCGGATGTGGGCATCTCCGTCGATACCGGCGTGGATGTGGCCAAGGAGGCCGCCGACATCGTGCTTTTAGAGAAGAGCCTGACGGTGCTGGAGGATGGCATCGTCGAGGGCCGGCGCGTCTTCGCCAACATCATCAAGTACATCCGCATGGGCGCCAGCTCCAACTTCGGCAACATGTTCAGCGTCGTGGGCGCGGCGGCTTTCCTTCCGTTTTTGCCCATGGCGCCCATCCAGATCCTGGTCAATAACCTGCTGTACGACTTCTCGCAGGTGGGCATTCCCACCGATAACGTGGATGAGGAGCTGCTTAAAAAGCCGCGGCGGTGGAACGTGGCCTCGATCAAGCGGTTCATGATCTTCATCGGGCCCATCAGCTCGATCTTCGATTACGCCACGTACGGCCTGATGCTGTGGGTGTTTCACTGCTGGGCCTACAGGCAGCCGGGGGATTATTACGAAAAGCTCTTCCACACGGGCTGGTTCGTGGAGTCGCTGCTGACGCAGACGTTGATCGTGCACATCATCCGCACGCGGCGCATCCCCTTTATTCAGAGCCGCCCGAGCCCCGGGCTGCTGTTGACGACGCTGCTGGCGGTATTGGTGGCGGTGTGGCTGCCGTTTTCGCCGGCCGCGAATTACCTGGGCTTCGTGCCGCTGCCGCCGATGTACTGGCTGTGGCTGGCGGGATTCCTGCTGACGTATTGCGTGCTGACGCACGGCGTCAAGACCTGGTTCCATCGACGCTACGGAGTGGACTGACCATGAAAGCGGTGCTCGAAGCCCTGGAAGCCGGGCGGCTCATCGAGCTGCCCGAGAACGACAAACAGAAGGCGCTGACGCTGCTGGCCAGCCTGGTGGAGGCCGTGCCGTCGGTGCACCCCGGCTCCAAGATCGTCGAGGCCGTGCTGGCCCGCGAGGGCCAGGCCAACACGTACCTGGGCGATGGCTGGGCCGTGCCGCACGCGCGCACCGCGGAGGAAGGGGAGATGCTCTGCGCCATCGGCTGGAGCCCGGCGGGCATCGCCTACGGCGGGCGCGACGGCGCCAGCGCGCGCATGCTGCTCTTGTATTACGTCCCTGATAACCAGCGGGCGGCGTACCTGAAGGAGATCTCCTCGCTGGCCCGGCTGCTGCACGAGAACGGAGCCATGCGCGATGTCTCGCAGGCCGCCACGCTGAACGATGTGCGGCTGCGGCTGCTGGATATCGTCACCGCCGCCCTGGGGTCCGGGCAGGCCGAGGCCCGGGCCCGCATGATCCGCCTGGAAGCCCGCACCGCGGCGGTGGCCGCGGGGGCCCCGGCGGCCCCGACGTTCGACCCCTCGCTGGTCGTGCCGGCGTGGATTGTCCACACCTCCGACGGCGGCGTGATGGTGCTGGCGCGCGATGAGACCGTGGTCAAGACCCTGGAGGCCCAGGCGGATCTGGGCACGCGCCTGGAGCGTCAGCCCATCGTCTCGGTGGCCGGGTACGTGATCCACATCCGCCAGGGCGCCACGTACGGCTTGGGCCGCAGCCTGTTCGACTGCCTGGTGGTGAAGCAGCCGGGTGTTGCCGCGGCGCCGGGGGCGGCCTGATTGATATGTCCCCCTTAGCGTTTGGCCATTCGCCCGGGGCGCAAAAGGAAGCACGGCGTCGGGGTAGCGCCGTGCTTATTGACTCCGGACCCGAATGTGGATATCGGGCCTTTCGGGGGGAAAGGGGTCCGTTTACTGCTCGGTCGGACCTGAGCCGGAGTCAAAGTCCTGGTTGGAACCGCGGCTCTCCAGCATCTTGCGGAGATAGCGGTTCTCGCGTCGGGTCGCTTCAAGGTCAAAGACCACGTACTTGATCTGCAACCGCAGGTAGTCCAGGGCCTCCGCCACGCTCTTGGCCGTGGCCGCCAACTGCTGCTGCCGCTCGTGGGCCTCGGTGGCCAGGTCCTTCAGCATTTCCTGCTGCGGGGCCGGCAGCTTTTCGATCTCTTTGATGAGCTCCTCGAGCCGGTTTTTCAGAATGGTTTCTTCCATGAGCCTTGGACCGCCTTTCCTCACTTAAGGAGAGAAACTGAGCAACGACACTCTCTCCGCTCTGGAATACAGAGCAACCTCAATGCCACGCTCCAGTCTTTCAAGCAGCTTTTCAGCATTGCTATAACTCTTGCTGGCACAAAGGCATGCAAGCTCATTTGCAAATTGCTAAACCAGGGGGAATATCCGGACTGTTCAGCAATGTTGCCAAAACGCATCACTCTCAGAGTTCGTGCCGCCGAATATCGAGCAAACGCGACCATATACTCTGAAATTCAGCAATAATCAGAATACTAAGTGTGATGCTTTATGTCAACATGTATCCCGGAATAAACACTTTTTGTCCTAGGGAATGATCCTAGCGGCAGTGGGGGACGATAGCAAGTGGCATCGATTCAGACGTTCAACTGAAGACAACCGAGGCGTAGCCGACGACGTTTTCCATGTCGGTCATGCCCAGGGGGCGAAGCGTTTGCACGCTATCGGTGTGTTGCAGCAGCGTGGCGGTCTTGGCGCCCAGCGCCGAACAGGCGGCGACGGTGGCCGCGATGGCGCCGCCGCCGCAGGCGCTGTGGGTGCGGGAAGTGTCGGCCAGCACCGGGTCCGGCGCCATCGTCTGGATGAGTTGGAGCAGTTTGCGGTCGTTCCGCCGGGCCCACTCCAGGCCCGCCTTGCCCGTGCCGGCGGGCATCATGCCATAGCGCGGGCCGTAGTGCGTCAGATCCGTGCTGCCGATCACCGGCACGCGGCGGCGCAAGGCCGCCAGCGCCTGACCGATGGCCCGGCCCGCCTCCGCGGCCAGCGGCGAGGGGGGCGCCATAATGGGGACAATCTTGGCCTGCGGCCACAGCTCCTGGATGAGCGGCAGCTGCACCTCCAGGCTGTGCTCGCCGCCATGCGCGTTGGGATCGGCCACGATATCGTCCGACGCGGCCAGGAGCGCCTCCGCCACCTCCTCATCGACCGCCACGGTCCCCAGCGGCGTCTGCCACGAGCCCGAGGGATACACCAGCGCCTGCGGCTCGGTGCGCGAATGCACCGCGCCCAGCAGCACCAGCGTGCCGCCGTTCCAGTCCTGCGCCAGCGCCTTGAAGGTCAGCGCCGCCACCGCGCCGCTGCACACCCAGCCGGCGTGCGGCACGAGGCCGCCGATGCAGTTCTTTGGCGCGTCCTCGGGCAACCGGGCCTGCTCGAGCAGGCGGCGGACGGCGGCGCGGCAGGCGGCCGGGGAGGCCTCGTAGAACGTGCCGGCGGCTATGGGCATTCGCATCATGGATCGGCTCCTGCTGGCCCCGCGGGGCGTTGCTACAGTGTACTCGCGCCGCCGGCCGGCTGTCCACGGCCGCGCCGCTGCCGCTTTGGCCGCGGGCCCAAAGTGTGGCCCAAGAGGGTTGTTCGCCATCGCGCCGGGCCGTATCATAGCGCCATGATACGGCTGGAGCGGCCCATGCACCTGGACTGGCTGGCGGCTGCCAAATCCGCCGCCGGGCGCGCGGCGGCGGGGGGCTATCGCCCATGAGCGACCGGTGGCCGACCCTGTGGCGCGGGCTCAACTGGCCCAACCGCATCAGCCTGGTGCGGCTGGTGGGCGTGGCGCCGGTCGTGGTGCTGCTGATTTACCAGCACGAGTGGCTCTGGGCGCGTCACGCCGTCATCGCGGTTTTCGCCGTGATGGCCGCCAGCGACTATCTCGACGGATACCTGGCCCGCCACCGCGGGCAGATCACCCGGCTGGGCAGGTTTTTGGACCCGCTGGCCGACAAGCTGCTGATCATCAGCACGGTCATCCTGCTGGCCACCGGCACGGCCAGCGTGCCGGCCGTGCGGCTGATGCCCTGGGTGGCGGTGGTCATCGTGGCCAAGGACTTGTGGGTGGTCGTGGGTTTTTTGGTGATCTTCCTGTTCACCGGCCACCTGCAGGTCAGTCCATCGCGGGCCGGCAAGCTGTGCACGGTGGTGCAGTTGGCGATGGTGCTGGCCATCCTGGCCGCACCGGATGTGAACGGGCTCTTGGCCGGCTATGGGGCCGGCCTGGGCAGCGCCCTGGCCCGCCTCCTGTGTTATGCGGCGGCCGGCTCCAGCGTGCTGGCGGTGATCAGCTACACGCGGATGGGCATGGCGCTCTTGACCCGGGCCGAGCAGCACGAGAAATCAGGGACGTACCCAGCGCGGCTGGGCCCTTTTGAGGGCGAACAAAGGAAACCGTGATGCCGTTTAGTTCGATCCCGGAAATCCTGGATGAGATGCGGGCCGGCCGCCTGATCGTGCTCATTGATGATGAGTCGCGCGAGAACGAGGGCGACCTGGTCCTGGCGGCCGAGAAGGTCACGCCCGAGGGCATCAACTTCATGGCGCGATTCGGGCGCGGGCTCATCTGCCTGCCGCTGACGGGCGCCAAGTGCGACGACCTGAACCTGTACGCCCAGTCGCAGGAGAACACCACCTCCTTCGGCACGGCCTTCACGGTCAGCGTCGATGCGGCCAAGGGCACCACCACGGGCATCAGCGCCGCCGACCGCGCGCGGACCGTGCTGACGGCCATCCGCGATGACTGCCGGCCGGCCGACCTCTTGCGGCCGGGGCACATCTTTCCCCTGCGGGCCCGCGCCGGCGGAGTGCTGGTGCGCGCTGGGCAGACCGAAGGCGCCGTCGACCTGGCGCGCATGGCGGGCTTCAAGCCCGCCGGCGTCATCTGCGAGGTGATGAAGGATGATGGCACGATGGCCCGCGTCCCTGATTTGGAGGCGTTCTGCGCCGAGCACGGGCTGAAGATGTGCACCATCGCCGACCTGATCCGGTACCGCCTGCGCACGGAAAAACTCATCGAGCGGGCCGAGGAGATCGACCTGCCCATCGAGGAGGGCACGTTCCACCTGGTGGCCTACCGCAGCCTGGTGGATGTGGAGCCGCACCTGGCGTTGTGCCTGGGGGGCGTGGGGGTTCTGGCGCCCGATGGCCGGCCGGTGGGGCACGGCGAGCCGGTGCTGGTGCGCGTGCACAGCGAGTGCCTCACGGGCGATGTCTTCGGCTCGCGCCGCTGCGACTGCGGCGGCCAGCTCCAGGCGGCCCTGCGCGAGATCGCCAAGGCCGGCAAGGGCGCGCTCATCTACGTGCGGCAGGAGGGCAGGGGCATTGGTCTATTAAACAAGCTGCACGCGTACCGGCTTCAGATCGAGCAGGGCCTCGATACGGTCCAGGCCAACACGCATCTGGGCTTCGACGCCGACAAGCGCGACTACGGCATCGGCAACCAGATCCTGCGCGACCTGGGCCTCTCCAAGCTGCGGCTGATGACCAACAACCCCAAGAAGATCTACGGCCTGGAAGGGTTTGGGCTGGAGATCGTCGAGCGCGTGCCCATCGAGGTGCCCGCAAATGGGGACAGCCGTGGGTATCTGAAGACGAAGCGCGATAAGATGGGGCATATGCTGGAGAATTTGTAGGTCCGGCCGCGTGGGAGGAATTGCGAATTGCAAATTGCAAATTGCAAATTAGAGAACCAGGTCCTGCTATGTCGCCAGGTTTCCGCAGGTCGTGACCGGACATCTATCAAGGGACGAGAGTCACGGGTGTTCTTCAATTGGCAATTTGCCCTTCGACAGGCTCAGGGTGCTGAGCGAAGTCGAAGCACAATTGGCAATTTGCAATGCCTCTGACCGTTGAACAATATCTTCGCCCCGACATCATCCGCCAGGTCCGGCGGCTGGACCTGAAGGCGCGCTTCATCGTCGAGGGTTTTCTCTCGGGCCTGCACAACTCGCCGTACCACGGTTTTTCCGTGGAGTTCAGCGAGCACCGCAAGTACTACCCCGGCGATGACCCGCGGCAGATCGACTGGAACGTGTACGCCAAGACCGACCGCTTTTATACGAAAAAGTTCCAGGCCGAGACCAACCTGGACGCCTACCTGCTGGTGGATGCCTCGGCCTCCATGGACTTCGCCACCGGCGATCGCATGACCAAGATGGACTACGCCATCTGCCTGGCGGCCGCCCTGGGCTACATGATGATCCACCAGCAGGACGCCGTGGGCCTGGCCGTGTTCAACGACCGCGTGCGCGAGTTCCTGCCGCCGCGCTCCAAGCGCACGCACCTGGTGAATATATTGGGGACGCTGGCACGGACGCGGCCCCAGGGCAAAACCGGCCTGGCGGCCATCCTGCACGAGCTGGCCGAGCGCATCCGCCGCCGCGGGCTGATCATCCTGCTGTCGGACCTGCTGGCCGAGCAGGCCGCCGTGATCGACGCCCTGCACCACCTGCGCTTTCGCGGGCACGACCTGATCCTCTTCCAGATCTTCGACCACGCCGAGCGCGTGCTGCCCTTTGAGGGCCCGACGCGCTTTGAAGACCCCGAGAGCGCCGACACCGTGGCGGCCGATCCGCGCGCCATCCGCGCGGCCTACATCGAGGCCATCAACCGCTTCGTCGCCACGTACCGGCGGGAATGCCAGCACGTGCGCGCTGATTTCGTGGTCGTGGACAACGCCATGACCTTCGACAAGGCGCTGATCCAGTTCCTGGCGCAGCGGCGGGGAAGGTTTTAGCGCGAGGGAAGAAGAAAAAGTAGCAGGGATGCAGGGGATGCAGGGGATGAAGACAAAGGCGGAAAGAGCCCGGGCGCCGCGGAGGATTTCGCCATGAGGGGGGGCTGGGTGCCGTGGCTGCATCTTTCTGCAGCCACGAGTCTGCGAATATTGTCGCCGCGAGTGTTTCGATCCGGCGGCGTTTCAGTTCATGACAGATGCGGCGTTTGAGTTCATAAGTGTTGTTCCGATGACGCGTGGCTGCAAAGGGACGCAGTCACGGCACCCAATGCTGCGTGGCCGCTGGGGAGGTCCTCCTTTTCCGGCCATCCGCTCTCTTGGCTCTTCCATCATTGTCTTTATCCCCTGCATCCCCTGCATCCCTGCTACCTTTCTTTTCTTCGCGCGCGCAAAAACCCCCCGGCGGCCGAAGCGCCGGCTCATCAATGAGGGACAGCATATGCTACCGCGGCGAAATCATAAAGCGATACCCTCCTGCCGCAGACCAATGGGTCCCGGCCTGCCGGGGCACGGCCAGACTCCCGGCAGGCGCTGTATGCGCAAAGGCGGCCGGCTTGTTACGTAGAAGGGCCGGGCCGCCGCATCCGACGCAAAAGCACGCATGGGGTTCTGGAAGGCGCGTGTCGCACCGCGGGCGACGAGTCCGCCCGCACTGACAACCGCCCGTTCGAGAACACAGGTCCACCCGGAACGCCGGTATCCGCGGCCTCGTGGGCTTCCAGAGGGGTGGCGGTCCAAGGATCGGGGACACGCCGGCGCGCCGGCCGCCTCGGCTGGAAAAACGGCAGAGGAGGGCGCTGCCACGGTGCGCGCGCCTCTGGTGGAGGGAAGCGGGAGAAGGGACACAGGCTGAAAGCCTGTGCCACCAAGGAACACAGGCTGAAAGCCTGTGCCACCAAGGAACACAGGCCCAAAGCCTGTGCCACCAAGGAACACAGGCCCAAAGCCTGTGCCACCAAGGAACACAAGCCCAACGCCTGTGGAACCCGTAGACAAAAAAGCCCGCCGCTTGGCCGCTGTCGCGGCCGCACCCGATCCATCAGGCCCGTGCTTCAGGAACATGGGGCTTGGCCATGTGATGAGTACGCACGGCGATATGGACCGCTTTCCGGCTCGTCTTGGCCGGGTTGCCAACGTGCCCGGATCTCGCGTCCGGGATCTGACAACAAAGGAGGGCGGCGCTTCTCTTTCGCCGCGCGCTGGATCGACCCGGGGCCTGCCTGGAAGGGCAGCGCCGCCGGTCCCCAGCGCGTAAGGGCTCATACGGCTCAGCTCGCCGCGGAGGTCGATACGCCGGTGCCGCCCGGACCCCCGTCCATCATCGTTGTTGTTCACGCGGGCCGATGGAAGCGGCCGCGCCGCCGCGGAGCAACCTGCACCGAACGCTCCACGTCGGATGGCGAACCCCATGCGTGGGACGAAGAAGAATTTCAAATTGCAAATTGCAAATTGCAAATTGAAGAAGGAGCAAAATCCGTCCCTGTTATTCCGAGGCTGGGCTTTCGCACGACGAAAACAAGAACCGCATTGGAGCAAAGAGCAACATCGGATCCAGAAACGACCCGTCGGGAGGGCGCGCCAGAGGCGGCCGGCTCCCCTGTCTATGTGAACGGTCGCCTCGTTGGGCCTGGTGGGCCGGCGATCTGCGCAGGATCGCCCCAAACGGCCCGGCATCAGGAAATGGACGAGATGACCGGTAGGTGTCGCAAACCACTCAAACCGACATGACAGTTCAAGAATCATTACAGCCGCTACTATACCCTGGATAGCCAGTTTCGTCAAGACAAAAGTCGGCAAGCGAACACGTTTTTCGCATCCTCTGTAACACACGTAATGAACATAAGTTACGTCAGTCACCTATTGCGATCATTCACAGAATCAGCGGAGTTTTCAGGGAAAGATGGCCAGCAGCCTGCGATGCTGAAAAGAGCGATGGTGTTGGTTCGTTCATTCTCAGTACACTGGGGCATGCGGTCGGTGCAGGAGATAAGAGAATTCGCCCTTCGCCGCGCGGGCGAGCTTGGGTTTGTGGCCGCCGGCGTGGCCCCGGTGCGGCCGGCGCTGCATACGGAGGCTTTGGCGCAGTGGGTGGCGCAGGGCTACCACGCGTCGATGCAGTTCATGGCGCGCGATGTGCGGCGGCGGTGCGATGTGCGCGCCGCCTGGCCCTGGGCGCGGAGCGTGCTGTGCCTGGCGGCCGGTTACGCCGGCCGGGCGGAGGATAGCGACGTCGCGGCGGCCGGCCGGGCGGAAGAATCACCCATCGCCCGCTACGCCCGCGGGCGGGACTATCACCGCGTGCTCAAGAGCCGCAGCAGAAAACTGGCCGATGAGCTTGCGGCCCAGGTGGATGGGCTGCAAACCCTCTGCTGCGTGGATACCGCGCCCTTGCTGGAGCGCGAGCTGGCGGCGGCGGCGGGGCTGGGATGGATCGGGAAGAACGCCTGCCTCATTCACCCGCAATGCGGCAGCTACATCCTGCTGGCCGAGATCATCCTGAGCGTGGAACTGCCGGCCGATGCGCCACGGCCGGATGGCTGCGGCGATTGTACGCGATGTCTGGAGGCCTGTCCCAATGGGGCGCTGGTGGCGCCCTACGTGCTGGATGCGCGGCGGTGCAACAGTTGGGCCACGATTGAGAACCGCGGCGAGCTGGATGGCGAGCGCTTCAAGCTGGCCGGCCAGGTGTTCGGCTGCGACCTGTGCCAGCGCGTCTGCCCACATAACCAGAAGGCGGCGGGGGGCATGGAGGAGCTGGCGCAGCCGCACGGGCAGGTGGGGCGGGCGGATGTGGCGATGATGCTGACGTGGTCGGCCCAAGAGTGGGATCAGGCCACGCGCGGCTCCGCCGTGCGCCGTGCGGGTTACGAGGGTCTGCTGCGCAACGCCGCCATCGCGGCCGGGCAATGCCGGCTGCCCCAGGCGGCGGCGGCCCTGGCGCGATTGGCCACGCATGAGGATGACTGCGTGGCGGCGGCGGCGCGCTGGGCTTTAGCAAGATGCCTGCGGCGGTAAGGACTTTCCCGTAGGGCAAAAAAAAATCTTTGAGCCGCCGGGGAATTTCCTATCTCTCCGCGCAACTCGTGCTTGTGCCGCATGTAAGAAGACTCACTTTCGGCGCCTGCCAATTATTATGTCCCCTATGTCGGAAGGTGGCTCTTGAATGCGCCCTCGGGAAACCACTAGATTAAGAATGTCCGGACAGAACCGAACAGGAAACGGTCCTCTCCGGTAGCGCAGTGGCGGGAGTGGTTCAGGAGCCCGGCAGACCTGCCTCGGGCTTGGCGGCCCGAGGGTCCCCAGAGCGTAGTTCAATGGTGTTGCGCGCGCTTGGCGCAACGCCCAAACGAGACACGAGCACAGATAAGAATCAAACGCGGCACGAGTACAGGCAGTCAAGTCCGGTCCTGGCGGCGACGATATGCCACCAGCGAATGGTTCGCCGGCAGCGCTGTTCGGCGAGAGCGCCGAGGCGCGGTTTTAGAGAAGGGAATCTGATCATGGTTCATGGCACTGATGGCAGAGTGGAGTTCAGCTTCTATCGTCCCCAGGCGCAAAGCGTGTATCTGGCGGGCGATTTCAATCATTGGAGAGCGGGCGAGCTATTGATGAGCCGCCAGGAAGACGGCTACTGGAAGGCCTGGCTCGAGTTACCGCCGGGGACGTATAAATTCCGTTACTGCGCCGATGGCCTGTGGTACACCGATTTTGCCGCCTTCGGCGTCGAGCCGGGCAAGTACGGTTTCGACAGCGTGGTCCACGTGGAAGAGCCGCGCCTCGAGCAGCGCAAGACCCGCCGCCGCGCCAAAGCCGCCCGGGCGGTGGCGGCGTGAGGGTCGTTCCGCAGAAGGGAACCACAGAGGCCACAGAGAAACACAAAGAAGAAAACAGAGAAGAAAAGGCTTGATGGGGTAAAGGCGTAGAAACGCCCGGAAAATAAGAACGGCGTGAAGAGTTGATTGCTCTCCACGCCGTTTCTGTTCTTTTGTCCTGTCAGAGGTAAACCACAGAGGCCACAGAGGTCACAGAGAAAGACGCAGAGAAGAAAAGGCTTGATGGGGTAAAGGCGAAGAAAACGCCTGGAAAATAAGAACGGCGTGAAGAGTTCATTAACTCTCCACGCCGTTTCTGTTCTTTTGTCCTGCTATTCTTTGTCTGGTCGTTACTTTCTTCCGCCTTTACTCTCTTTTTGTCTCTGTGTCCTCTGTGGTTTCCTTCCGCACAAAGACTACTAAGGATTAGAGGCCCGACCCAAGAGTGCCAGCAGGCGGTTGGTGTTCAGCACGGGGATCTGGAAGGTCTTGGCATCCTCGACGGCCTTGCGGTACTGATCGAGGCGGGCGTATTTGTCCTGCCAGAGCTGCATCTGGCTCTGCGGGCTGCCCGGGGCCGGCCGCGGCGGCAGCTTGGGCGCATCGCCGGTGACCACGTAGTCCACATCGGGCGTGATCTGATCGACCACCTTGCCGCCGTACTGGCGGATCATGTTCTGCACGGACTCGGCGCCGTGCTCATCCTCCACGCCGTTGCCGTTGAGGTCGAAGCCGCCGACGACGAAAAATACCACCGTGCCGCGGCGGTCGTAGGCCACGTTGGCGATCAGGTCGCCGGCCAGCACCGGGTTACCCGCGGCGGCCGGGACGATCTCCACCTCGGACGTCTTGGCCATCACGTTCTTGACGATCACCTGGCCCTTGGGCTTGGTGTCGTTCTTGATCTCGCCGTGGCCGTCGAAAACGGCGAAGGTCGTGCCGATATGGATGCGGTCTTCTTTGCCCAGGTCGATGTAGCCGATGTTCTTCCGCACATCGATGCTGATGAGCTTGCCATCCGGCTCGGGGCCGCGGTCGGCGGCATGCTTGCTGTTGCGGATGCGGCCTTCGGCCTCGGCCACCTTGGTCTGGGCCACCAACAGATCGTGCTGCAGCTTGCGGAGCTGGGTCTCCATGTCGGCGACCTGGCGGTCCTTCTCCTCGATGCGGCTGTTCCAGGACTGGCGGGCCTCGGCCAGGGCCTTGTCGTAGGAATCGCTCAGGGCGGCGTTGCGGTCGCGCTCGGTGGCCAGCGCCTTGGCGACGTCGGCCTCGGCGGTCTCGAACGCCAGCCGCTGCTGGGCCAGCGTGGCCTTGGCCTCGTTGCGGTCATTCTCGGCGGCGGCGCGGCCGGCGCGCTGCTCGCTGGCGTCGGCGCTGGCCTTTTCCAGCTCGGCGTTCTTTTCGGCCACCTGGCTGGTCAGGTCGGCCTTGTCCTTCTTTAGCTGGTCCGCCTGAGCCAGAAGGTAGCCCACCAGCGACTGGCTGGCGGTGCGGGCCGCCGCCAGATTGGCGCTATAGGCCTCGCCCTTATCCAGGTTGCGAATGACCTGGGCGTTGTCGGTGTTCATCTTGGCCAGGTCCTCGCGCGCGGTGTTGTAGTAGGCCCCCAGGACCACCGCGGCGACCAGGAACGCCACCATCAGGCCCGTCAGCACCAGGACCGCGTAAGGGGGGCTGCTGCGACGTTGAACTACCCGTGCCATCTCACAGCTCCTTCAGTGAACTCTCTTTAGGCTCTTTTGGCTAAAGTATCTGGCGGGCTCTTGGGCAACGCACCGACCAGAGGCAGTATGGGTTTTTGACGGGGGTTCGTCAACAGATTTCTCATGGCGGCGGTGGTGCAAATGCAAGGGAAGAGGACACAAAGATCACAAAGACCACGAAGATCACAAAGAAAGAGGCGAGATTCAGGATTAAGATTCCGGAGTCGCAGTTTCTGCCTTCACTCCTCCCGTTTTTCTTCGTGTCCTTTGTGATCTTCGTGGTCTTCGTGTCCTCTTCGCCATGTTGAACTATCCCCCGCAAATCGCTACGCTAACAGGGCTGATCGTGGGCACCAAAACATTCTACATCATCGACGGGCACAGCCAGATCTACCGGGCCTACTACGCCCCGTTTCGCGACCTGACCAGCCCATCCGGCGAGCCGACGCGGGCGACGTACGTCTTCACCACGATGCTGTTAAACCTCCTGGAGGCTCGCCGCCCGGATTACCTGGCCATGGCCATGGATAGCCCGCGCCACGAGCTGCAGCGCACGGCCCTGTACGCCCAGTACAAGGCGACGCGGCAGGCGCGGCCGGAGGACCTGCCCATCCAGGAGCGGCGGATCGCCCAGATCGTCGCCGCCATGCACATCCCCATCTGGTGCGGCGGCGGCCTCGAGGCCGATGACTACCTGGCCACCGCGGCCGCCCGCTTCGCCGGCCCGGATGTGCAGGTGGTGCTGGTCAGCCGCGACAAGGACCTCGAGCAGCTCCTGGCCGACCAGGTGGTGATGTACGACCCGATGAAGGATGAAACCATCGACCCCGCCTGGTTGGCCGCCAACAAGGGCTACAGCCCCCAGCAGGCCGTTGAGGTGCAAACGCTGATGGGCGACACCTCCGACAACGTGCCCGGCGTCAAGGGCATCGGGCCCAAGACGGCGGCCAAGCTGATCGCCCAGTACGGCACTGCCGAGGCCGTGCTGGCGCACGCGGATGAATTGTCGCCCAAGCTGCGCGAAAGCGTGCGGGCCTTCGCGCCGCAGCTTGCCCTGACGCGGCAACTGGTGACACTACAACGCGATGCGGCCATCCAGGGCGAGCTGGAATCCTTCCGCTGGCACGGGATCGACGGGGCAGCGCTGCTGCCGATCTTCCGCGAGCTGGATTTTCGCCGGCTGATCGAGCCGATGGAAAAACTCGCGGCCGAGGGCCTGCGGCCGGCGGCTGGGCCATCGGCGGCGACGGCAGCCGCGCCCGCGGGGCCAGCTTCGGCGCCACCATCGCCGGCGAATCAAAAGCCGCATTTTGCGGCCGATCTCTTTGCCCCCGCCGAACCGCCACCTGCGCCGGCCCCGGCGGCCCAGGATTCCATCGCGCCGGCGCCAGCGCCACCGGCTGCCGCGGCCAGCGCGCCGCCGGCGCCGCCCCAGGCGTGTGCGGCGGATTTCGACTATCGCCTGGTCGATACGGTCGAGGGCCTCAAGTCGCTCATCGCGCAAATGGCCGGCGTGAAGAAGCTGGCCGTCGACACCGAGACCACCGACAAGCGCCCCATCTGGGCCGAACTGGTGGGCGTGTCGCTCTCCTGGGAGAGCGGCAAGGCCTTCTACGTGCCCGTGCGTGCGCCCATGGGCTGCCCGGTCGTGCCGATGGAAACATTTCGCGAATGGCTCGGGCCGATCCTGGCCGACCCGAAGATCAAAAAGGTCGGGCACAACATCAAGTACGACCTGATCGTCCTGAAGCGGGCGGGCATGGAGCTTGCCGGCATCGACTTTGACACGTACCTGGGCTCCTGGGTGCTCGATGCCGCCGCCGACGGCCGGCTCGACGCCGTGGCCGCCCGGCGCCTGAACCATCGCTGCATTCCCATTTCGGACCTGATCGGCAGCGGCGCTAAAAAGGTGACAATCGACTGCGTGGCCACCCGCGCCGTGGCCGTGTATTCCGGCGAGGATGCCGACCTGTCGCTGCGGCTGGCTGAGTTGCTGGAGCCGCTTTTAGCCGCAGAGGGGCTCGCCGAGCTCTTCCGCCAGGTGGAGCTGCCGCTGGTGACCGTGCTGGCGGACATGCAACTGGCCGGTATCCGCGTCGACCCGCAGGAGCTGAAGCGCCAGGAGCAGGCCATGGCGGTCGAGGCCGACCGCCTGCGCGAGCGGATCATGCTGCTGGCGGGGGGGCCGTTTAACCCGGATAGCCCGATCCAGCTCGCCGAGGTGCTTTTCGACCGGCTCAAACTGCCGCAGGTGCGGAAGATCAAGACCGGCCAATCCACCGATGCGGCCGTGCTGGAGGCCCTGACCATCTACCACGAGCTACCCGCCGTGGTGCTGGAGTACCGCCAGCTCACCAAGCTATTGGGGACGTATCTGCGGACGCTGGCCGAGCACATCCACCCGCAGACCGGGCGCGTGCACGCCTCGTTCAACCAGGCCGGCACCATCACGGGCCGCCTCTCCAGCAGCGAGCCCAACCTGCAGAACATCCCCATCCGCTCGGCGGTGGGGCGGGCCATTCGCTCGGCGTTTGTGGCGGAGAGGGGTTTCAAGCTTCTCTCGGCCGACTACAACCAGGTGGAGCTGCGCGTGCTGGCCCATTTCTGCCAGGACCGCACGCTGATGGAGACGTTTGCCGCCGGCCGCGACATCCACCGCATCGTGGCCGGCGAGGTGTTCGGCGTACCGGCCGACGAGGTGACCGCCGAGCAGCGCGCGCGGGCCAAGACGGTGAATTTCGGCATCATCTATGGCCAGACGGCGCACGGTCTGGCCCAGGTGCTGCGGATCGGCCGCACGGAGGCGCAGGATTTCATCTCGCGGCATCGCCGGCGGTTCCCGGCGATTGATGCCTTCCTGCACGAATGCGTGGAGCAGGCCCGCCGTGCCGGCTACGTGGAGACCATTTTAAAGCGCCGCCGGCCCATCCCCGACATCAGCAGCCGCAACCCCTCCCGCCGTGCGGCCGCCGAGCGCATGGCCATCAACTCCGTGGTGCAGGGCTCGGCGGCGGACCTGATCAAGCGGGCCATGATCGCCATCCACGGCCGGCTCGCGGCGGAAAACCGGCCCAGCCGGCTGCTGCTCCAGATCCACGATGAGCTGGTGTTCGAGATTCCCGAGGGGGCCGTCGAACCCGAGCGGCAGATGATCATCTCCGAGATGGAATCCGCCATCCCGCTGAGCGTGCCGCTGCGCGTGGACACGGGGGTGGGGGATAACTGGATGGCGGCGAAATAGGCTGCATCGCAGCACCTCGGACCACTTGGCCATACCTCGGATTTGAGCCCGCAGGGCGATTGATAGTAGCCCCTGGCAATGCCGCGAGCGTTTTAGCAGCGAGCGGCGAGCCTGGGGTAATGTGGCGGCCCCTCCAAAGAGCCCGGCAGGGCGATTGAAACGCTACATTCTTCGGTGCGCCTGCATGTCGGACCATTCAATCGCCCTGCCGGGCTCGATTGTATTGGGGACGTTTTACCCCAGGCTCGCCCTTCGCTCGCTGTTAAAACGCTCGCGTCAGGGCAGCGCCAGGGGCTACTATCAGATGCCTCCTGCGGAGGCTAAGAGATCTTGCGCTGGGTGCCATGGCGGCTGGATGCCGGGTGCCGTGGCTGCTGTCTTGTGCAGCCACG
>PMYD01000122.1:0-9572 GCA_003171335.1 Phycisphaerales bacterium
CTACAGCCTACAGTCTACAGCCTCCTTCGTTTGGTCTCCAGCCTCTAGCCTTCTTTTGGGCCGGCGGTTATTGTACGAACCGTGCGGCGGCAGGAGAACCGCCGGTGCGGGAAGGCCAGTCCATGTGGGTCAAGGTACGGCGCATCGGCGATGGCACGGCTGGCCGGCGGTCCTGGCGCCTATGGCTGTGGCTGCTGGGGTTGGCGCTGGCGGTGCTGTTTCTGATTTCGCTGGTGTTCTCGCTGGCACTGCTGCTGCTGTTGCCGTATTTCCTGCTGGCGGCGGTCTTCCTGCTGGCGGTGCGGCTGCTGCTGGGCCGCGGCGGCGTCGGCCCCAAGGGTCCAGCATCATGAAGAGCAAGACCGAGTACATCTCGTTCAACACGCAGCGGCGGCGCGAGTACATCAACATCACCCNNACCGCCGGCGTGTTCGTCAACGATGCCGAGCAGGGCCTGCTGGCGGATATCGACGAGTGGCTGGAGGAGTTAGCGCCCGTCCGCGATGACTACCGCCACCACCACACCGGCGAGACCAACGGCGATGCCCACCTGAAAAACCTGCTGGTGCATCACCAGGTGATCGTGCCCNNTTCTACGCGGAGTTCGACGGCCAGCGGCGAAAACGGCTGATCATCAAGGCCATGGGCGAGTAGGGAGCAAAGCGATGCCGATTAAATTCCATTGCGAGTATTGCGGCAACCTGGTGGAGGCCCCCGATGACGCCGGCGGCAAGCGCGGCAAATGCCCGCACTGCCAGCGGTCGAATTTCATTCCCGCCCCCGAAGGCCAGGAGCCGCTGGAGTTGGCGCCGCTGAATGAGGAAGACGAGCGCCGCCGGCAGCGCGAGGTGGAGCGGGCCATGGCCGCCGATCGCGAGCTGCTGGCCGAGACCCAGCGCGAAGAGGTGTCGCCGCGGCTCAGCCAGAAGGACCCCGAGGAAGTCAGCGCTGTCGATCTGCACCACATGGTGGTCAACTACTGCCTGGACATGGTGGCCGGCCAGCTTCAGCGTGCGCCCGAGCACGCCGAGCAGCTCAGCCAGTACGGCGATAAGGGCCGCCAGGCCGTGCTCGATTTCATCTCGGGCAAGGTGCTGGAGCCGGCCCTGGACCGCATTCCCCTGCGCGTGCTGCAGGGGTATCTGAAAGAGTTGCAGAAGCTGCTGAGCTAGTATAGCCCAACTGTCCGCCGCGGACAGTCGACCGGTGATTTCAACTGTCCATAATGGACCGTTGACCGAGGATTCCGACTGTGCGCCGCGCACAGTTGACCGGCGACGGGCGACTTTAACCACAACGGGTAGTGGTATCGCGAGAATGCCTGCACAAGTGGCATCGTAAATCCCGATGTGGCCCCTTGTCTCGCTCTTGGCTCGCTCGGATTGACATACCCGCGGCTGACCGATAGCCTACGCATCATGCTGGAATTAGCGAACATTCGTGCGGATATCCTGGTGGTGGATGATGAGGCGGCCCACGCGGAGGTGATCGCCGAGGGCCTGGGCCGGCTGGGCCACCACACCGCCACGGTCAACAGCGGCGATGCGGCCGTCGCCCGCGTCCAGACGCAGCATTTCGACGTGGTCGTGACGGACCTGGTTCTGGGCGGCCTGATCGACGGCCTGGGCGTGCTGCGCGGCGTGCGCCAACATTCCCCGGGCACGGAGGTGATTCTCATCACCGCGCACTCCTCGATCGATACCTGCCGCAGCGCGCTGCAGCAGGGGGCGTTCGATTACGTGGAAAAGCCCATCGACATCGACGAGCTGCGGACCGTGGTGCAGCGGGCGGTGGAGAAGACGGCCCTGGAGCGGACGGTGCACGAGCTGCGCCGGCAGCTTGATGAACGGTACGATTTCGACGATTTCATCGGCGTCTCGCCGGCGGTGCTGCAGATCCTCGACACCATCCGCCGCGTGGCCCCCAGCGACCTGCCGGTGCTGATCCAGGGCGAGAGCGGCACGGGCAAGGAGCTGCTGGCGCGGGCCATCCACGTCCGCTCGCGGCGGAAGGAGAACCGGCTGGTGACGCTCAACTGCGCCGGCTTATCGGAGAGCATCCTGGAGGATGAGCTGTTCGGGCACGTCAAAGGCGCCTTCACCGGCGCCGCCGGCGACCGCGCGGGGCGATTCGAGCACGCCGATGGCGGCACGATTTTCCTCGACGAGGTGGGCGACATGCCCGTCAACATGCAGGCCAAGCTGCTGCGCGTGCTGGAGAACGGCGAGCTCGTCCGCCTGGGCTCCAACGAATCGGTGCACGTGAACGTGCGGCTGATCTCCGCCACCAACCGCGACCTGACCGAAATGGTGGCTGCCAGGAAATTCCGCGAGGACCTGTATTTCCGCATCCGCGGGGCATACCTCTCGCTGCCGCCGCTACGGCAACGGCGGGAGGATATTCCGGTGCTCATCGAGCACTTTTTGAAGGCCGCCGCCCAGCGGCACGACAAGGCCATCACCGGCATGACCGCCGAGACGCGGCGCGTGCTGATGGCGTACGACTGGCCGGGCAACGTGCGGCAGCTCCGCAACGTGATCGAGAACATGGTGGTTCTGGCCGACACCGACGCCGGCGGCAAGCTCACGCTTTCCGACCTGCCGCCAGAGGTTTATTTGCCGCCGACTACGGCGGCCACGGCGGATAGACCCGGCAACCTGGTGGGCCTGAGCATCGAGGAGGCCGAGAAGCAGCTCATCCGCAACACGCTGAAGATGGTGGCGGGCAATCGCGAGCAGGCGGCGGCCATCCTGGGCGTCGGCGAGCGGACGCTGTACCGCAAGCTCCGGGATCTGGGGATCAAGGAAGACGGCAGTTGAATACGTGGCATGGGCGTCTCGCCCATGAGTCCCACGGGCGTCTCGCCCGTGGCGAAATAAAGAAAACAGCCGGAAACACGGCCAAGATGGCCGTGCGACTCACGGGCGAGACGCCCGTGCCACGGTGATTCTTCGAGGTCGTTATGGAACAAACGCTGGTCATCCTGAAACCGGATGCCGTGCAGCGCGGGCTGGTGGGCGCGATTGTGGCTCGCTTCGAGGCCAAGGGGCTGAAGCTGGCGGGCATGAAGCTGATGCGCATCTCGCGCGAGCTGGCCGAGCGGAATTACGCCGTGCATCGCGGCAAGGATTTCTATGAGCCCCTGCTGGCGTTCATGACCGCCGGCCCGGTCGTGGCGATGGTGCTGGAAGGCAACGACGCGGTGCGCGTGGCCCGCGCCTTGATGGGCAGCACCTTCGGGCCCGATGCCCAGCCCGGCACGATCCGCGGCGACTTTGGCCTCTCCAAACGCTACAACCTCGTTCACGGCAGCGACTCGGCAGCTTCGGCCCAGCAGGAGATCGCCCTGTTCTTTGCGCCCGGCGAAATCCTCGAGTACCAGCGTGCCGGCGATGCCTGGACGTACGCGCGGCGGGACAGCGAGCTGATCTAGCGGAGTAAGAAAATTAGCAGGGATGCAGGGGATGCAGGGGATAAAGGCAAGAAATATATAAACTGCCGGAATTGCGGCTGAGAATTATGCGGCCACGGTGTCGTTGCCTTCTTTCACCTTCTAAGTCTTTTCTTATCCCCTGCATCTCTGCTAATCTTCTTTGTCTTAGCCTCCCCCGAGTTGACGCCCCGGCTCAAGATCGCTAGCATACCCCGCTTTATCGGAGAAACCTCATGGCTCACAACGTGTGCATGATTCGCGGCGATGGCATCGGTCCGGAAATCGCCGAGGCGACGCGGCGCTGTCTCGATGCGGCGGTGGCGACGACGCGCGGCGCCAAGCCCATCAACTGGTCCTTCGCCGAGGCCGGCGTGGATGTGATGGAGACGGCCGGCACGCCGCTGCCGGAGGAAACCCTCGAGGCCATCAAGGCGGCCGATGCCTGCATCAAAGCCCCCGTCACCACGCCGGTGGGCACGGGCTTTCGCAGCGTGAACGTGCATTTGCGCCAAAGCCTGGGCCTGTACGCGTGCCTGCGGCCGTGCAAGAGCTACCCCGGCGTGCGCAGCCGGTACGAGGACATCGACCTGGTGATCGTCCGCGAGAACACCGAGGACCTGTACGCGGGCATCGAGTTTGAGCGCGGCACCGAGGATGCCGGCCAGGTGTTCGACACGATCAACGCCACCAGCAAGGGCAAGAAGATCGTTTCGGGCCGCGCCACCACGGGCATCAGCATCAAGCCCATCAGCGTGGAGGGCACCGAGCGGATCGTCCGCTTCGCCTTTGAGTACGCCCGCGCCAACGGTCGCCGGAAAGTCACCTCCGTGCACAAGGCCAACATCATGAAGTTCACCGATGGCCTGTGGCTGGAGATTTCGCGCGAGGTGGCGGGCAAATACACGGATATCGAGTTCGAGGACCGCATCGTCGACAACATGTGCATGCAACTCGTGCAGAAGCCCGAGCTGTATGATGTGATCGTGCTGCCCAACCTGTACGGCGACATTCTTTCGGACCTGTGCGCCGGCCTGGTGGGCGGGCTGGGGGTGGCGCCGGGGGCGAACATCGGCGACAAGGGCGCCATCTTCGAGGCCACGCACGGCTCCGCACCCAAGTACAAGGGACAGAACAAGGTCAACCCGACCGCCTTGATCCTCTCGGGTATGCTCATGCTGCGGCACATCGGCGAAACCATCGCCGGCGACCGCCTGGAGCGCGCCACGGCCGACATCATCCGTGAAGGCAAGGATGTGACCTACGATATGAAGCTCGACCGCGATGACCCGACGGCCGTGGGAACCAGCCAGATGGCCGATGCGATCATTCGGAAGCTGGAGGCCAAGCGGTAGGAAGTGGCAGGGCCATTCGGCGTGATTTGGTGGGTGTGGGTGCCGTGGCGGATTTCGCATGAGGGTGAGGGTGGCCGCAAATGTTCCGGAAAGCGATGCATTCTTGAGCTTCAACCCCGGCAGGGGTTGGAATAGCTCCAGCCCCGGGTTGGCGAAGACCGCGAAGCGGCCAGCTACCCGGGGAACCGGAGGCCAGAAATTGCGCACAACCCCGGAAGGGGTTGAATAGCTGCATCCCGAACAATTCTGCCCGCCGTGGTGCTATTCAACCCCTGCCGGGGTAGAAACTTGCGTCGGCGTAACCCAGGGTAGCCTCGCCGTGCTCGGCAACCCTGGGCTGTAGCTCTCCAACCCCTGCCGGGGTTGAAAAACCAGCACGTGCCTTCGTGCGAAATCTTCCGTGGCGGCAAGGAAACGCGGCCGCGTCAGCCATCCAGAATCGCAGATTACGTTTTCACTCAAGCCTCCCGTGCTCGTGAATCGTTTCGTACAGGGTGATGATGTTGGCCGTGGGCGAGACGGCCTGGAGGTTGTGGCAGGGGGCGCACACCCAGCGGGCGGGGGAGAAGATGCGGATGTTGTCCAGCACTTCCTGGCGGACATCCTCCACCGTGCCAAAGGGCATGGTCTGCTGGTTGTCCATGGCGCCGTGGAAGATCAGCCGGCTGCCGAAATCCCGCACCAGGCCCTCGCGCTCCATGCCCGGGCAGCGCCATTGGATGGGGTTGAGAACCTCGATGCCGGTCACGGACAGCAGCTCCGGGATGGCCAGCCGGGCCGACCCATCCGTGTGGTAGAAAATGTGGATGCCGTAGCGGCGGGCCTGGTCGGCCATCTTCTTCTGGTTGGGCAGCAGGAACCGGCGAATCTGCTCCAGGCCGAACAAGAGACTGCTCTGGCTGCCCAGGTCCTCGGCCACGTACGTCAGGTCGATTCGGCCCTGGCCGATCTCCCACATCCGCGTGTTGAAGCGGTAGTAGTAGTCGAAAATGTGGGCGAGAATCGCATCCGCGATGTCGGGTTCGGCCAGCAGGTCCATCATCGCCTGCTCCATGCCGCGCATGGCCGCATACAGTAGGAACGGCTCGTAGGCGGCGACGCGGATCAAGCGGTCGTCGGGGGCGGACTTGATTTCTTTGGCGTAGGTGTTGAAGTCGTGCACGTCGTCCGGGTCGGGCCAGCGGAAGGCGTGAACCTGCTCGACGGTTTCCACGTGGGCCAGCGGGTGGCTGGCGAACTCGCTGTACTCGCCCGTGCCGTAGGCGATCGTGCGGCTGCGCACGCCCCAGATGTCGGCCTGCGGCTCGTCCGGATGGTTGTGCCGGGTGAGGCCGGCCCCCAGCACCCGCGGGCGGTCGATATGCAGGCGCACGTACACTTCGTCCATGCTGGCGCATTTGAGGTCGCGCATCAGCCGCGTGTTCACCTCGCCCGTAGCCCAGTAGTCGGTGGGAATGCGATCAGGGCGTTGGCGATTGAACAGCGCCAGCCAGCGCTGGCGGGGAGTCATTTCAGCCTTGGTCATTGCAGACAGTCTCCTTAATCGCGCGTGCTATACCTAGAAGATAGAGCGGCAGACCACGAAATTCCAAATCCCAAATCCCAAATTCCAAACAAGCACCAAATTCCAAATTCCAAAGGGGAACAAAACGCCCCGGTGCCACGGCTGCGTTGTTTGCAGCCGTGCGCTGTGTGAACTGGTAAACGAGAGGTTCCTTGGTTTCCCCAGGACCTCCGGCATGGCTGCCAGGTCTTGGCGCACGGCTGCAGAAGACGCAGCCGTGGCACCGGGCATAACGAGAAAATGCTCCGCATCAGGTTTGGAATTTGGTGCTTGGAATCTATTTGGGATTTGGGATTTGGGATTTGGGATTTCTTTTCAAGCCTTCTCGCGCCCTGTCGCCTGTACCGCCAAGGCCAGGGCTTCTCGCCCGTTGGACTCAGCAACCCGGCGAACGTGCGAGCGATCGGCGAGGTAAGCGATCTGGTCGGCCATGAGCTGCGAGATGCACTGGCGATAGAGAGCATCCTTTGAGATGCCGGGCCCCCAGGTCAGCCGAACACGCTGCGTCGCATGCCGTTCTTTCCAGCGGCTGTGGAAATTCTGGTCCTGCGGCCGGAATGTCTCGAGCACCTGGACATCCGCGCCTGGCAACAACGTCTGAAACCGCGCCAAACCCTCCTCATCCACCAGGCCGGTCACCGCGAGCGACTGCGGCACCCAGCCGTACACGTACAGATCGCCCAGTTCGAAGAGCAGGTGGTGGTTCTGGCGGTCCATGCGCTCGGCCTGGTCGAAGCCGTGATATTGGTACACCACTGCGCCGTTGTTGTAGTGGGTGATACACATGACGCGGTCCTCGGCCATGGAATCCTCGCGTGTCACGGCGTGTGCGGCCGCCACATGGCCCGGGCCAAACCAGCCGGCGTACAGGTCGAAGAAGTGCACCGCATGCTCGATAAAGATGCCGCCGGAGATCTTCGCATTCCAGAACCAGTGCCGCGGGCCGAGGATTTCGTCCTGGGCGAAATTCTCGAACACCGCGTGCAGCGGCCGGCCCAGAATGCCGCTGCGGATGATGCGGTCCACCGCCTCGGTCACGGGGCTATAGCGCAGCACGAAGTTGACCGGCAGAATCACCTCGCGCGATCTGGCGGCGGCGAGGAGAGCGTCGGCGTCGGCCAGATTGATGGCCAGCGGCTTCTCGCACAGCACGTGCTTGCCGGCGGCGATGGCCTTGAAGGCCAGCTCAACGTGCGTGCTGGGCGGCGTGGCGATGTGGACGATATCCACGTCCGGCCGGTGAATGAGTGACAGCGCCTCATCCTCCACCGGAATGCCAAACCGTCCCGCCAGGCGCTCGGCCACCGGACGGGTGCGGTCATGCGCGGCCGCCGGGCGAATGCCCGGCAGGCGCGCGTAGGTTTCCATGCAGTACTCGCCGAAGCCTCCACAGCCAATCAAGCCCAGCCCCAGCGGGCGGGTCTGTGTTTGCACCATGTGTCGCTCCTGTACGGCCTGAGCCTGGCGGACCGGCAGTCATGGAAGTCTATCCCGGACCATGGCGCTGAGGACGTGTGCGGATTGGCGATGTGGCAATGCGGAATTCGGGTCAGCGGCCGTCCGTATCCGCTTGGGCCGGCCAGGCAGACCCGGGAGGACTCGACTTAGAGGCTGAAACGAACACGACGGCGGGGTCTGCGCACACGTCTCAAGGCAGGAGGGGGAATAGCGCAGGCCTCTTCCAGCAGGTCCACCCGGTCCGAGATTGTATGTCTCAAGTCATAGTTGCGCAGGACCTTTTCGCGGCCGGCTTGCCCCAATTGCTGGCGCAGAGAAGCATCATTCAGCAGGCGGACGACGGCATCCGCCATGGCCGATTCGTCAAAGGGCTTAACGACGTTGCCCGTGCGGCCGTGGTCGATCAACTCGCCAACGGCCCCGACATCAAAGCCGACGGCTGGCAGGCCTGTGGCCATGGCTTCGGCCAGCACACGCCCGAATGCCTCCGTCTCCGAGGGGTGCACCAGCACGTCCATGCTTCTTAGAATGTCGGGCACATCCTGGCGTTCACCCGTGAGCACCAGCCCATCGCTGACGCCCAACTCCCGGGCACATCGGCGAACACGCCGGCAGTAGGCGGCCCCGCCGAACACGTTCGCACCGCCGACAATCAGGCAATACGCCTGGGGCACCGTCTGCCGCACGCGATGCAGAACCTCGACCAGGTGATGCGCGCCTTTGCGGGGGGAGACCACCGAAACATCGCCGAACACCGGGGCATCGGCGGGAATTCCAAGCGCTTCTCGAAGACTCGGCCGACGGGGTCCGGGCTGGAACAGATCCACGTCGACCCCATTGTAGATAACTTCCACCTGCCGCTGGGGAATGCCGATGCCTACCAGCAGGTCCCCCACAGTCCTGGAAACGGCCACATACCGCCATACCGCTGTTCTTTGAACAGCGAAGAACATCCGCGCCAACAGCCCGAGTTCCGCGAATCGCACCCCGCGGACCAGGACGACGGTCCGCCGCCCGTTCAGCGGTCCGATCCGGGGCATCAACGGCATATTCTCGGCGTTTATGCAGATGGCGTCGGCGGCGACAGAGTGGCATAAGGTGGACGCCGTGTGCAGCGCCACAAGATTCCGCGGCAACTGCCGGATTTTGGCAAGAATTCCCGCCGCACGTGGAACCGGCTCCAGCCCCGGAATGACGTGCGTCTCGACGCCCTGGTTCCGCAGGCATTCCGCGCGCTCGTCGTCGCGGCCGACCGCCATGACCACGTGGTGCCCACGTCGGAGGCACTCCGTGGCCAGTTGACCCATGCCTACATTGGGGCCAATCGTGCCGTGCCAGGGATTGACGAAGAAAATGGTTCTTCGCGGGGTCACGCCCTGTGCCCTCCGCGCGCAGCCCTCTGGGCGTAGGTATGGTGAATCCATGTCACTGGCCCGCTGATTGTCAGCAGGTACAGCAGGAGAGTCCCTACCAGCTTCATATTACGCCTGCACATCTTCTTGAGATACCGCCTGCGAACGGCAATCGCCAGCGATGCTAATGCCCACTTGCCTGGGCGTCAAGCCAAAGAATAATGACCCATGTCGAACAAGAATCACGATCAAACTTTGGTCAACAAAGTGGCCGAGCATGTCCCAGGAATCCGGTCGCAGGGCTACGCGTATTCTGCGGGGCAGCAAGGTCCCTGCCCCTTCACTCCCTATGAAGAACGTTCCTGCGATGGTTTTCTTGCCGCGGGTGCACTTAGAACGTGTATGAAAACCGG
>PMYD01000122.1:9590-11862 GCA_003171335.1 Phycisphaerales bacterium
GTTTTCATACACGTTCTTAGCCGTGACCCTGGCGCATGCGCGTGCTAGCTTGTAGCCTGCCAGGCGAGAACCAGGCAACCCAGGTGCGGCAGCTCGGCGGCGGATTGGGCCACGGCCGCACGGCCAGAAGGGCGGAGGGAAAGGCGGATGGGGCGCGGGGCCTTGAGCGGAGCTAAGAGCGTCGCCTCGACCGGGCCGGCGGGGGCGGCGGGCAGGTGAATGACCGGCCGGCTGGCATCGTCGGATTCGTTGTAGATGGCCAGCAAGCGGCGGCGCTCGTCGGCAAAGTAGATCGGCATCAGGTGTGCGCCACTGGTGACCATCGGCGCGGCGAATCGCCCGCCGGCGGCAAAGCGCACCGCCGCCTGCCACTGGGCCTGGCGCTGGTCGTTGTAGGGTACACGGTCGGATGGATCGGCCACGGCGTAGGTGACCACGCGGCCGCCCAGCGAATTGCGAAAAGCTACCATGCCGGCGCCGATAGTTCTGCGCTCCGCGTTCAGGATGCGCGACCAGGCCTTGGCGCCGCGCTGCGGCTTGAGCAGGGCCATGTGCGTCGTCAGGTTCACGTTGAAGAAGTGGCCCACGGGCACGCCCAGGCCCCCGGCTAGAAACTCCTCCACGGCGTAATCGCTTTGCTCGCGATCGAGGATCTCAACGACATCCACGCCCAGCAGCCGGCCGTAGCCGCGGCGGCAGAGAATCTCGGCGCTGGCGGCATCGAGCAGCAGGCCGCCGGAAAGCAGGCGGCGGATTTCGTCATCGTCGAAGGCCCAGGCGATGGGGCCAAACATCGCCCGCACGGGCGCATCGGCGTATGTAATGGGCACACCCATGCGCAGCAGCAGCTCGCCCGCCTGGAAGGGCGAGACGTGCAGCTCGAGCATGCTCTTGCCATGGGGGGTGTGCACATGCTGCGCGCTGTCGAACCGATAAGGCAGCGACACGCCGACCGTCTCCAGATGGCGGTCGAAGCGCTGGGCCACCCAATGCAAGGCCGGCCGGCAGCCATCCAGCATGTCGCCGATGGCCTCCTCGCGATTGGCCGGGTTGCCGGCGAAGGGGAAGATATCCAGCAGCAGGGCGTCGCAGCCGAATTGGAGTGACATGACCATCTCGGCGAACGTCCGCGTATCAGAGTGCGACCAGCGGGTGAAGGGGTAGTTCTCGATCTCCGGGGCGAGCTCGGCCCTGGCGGGCTGGAAAGAGCGCTGAACATCGAACATCATGATGTTGCGGGCGATCTCGCGGCCGGGGGTGACGCGATAGCCGCGGAAATGCGGACGATGGGCCACGCGGCCATCCAGGGTCATGGCGTCAAGGAGCTGCCCCCAGTCTCGACCCTCGGGGCTGTGCTCGATGGGGCCGGTGGACATGAGCCCCAGCGTGGCGGGGCAGGGCGAGTTTTCCGCCACGGCGGCGGCGATGGCCCGGGCCGCCTCGAGCTGGGCCTCGCGCCAGGTCGCCAGCCACAGGCCACGCCACGGATGGGGGTCGCCCGGGCGCAGGATATTTCGCACCAGCAACTCGCGGCTGGCGCGGCGGCCGAGCTTCTGCTCAAAGCGGCGGATCATCCCCGGCTCAAAGCCGCCGCCCCAGACCAGCGGGCGGTGGTTGTGGTAGCGGAAGTCATCCTCGATCCACAGCACGCGGAACCCCAGGCGGGCAAAGCGGCCGTACTGCTCGGTAATGTACCGCACCCAGGCGGGGTCGGCGAAGGAGGCCACGCCGGGATTGACCTGGCCCGTGGCCGAGACCATCGGCTTTAGCCCGCGGTCGCCCGGCAGCTTCTTGCCGCCGGCAAAGTGCAGCACAGTGGCCCAGATGTTCAGGCTGATGGACAGGCCGGCGGCCTCCAGAATCCGCTTGGCCTTGGCGATGGCGTCAAACCACTGGTCCTCCTGCGCGCGGGTGAGCAGGCCGGGATTCCACTCCTCGGCGGCGACGAACAGGACGACCTCCTCGACGGCATGCTGCCGGCAGAACGCCGCCAGGATGCGGGCATCGCGGGCCACGTGCGGGCCGGGAATGATCTGGAATCGCAGGTGATATCGCACGGGCTTGGCGGGACGGGCCGCCGGTCGCTTGGCCGCTGCACTCACGGAAATCTACCTCTCGTTCTGGAACACTGGAACCCGACTCTGTAAATCGGCGCCGGCGGTGCGGCGGCAATCGCGGCCGGCGCCGGTCCGACAAGCATAGCGACTGGCGGCCGCAAGTGAAGTGGGCAGTGGGCTATTGCTTGGGCAGGGTGTGCCCGAAGTTTCTGGCA
>PMYD01000123.1 GCA_003171335.1 Phycisphaerales bacterium
CAAACACAGCCGCTCCCCCGTAAAAGGGGGAGGGGTTCACTAGCACTTCTTCTTCAGCACCGCGATGTCGGGCAGATTGCGGTAGTAATCGCCGTAATCCAGGCCGTAGCCGACCACCCAGACATCCGGCACGTCGAAGCCGACATAATCGACCTGGTCCAGGCCCCCGGGCTTGCGGCGGGCGGGCGGCTTACGCAGCAGCACGCAGGTGCGGATGGATTCGGCCCCCGCCAGGCGGCAGGCCTCGACGGTGGCGGCCAGCGTGCGGCCGCTGTCGAGAATGTCGTCGATGATCAGCACATGCTTGCCGGCGAATTCAGCGCCGCGCTGGCCCAGCATTCTGGCGCCGTCGCTTTCGGTCGCAGCGCCGGCGTAGCTGCTTAAGCCGAACAGGTGGATCCGCATCCGCAAGGGCAGGTGGCGGATCAGGTCGGCCACGAAGATCAGGCTGCCGGTCATGATCGCCGCCAGCATCATGGGCCGATCGCCGAAATCGCCGCCGATCCGCCCGGCCAGGGCCCGGATCCGTGCGGCGATCCGCCGGCGCGGAAACAAGATGCGCTCAATATCGCCCTGAAGGCTCGGGGGAACCGGCTCATCCGGCACGGCGTTGGAATCGTGTGCGTTGTCGTTCACGCGGAACATCCTAAGGACCCGCCGGGCGATTTACAATTTGCTTTTGGCCCGCTAGGTTGAGGGCGTGATGGTCAGTCCAAATCCTTCGCCGCCGCCCGCGGGGCCCGTTGGGCCGGCTGATACCGCAGCCCCCGGCCGCAGCCGGCTGGCCGGCGGCGTGTTGATCGCGGCGGGCATCATTGGCGTGGTGACCGGCGCGGTGCCGCTGACGATCAACACCGTGCGCGTGGTGGCGAACGAGCGGGCCTACGGCATGGTCGACCTGGCCGCCCACGGCGTGGAGGCCATGGGCTTGAGCCGGGAATGGGGCATGCTCTCCTCGGGCATGGGCACGCTGCTGGGCGTGCTGCTCCTGTGCGCGGGGGCCGCCTGGCTCACCGGCAAGGCGACGGCGCCGCTCTTAAGCTGGGTTTACGTGGCGGCCGGCCTGACGGTCAACGCGATTGACATGCTCATCTTCATCTTCCGCGCCAAGCCCGGCTTCATGCGCTCGGAGATGCTGCTTTTCGACAGCCTGGCCGCGGCGCTGCCCGTCGCCCTGGCCGCGTGGTTGATTCTCCGGAATCTTTAGAATCGCGCCCAAGGGCCCGCAGGGACCGCACGGAAATAGCCCGGCCACGTCACGTACTGCTACTCTCGGACGGTCCCTACGGGACCTGGCAGGGCTGCCGCGGGCGGATCGTCGATGAACTCCACCCTCAGCAGCAGCGAGCCAAAGGGCGCCAGCCGCGTGTGGCTTTTCATGATCGGCCCCATTTCCGGATTGGGGTAGTTGGCCACGACGTACAGCGGCCGGCCGCCCAGAATGCGCTGGGCGCGGGCGGGATCCTCCACCATCCGTTCCAGCACCGGCTCGGTCAGGCCGGTGGCCGCATCGGCCTCGAGCATCGTTTGGACGGATACGCCGGGGGCCAGGCCCTCGACCTGCTGGAGCGCCTGAACCGGCGGGCCCACCGTGCCGCTGGCCAGGATCACCGCGTTGGGAGGAACGGTGCGAAGAATCTCGCGTGCGAACCGCTCCGCTGAGTTTTCATTGAACCGCCAGGGGGTGATCCAATAGCGATTCTCATCGCGCAGCGGCAGATGATACGTGCCGCGAACGCTGTGCCCGGTGCGCGTCAGAAGCCAGGGGGTGACGGCGTACAGTACGGGCGTCAACGCCAGCGAGGCGATCAGCAGCGCCACGATGCGCCGGCGGGCCGGGCTTGCCAGCTCCAGCAGCCGGGCATAACCCACCGCCGCACCGATCGCCAGCAGGGCATACGAGGGCAGCAGAAACAGGAACTGGTCGAACACCTGGTAGCGGATGGCAAACCCCAGGTGAATCGCCGCCACCGCGCCCAGGGCCGCGGCCACGGGCTTGCCCACCCGCCGCGCCATCAGCCACCAGCCCAGGACCACCGGCCCCAGCGACAGGAACGGCCAGTTCATCCCCAGGTACAGGCATCCCCAGGCCAGCGTGTGCAGCGGGGCGCCGATTACGGCGTGCTGCCAGCCGCAGCCGAAGAGCGCCGACTTGATCGCCGGCAGAACCCCTTGGACCAGGGCCGCCTGGACGATCAACGTCAATTGCAGCGCCGCCCCGGCCCCCCAGGCGGCCGCCGCCAGAACCAGCGTCCCCAGCGGCAGTTGCCGCCGGGCCACCAGCCACAGGGCCGCCACGGCGTACACCGGCAGCACCAGCAGGGCGAAGTTGTGCATGCTGAAGCCCAGGCCGTTCACCAGCCCCAGCAGCGCCAGCCGCCACCAGCGCGGCTGATTCAGCAGCCCCACCAGCAGCAGCAATTCGGTGGTCAGGCCGGCGGTGACCCAGCCATACGATTTGAGCCCCAGGAACATGGCGGTGTGGCAGATGCCCAGTGCCACGGCGGCCAGGACCGCCGCCGCCGGCCGGCCGGTCAGGCGAAAGCCCAGCAGCAGCACGTTGGCCACCGCGATCGCCATGCCCAGAGCCGGCAGCATGTTGAACGCCGTCAGCACGTAGTGCGGGCCCAGCAGCCGCAAAGGCTGGCACATCACGATCAGCAGCGGGTGCGCCAACGCCAGCCCCAGCGGATTGGTAAGCTGCATGCGCAGCGCCCGGCATTGATCGTAGCCGCTGTCCATCCACACCGGGCCATGCTGCACCGTCGCACCGTACACGCACGCCGCCAGCGCCAGCGTGATGAGATACGCCCGGCGGATGGGCCATTTCGAGCCGGCCGGCGCTGCCGCGGCGGCCAGAGGTTGCGAGTCGGAAACTTTCGTGGTCATCGGCAATGGCACCTGGGTCGGGTTTTGGCGTCAGGTCCTCAGGAAACGGCCGCATCCGTACAATCTGTACGATAGAACCCAACCTCTGGCTCGGCAATAGTTCTCGCGGGAGCTCTTGGTATTGCCCAGACCGAGCCCCGAGCTGCGCAGGACTGGCTGTCGGACCCACTGGAGAATGGCCGCTTAGCTGTCCCCGGCGGGTCTGGCGATGCAAGCGGCCGCGCGGTAGTATCCATATGGTTGCTGCTGAAAACACTGGAGTCTTGCTGAAAGCGAAGCGTGCCAGCCATGAGGATTCTCCTGGTTTCACCGCGCAGTCTGGCGTCCGAAGAAACATCCAAGTGGCTCCGCATCCCGCAGTTGTCGCTGCCGATCCTGGCGGCCCTCACGCCGGCCGGTCACGACGTGGTGATGGTGGAGGAGGAGGTTGACCCGTTGCCCGCCGCCGAGGCCTGGGACGTGGTGGGCGTAACGGCGATGACGGCCAACGTGCATCGGGCTTACCAGCTCGCCAGCCGCTTTCGGCGGCAAGGGGCCAGGGTGATCCTCGGCGGGATCCACCCTTCCGTAATGCCCGAGGAGGCGGCCGAACATGCCGATGCCGTCGTGATCGGCGAGGCCGAGGGAATCTGGCCGCAGGTGCTGGACGACATCCAGCACAACCGACTCCAGCGGTTTTACCGCAACGCTCAGCCGGATCTGGCCAACTCGCCCTTGCCGGCGCGGGTAAAGCCGCGTCGACTGCTGGGCCTGCCGCCCTACCTGATGCCCATCATGGCCACGCGCGGCTGCCCCTACCAGTGCGAGTTCTGCAGCGTGCATCGCGTCTATGGCCTGGGGCAGCGGCACCTGCCCATCGACCACGTGGTGGCCGACATCGTCCGCAACGACCCCCGGCTGATCATGTTCCTGGATGACAACATCGGCGCCCTGCGGCCCTACGCGATGCAACTGTTCGAGGCGCTGCGCCCGCTGCGGAAAAAGTGGTGCGGCCAGGCCACCGTGCGATTCATCCTGGATGAGGAACTGTTTCGTGCGGCGGTGCGCTCGGGCCTGCGCGCCCTGTTCGTCGGCGTCGAGACCGTGGAGCCGGACGCGTGCGCGGCCCTGCGCAAATCGCCCGGCGGCATTGCCCTGTACGACCAAGCCATCGCGCGCTGCCGATCCGCGGGCGTCATGTTCCACGCCTCGCTCATCTTCGGCCTGGATGAGCAGACGCCCCGGGTCTTCGAGCACACCCTGGAGTTCCTGCTGCGAAACTCCGTGCCCTCGATCTCGCCGAACATTCTGACCCCCTATCCCGGCACCCCCCTGTTCGAGCGGCTCACGCGCGAAGGCCGCATCCTGCATACCAACTGGACGTACTACGACCATACGAACGTCTGCTATCAACCCAGGAACATGAGCCCGGAGGAACTGGCCGAAAAGTACATCGACTTCCGTCGCCGGTTTTTGTCCTGGTCCTCGATCGCCCAGCGCCTGCCGGCCCAGTGGAACGTCCTGCCGTGGGCGTACCTGGGGATGAACCTGGCCCTTCGGCAAGCCACCGGCCGCCAGGAGCAGCGATTCCAGGAGTACTTCACCTGGCTGCACAATGGACGGGCCACGCCCACGTTCGATGCGCCGACCTGAATGGTGGCCGGCTGTGCGGGCGCGCGGCCAATACCGTTTTCTGAAATGCCCTACGCCTCTTCCCCCGCCTCCAGCACGGCCATGAAGGCCTTTTGGGGGATTTCGACGTTGCCGACCATTTTCATGCGTTTCTTGCCGGCCTTTTGCTTTTCGAGGAGTTTGCGTTTGCGGGTGATGTCGCCGCCGTAGCACTTGGCGGTGACGTTCTTGCGCATGGGCTTGATCGATTCGCGGGCGATGATCCGCGAGCCGATGGCCGCCTGGAGCGGAATCTCGAACAGGTGGCGGTCGATCTCCTTGCGCAGGCGGCTGATGAGCTTTCGCCCGCGGCGGTCCGCCTGGCTGCGGTGGCAGATAAAGCTCAGGGCATCCACCTTCTGGCTGTTCACCAGGATGTCCACCTTCACCAGGTCATCGGCGCGGAAGCCGGTCACCTCGTAGTCCATCGTGCCGTAGCCGCGCGTGGCGGATTTGAGCTTGTCGTACAGGTCGTAGATCACCTCCGCCAGCGGGAACTCGTACGTGAGGATGACGCGCTCGGCGGAGAGGTACTCGGTCTTCTGGTACACCGCGCGGCGGTCCTCGGCGAGCTTCATGATGGGGCCGATGTTGTCGGCCGGCAGGATGAAGTTCACCTTGCAGATGGGCTCGCGAATCTCGGCCAGTACGGTGCTGTCGGGCATTTCGCCGGGCGAGTCGATCTCCACCACGCTGCCGTCGGTCTTGAGCACCTGGTAGGGCACGGTGGGCGCGGTCTGCACCACGTCCACGCCGCTTTCGCGCTCCAGCCGCTCCTGCACGATCTCCATGTGCAAGAGGCCCAGGAACCCGCAGCGGAACCCAAAGCCCAGCGCCTCGGCGGAGGTGGGCTGGAAATCCAGCGCGGCATCGTTGAGCTTGAGCTTATCGAGCGCCTCGCGAAGCTGCGGATATTCCGTCTCCGGCCCGCAGTAGAAATCGGAGAACACCATGTGCTGCGGCGGCCGGTAGCCGGGCAGCGCGCTGGCGGCGGGATTTTTCAGCAGCGTCACCGTGTCGCCGATGTGCACCTCGTGCAGGGACCGAATCGAGGCGGTGAAGTAGCCCACCTCGCCGGCGGCCAGCGTGTCGACCTTGGTGGGCTTGGGCGTGTGCTTGCCCAGCTCGCCGATCTGGAACTCATTGTGCGTGCCCAGCATGGTGATCTTGTCGCCGGCGGTCATCGCGCCATCCACCACGCGGACGTACACCACCACGCCGCGGTAGTCGTCGTACTTGCTGTCGAAGATGAGCGCCCGCGTGGGGGCGTTTTCCTCCCCCCGGGGGGCGGGCAGGCGATGGATGATCGCCGCCATCACCTGGTCGATGCCCAGCCCGCTCTTGGCGGAGCACAAAATCGCATCCTCGGCGGGCGTGCCCAGCAGGTGCTCGATCTGCATGGCCACATCGTCCGGCCGGGCGGCCGGCAGGTCCACCTTGTTGATCACCGGCACGATTTCCAGCCC
Source organism: Phycisphaerales bacterium (assembly GCA_003171335.1). Taxonomy (GTDB): domain Bacteria; phylum Planctomycetota; class Phycisphaerae; order SM23-33; family FEN-1343; genus FEN-1343. Next base: position 6,006 of record PMYD01000123.1, read on the forward strand.
GTTGCTCACGGCCAGGTAGGCGTTGGCCACCGTCTGGGCCTCCACGCCCTGGCCGGCATCCACCACCAGGAGCGCCCCTTCGCACGCCTGGAGTGCGCGGCTGACCTCGTAGTGGAAATCCACGTGGCCGGGCGTGTCGATGAGGTTGAGCATGTACTTCTCGCCATCGATCTCCGTCGTAAGCGTGACGGCCGACGCCTTGATCGTGATGCCGCGCTCACGCTCCAGGTCCATGTCGTCCAGGAGCTGGTCGCGGAAATCGCGCTCGCTGATGGCCCCGGCGGCCAATAGCAGCCGGTCGGCCAGCGTGCTCTTGCCGTGGTCGATGTGAGCGATGATGCTGAAGTTACGTATCCGCTCGCGTTCCATGGTTACCGCCGGGAGGTTAAGCCCAAGCAAGCCGAGTATTCTATCACGCCCAGGGGCTTTTTCGAGGGCGGAGGGAATTTCAAATTGCAAATTGCAAATTTCAAATTAGGGAAACAGCGGGAATGTGCGGATGCTCCTTCCCCGTCTTGGGTGCCATGGCTGCGTCTTTTTGCAGCCATGCGCTGTGCTCAACAAGGCAGATGCGAGTCTGGTTGGACTCCGCTGGACCTCCCGCCCGCCTGGGCAATGCGAGCGCACGGCTGCGGACAGCCGTGGCACCCATCGGGGCCTCTTGTACCCGACTCACCCCGCCGGCTTGGTGGCGTCGTGCGTTTCCGCTACGGCGGCCAGGGCTGTCTTCCAGCGCGCCTCCAACTCGGCCAGGGTGCATCCGCAGAGACTCTCCAGCAGCTTCGTGTTGGCCGCCAGGGCGCCGGATTCATCGGCGGGCCGGCTGTCGCGATAGAGCCGAAGGAATTTGTCGCGGCCGTACGTGTCGATGAGGAATTGCACAAAGGAACCGGCCTGCGCGTAGGCGATGGGCGTGTTGGGCTGCGAGCCGATCTCATCGAAGCCCAGCAGCGTTTCCAGGCTGATCCACTGGCCCTCGTTGGCAATCTGGCGGGCCCGGGCGTGCAGGGAGGCGGTGCCGCCGCCCAGAGTAGCCAGCGGGTCGGCCCCCAGGCGCTGCGACATGTACACGGCGAACCCCTCGTTGTAGGCGGCCGGCGGCGAGCCCGCGTGGCGCATCAGCACGTGGGTCGTCTCGTGGAACGGGTCCAGGCGGCCCTCGGGCCCGTACACCTCGACCATCGTCGAGCCGTACGCCCAGCCCATGCCCTGGTGACCGGTCTGCCGCCACTTGGTGGGCTGGTCCTCGAAGAGCACCAGGCGGATGCGGGCAGGCGGGGCCGCATTGGCATCCGCCGGGTGGCCGAGGAAGTGGGAAATCTCGGCGATGGCCTTTTCCCGTGCCGCGGCGATCTGGGCCAGATCCCTGGCGGCGGAGGAATCCTTGTAGCAGTAGATATCGATGCCCTTGCCCGCGTGGTGCAGCAGCGTGGGCAGCAGGCGATCTTCCCAGTGGGTCCACAGGTCGCGCAGGCGCGGGTAGCCGCGGACCCAGTCGATCTTCCACACGCCGGCCTGGTTTACCAGGTCGATCGTCCAATGCTGGTTTGGGTCGGCCGCGGGATGGGCGGCAAGCACGATCGCCTCGCCGCGCCGGGCGGCCGAGTCGACGGTCAAAGCGGCAAAATCGTCACGCTGCCACCAGAACGGGGTGGGCTTGGACATGTGGTTGCGGAAATAGTCAACGTTGTAGAACACCAGCCAGCGATAGGACTCCGTCAGGCTCTCCCACGCCCACGAATAATCCTTCTGTTGCAGCAGCTCCTGCACGTGCAGCAGCGCCGCCTTGGCCGCCCCGGCCGCCGCCGCATCGGCCGGCTGCGTGGCCGCCGGCTTTCGCTTCTTCAGCGCAGCGGCGGAGAAAATGCGTACGTCAAAAGACTGCTCATAGTCGTACGCCTGCTCGCTGGCGGGATTGTAGAAGCGCAGGCGGATGTAAGCGTTATCGGTGACCGGATCCCACAGCAGGAACTCGAAGCGGCACCACTGCACCTGGCCCGGGGCGATCTGGGCAAACGCCGGCTGCCCCCAGCCGGTGCCGCCGGCCCCGGACTCGGGGTTGTGCGTGTAAATGTGCACGGCGAACATCTGCGGCTGCGTGGAGATATTCTTCACCTGCAGCCGCACCGCGTTGCGTTCCGCGGCGATCGGCTCGAATTCCACCTTCAGGACTTCAACGGCCGCCGGCCGGCTGGCGGGAACGGACGCGGCAAACTGGCTGGCCGGGCCGGACGCGGCCGAAGGCTCCGCCGCCTCGGCTGCCAGAGCAAAGGAAGCCAGCATTCCAAGCAGGAATCCGATTCGTGACGCGATGGGCATATTCGTTCTCCTCAGGCCGGCGGCACCGTCGCGGGAAACTGGCGGATACCCGGCCCCTCTTAGAGACGAATCAGGCCAGAGAACGTTACAGCCCAACGCGAGAATATGGCACAGCCGGGGGCGGCTGGGCCACTCGCAGCGCGGCCCCGGCTCACCCCGCCGGCTTGGGCGTGGGCGCATCGTACGCCTCCAGCGCCGCGGGCAGCGCGATGGTGACGCCGATGCCAGCGGCGGGCAGGCCGACGAGGATGGCCGAAATCACCTCGGCCCGCGTGGCCCCGGCGTGCTTGGCCAGGTGCACGTGGAAGGCGATGCCGCTGGAGAGCCGCATGGCCGCCAGCACGGCCAGGTAGGCCAGGTGCTCGGTCTTGGCGTCCAGGTCGCTGGCCCCGTGCAGGCTCTGGGCCGCGGCTATCCAGGCCTTGGCGTGGTCGGGGGCTTCCTTGATAAAGAGCTTGAAGGCGTCGCTCATCGGGGGTTGGCTGTCAGGCATGGGCGGCTCCTATCTGGGGGGGTGAAGAAAAGGAGAATATCGAATATCGAACTGGGTGCCGTGGCTGCGTCCTTTTGCAGCCACGCGTCATCGGAACAAAACTCACGAAATCAATCGCGACATCTGTCATAAACTGTAACCACGGTCCAGTGAGAACACTCGCAGACTCGTGGCTGCAAAAGGACGCAGCCACGGCACCCCGGCTCCTGTTGTAGTTCCTTGTTCGATATTCGCCGTTTCTTCTCTCTCTCAAACCAGCTCGACCTTATCCCCCGGCACGGGGATTCGCACATCGGGGCAGCCCGCCTGGCGGAGCATGGCGTGGTTGGCCTGGAGCTGCGGGTCTTCGCCGTGCACCGCGAAGGCGATCTTGAGCTGGGGGGCCAGGGGCGAGAGCAGGCGGCGGAGGTCTTCGCTGTCGGCGTGGGCGGAAAAGCCGTTCAGCACTTTCACGCGGGCCAGGAGCTGGTAGTCGCGGCCGAAGATGCGCAGCCGGTCCTGCCGCTCGACGATCCGCCGGCCCAACGTATGCTGCGCCTGGTAACCGACGATGACGATGGTGTTGCGCGGGTTTTCGATGTTGTGCTTGAGGTGGTGCAAGATGCGCCCGTGCTCGCACATGCCGCCGGCGGCGATGATCACGCACGGCTCATCGCGCGCGTTCAGTTCCATCGACTGCTGCGCGCTGGTGAGGTAGCTCACCAGGCCGCGGCCAAAGACGTCCCCCTTTTCCTGCCAGAAGTCGTGCGCCGCCTGGTCGTAGCACTCCGGGTGCTTCTTGAACACCTCGGTCACCTGGGCCGACAGCGGGCTATCCACGAAAATCGGCAAAGGCTCCATCTGCCCGTCGGCCACGGCCCGCGAGAGGAAGTACACCACCTCCTGCGTGCGGCCCAGGCTGAAGGCCGGGATGATCACCTTGCCGCCGGCCGCCCGGGTCTGGTTCACGAGGGCCACCAGCTCGGCCTGCATGCTGGTCACATCGGCGTGCCGGCGGTTGGCGTAGGTGGACTCGGTGATGAGATAATCCACCGGCGGCAGCGGGTTGGTGGGGTCGCGCAAAATGGGCATGTGGAAGCGGCCCAGGTCGCCCGTGTACAGCAGGCGGATGGCCGGGCTGGCGTGGATCTCCAGCAGCAGGCACGCCGAACCCAGGATGTGCCCGGCCTCGATGAACGTCGCCGTCAGGCCGTCGGCCACCTCGACGGGCACGTTGTACTCCACCGGCCGCAGGTGCTGCGACGCCACGGCCGCATCGCGCGTGGTGTACAGCGGCTCGATGTACTCGCGCTTGGAGCGGGCGCGCTTCTCGTTCCAATACCGGGCATCTTCCTCCTGGATATGGGCCGAGTCGGCCATCATCACCGGCGCCAGGTCGCACGTGGCCGCGGTGCCGTAGATCGGCCCGCGGAAGCCCTTCTTCTGGAAGAGCCGCGGCACCTTGCCGCAATGGTCGATGTGCGCGTGCGACAGCACCAGCGCCGTCAGCTTGTCCGGCCGGAAGGGAAATCGCGAGTTCAGATCCACCGACTCCTGCCGGCTGCCCTGGAACAGCCCGCAATCGAGCGCCACCGGCCCGGAGGGCAAGTGTAGCACGTGCAGCGAGCCCGTCACCGTCTCCGCGGCCCCGAAAAACTCCAACACCGCCATGATCCACGCTCCCTGCCCGGCCGCACGAATTGTTGAAACCTTTAGGCCGGATCAAGCGTCATAGCTTACGGGAAATGGGTTCGCAGGTGAACAGGTCAGGAAATTAACCATCGAGGTCACAGAGGACGCGGGCGTAAAGGTGGCCCAAGCGCCGGCGAAAAGACCATGGGTGCCACGGCTGTCCGCAGCCGTGCGCTCGGGCCGCTGGGGCGGGCGGAAGGTTCTGTGGATTCCTCCCAGACCTTCATCCATTATGGTACGCACAGCGCACGGGTGCGGACACCCGTGGCACCGGACGAGTTGTGTTCCTGACACCCACAGAAAAGGAGCCGGCGATGGCCAATTCAACGGGGCTGCGGAAGATTGCGGTCGTGCTGGGCGTGGTGGTGGGGTTCGTGTTCGTCACCAGCCTGCTGATGCCCTCGCTGCGCTCGGCCCGCAGCCTGGCGGTGAAGCGGAACCTGGAAAATGGCGAGGAGTGGTACAATCGCGGCGAGTCGGAGAAGCCGGCTCTTGTGCAAGCAAACTACGCTGGCGGTACGGTCGCCGGCATGCCCTCCCAGCCGGCCTTGCCGCCGCCGGCGCATGTGAAGACGTTTGTCTCGGAGATCGAGTTGACCCCACGTCTCAGCCGCGGCACGCAGCAGCGCGAGTCGCTGTATGAATCGCGCTTCCACGGCACGCTCACGGCCGTCAGCGCCGATGCGGCCGCCCCGGCCAGTCGCATCACCCTGCCGCTGCCGCCGGAGCTGATTTCGCTGGCGGATTTGACGATCACCGTCAACGGCGACCCGAGCGACGCGGTGAGCATCCAGGATAACCGCCTGGTGTGGACCGGCCGCCTGGACGCCCACACGCCCGCCACGCTGGAGGTGACCTACGCCGCCATGGGCAAGGGCATTTTCACGCTCACACCGCCGCTGGGCAGCATTCTCGACGAATTTGCCGCCACCATCACCGCCCACCAGTCGGACATCCGCATGATGGAGCTGTCGCTCCAGCCGCAAAAGGCCGAGACCGCCGCCGATCACACCACGTACGGCTGGAAGTACAAGCGGCTGATCTTCGGCCGGCCCATCGTGCTGGATGTGCTGGGCATCGCCCCGGCCGACCGGCTGGGCGAGCTGGTGTGGCTGGCACCCATCAGCGTGCTGGTCTTCGGCCTGCTGGCCTCGCTGCTGGCGTTGGCCACGCGCCCCGAAAAGCTCGACGTGTGGATGCTGCTGCTGCTGGTGGGCACCTTTGCCGGCAGCTACCCGCTGATGTACTTCGCCCAGGACTTCCTGCCCTTGGCCGGGGCCATCCTCGGCGCTGCGGCGGTGGTACTGCTGGTGATTGCCGCCCGCAGCATCACGCTGTTGGGCTGGCGACTGGGCCTCTTGGGCCCGGTGCCCCTGGCCGCCGGCGTGGGCGCCTTGACCCTGGCCGCGGCCATCTGGCCCGCGCTCCAGGGCGTGCTCCTGACGCTGCTGGCCATCTCGACGCTCGTCCTGGCGATGGTCCTGCTGCCCCGCGTCCGCGTGGTGCGCGCCGCGATCGTTCCGCCGCTGCCCAAGTAGGGTATGCAGCTTTGCTGCACACGGAACCTGCTGGCGGCGCCAGCATGCGCAGTCTCGCTGAGCCAGGGCGAACAATGCCTGTTTGCGCAGCTCCGTGAGACGCTTGCCTGGGGCTAATGACGCGGGTAGAGTCAGAGCAGGTCGCCGTCGACCGCGAGGACCGCCAATGATCGAACGCATCCATTTTGAAAATTTCAAAGTTCTCCGCGACAGCACGCTGCCGCTGAGCAGAGTCACGCTTATTGTCGGGCCCAACGGCAGTGGCAAAAGCACCTGCCTCCAGGCTCTGGAATCGATCAGTTCACCGGGGAAGTTTCATTGGGGGAGACTAGTCTGGGCAGGGGCTCGTGGTGATCGTGAAGCCACTGCAAGAGTGACAGTTCACTGGACCGACCATGCGGACCAGAGATACACGACGACGGTTGTATGGACTTGGGATGGCCCAACAGCACTTCAGGATGCGAACTTTCGAGGCGAGCGACCACCGGAAGAATTGCTGTCGGTCTTCCATCAGCGCATTACGAGATTCCGTCTCTTCACATTGAACGCCAGTTCGATTCTGAAACCAGTTACATTGAGTCCTTATCTATTGCTTTCGGAGACCGGCGAAGGCCTTGCCGGAATTCTCGATAAGCTTCGTGACCAAGACCCCGAGAGATTCGAGTTATTGAATCGAGAGCTTCAGATCTGGATGCCGGAGTTTGACCGAATTCTTTTCGAAACCCCGCAGGAAAGCATGAGATCTTTTCTTCTGAGGTCTAGAGAAGGTCAATTCAAGATTGGTGCCCATGATCTTTCACAAGGTACTCTCTTGGCCTTGGCAATTCTGACCATGGCGTATTTGCCTGATCCTCCGCCAATTGTGGCGATGGAAGAGCCCGATCGCGGCATCCACCCAAGGCTTCTGCGGCATGTGAAAGATGCCATCTACCGGCTGGCTTATCCCGAAAGCGTTGGGGAAAAACGAGACCCGGCACAGGTCATTGTGACCACGCATTCGCCTTACATGCTGGACCTTTTCCGGGACCGGCCGGAGGATATCGTCATTGCCGAGAAGGTGGAGGATAACGTCCAGTTCCACCGTCTCTCCGAAAGGAAAGATTTGGACGAAATCCTCGAGAACATACACCTTGGAGATGCATGGTACAGCGGCATCTTGGGCGGGGTGCCGGCAGAGAAATGAAGATTGCGTTCCTCAGCGAGTCGCCGGCCGATGAGGCCGCCATACGGGTTCTTACGGAGGCGGTTCTTGGGCAATCCATTGAAGTTCACGCGCCCTTGAAATTGCGTGCCCGCGGCTGGCCTTCAGTGCTGAATCTGCTTCACGCGGTAATCAGCAGTCTTCAGTATGAAACCGACGTCGATGGGTTGGTCGTGATCGTCGACTCGAACGGCACGCCTCTTCACAAGCAGGAGAAGCCCATCCCATGCGATCCACATTGCCGGCTATGCCAGTTGCTTGTTCGGCGGGACTGCACGCTGAGCCAGCTTCGGCCCCGGGCGGGGCAAGCTTCCATACGCGTGGCGATTGGTTTGGCCATGCCCGCCATTGAGGCCTGGTATCTGTGCGGCAAGTACCAGGACGTGGGCGAGTGCCTGTCGGCAGAGCAAATGGCCGAGAACCGCCTGCGGACAACGCGAAAACGGCTGAAAGTGCGGGCCTACGGCACGGATGTTCTTCCGATGCAACTCTTGACGCAGAAGGCCGTCGAATACAGCAACGGCCTGGCCGCTTCGCTGGCCATGCTGGAAGCTCGGTTTCCCATCGGCTTTGGGGGTTTTGCGGCGCAAATCAAAAGCTGGCGATGAACAGGCCGGTGCGCCACATGTAAGCCTGTTTCGAGAAAAAGTGATCAACTGCGGAATTCCGCGGTTGCCCTCCCTGCCTCACATCCCCGGCCGCGACGTCACCGGCGGCGGCGGCAGCGGCGGGCCGGCCGGGTGCTGCGGCACGAAGCGGAAGGAGACGGTGGGCGAGATCGGCGATTCCAGCTCCAGCCCGGCCGGCAGCACCACGGTCACCGGCTTGGCGGGGAAGGTGGCCGTCTGCAGGAAGTCGGAATCCGTGATCCGCACGAAGGCCCGGATGGCCGCCGGGTCGGTGGCGGCGTGCTGAATGGCCTCGCGCGAGCCGCGCACCCGCAACGTCAGGTGCCACTCGCCCAGCGGCGAGCCATCCTGCCGCTCCAGCATCAGCCCCTCGCGGGCCATGCGCTCGGTCAGTTCCGGGCTGGCCAGGATCTCCACGTTGGCGGTGAAATCCTTGGCCTCCGTGCGGCTGCCCATGCGGAAGGAAACGCTCACCTCGTTGGCGTCGGCGGTGAGGGCGGGCGCGCCGTTGATATTGTTGGCCAGCGGCACCATGCGGTTGCGGATTTCCTGGCCGGGGGTGTACCCATCCAGCTTCACTTCCTGCGTGCGGATGACCGGCGAAGGGCCCAGCGCCGCGCGTCGGCTGGAGGGCACGCGCACCTTCACACGCTCGGGCACGATGGTCACATCGCGGACGGCGGCGCTGTCGGAGGTGGCCAGCTCCACCTTGGCGTCGATCTGAATCCAGCGGTCCACCTTCACCGGAATCGTCTGCGGGTCGGCGTCGGACGGGTTTAGGCCGCGGAGCTGGTCCCACTGGCGCAGGGCGTCGGGCACGTTGATGGAATAATCGGCTTCGGGCTTCCAGTCGGCCCCGGCCTGCACCTCGTAGACATCCTGCTGGCCGGCCGCCGCCTGATCGTGCAGGTAATGGATGAAATTGTTCAGCCGGTCGCGCGAGCCCACCAGGTGGACGCGCACGCTGACCGGCTCGGCCGGCGAGACCACCCGCAGGTCGCCCCCGGGCGGGGCCACCACCTTGACAGCCACGGTGACGTTCTCGTACGACTCGCGCTCCAGGTCGGCCCAGGTCCACAGCAGCACCGTCACCACGACCACCGTGGCGAACGTGCGCAGCGCCAGCAGCACCCGGGCGCGCCCCCAATGGAGCGGCCGGCCGGCGTCCAGGGCGCTAAGAGGCCTGAGCTTGGGTCGAAGAGGACTCACTGTCCTGGTTTTCCTTCGCGGGCGATGGGGCCCGGGGTGTCAGCAGGGCGCGCAGCAGTTCCTGGAGCTGGTCCACCGGCACGCCCACGCTAAGCTGGCCGTCATACGCCAGGCTGATCCGCCCGGTTTCCTCGCTGACGACCACGATGACGGCGTCGCACTCCTCCGACAGGCCCAGCGCCGCCCGGTGCCGCGAGCCCAGCGAGGGGTCGGTGATATTGCTCTCGGCCAGCGGGAACTGCACCGCCGCCGCCGAGACCCGGCCGTTCTGGATCACCACGCCCATGTCGTGCAGCGCCGTGCCGGGGTAGAAGATCGTGTTCAGCAGTTCGGCCGTGAGGGCCGCGCCGATGGGCACGCCGCTGGCCACCAGGGCCCCCAGCTCCACCTGGCGCTCGATGGCCACCAGGGCGCCGATCTTGTTGCGGCTGAGGTAGTCGGCGCTGCGGTAGAGCTGGTGGATCATGGCCTCCACCTGCCCGGCCTGCGAGCGGAACAGCCGCGCCTGGCCCAACTGGATGAGCGCCCGCCGCAGCTCCGGCTGGAACACCACCACCAAGGCCAAAAACAGGAAGAACAGGAACCGGCTGAGCAGGAACTCCAGGCGGCCCCACTGCTCGCCCTGGGGCAGCAGGCGGATGAGCAGGTACAGCACGATCAGGATCAGCGCCGCCCCCTTCACCATGCGGGCCCCGCGCGTGCCGCGCAAAAACCGCAGCACCCACCAGACCACCAGGCCGATCAGGATCATCTCGAACAGCACGTGCCACGGGTTGTACCCGCTGAATCGGTCGACGTATTGCACGATCCTGTCGAACACCGGCCGTTACCCTGATGAGAGTCACAGGCGAAAAGCCTGTGCCACGTGAGCCTCGGCGGACCCGGCCCGCGCGGGCCAGCTTCCGCCATCTCACCCCAGATTAGCGAACGCCGCCGCGCCAGGCAACACGTCGCGCGCGGAACACCCGCATTGGGGGGGACATCAGGATGGTAGACCGTCTGAAAGCCCGGGGGTTAGGCGAAAAAAAAGATAAACACAAAGACCACGAAGATCACGAAGAACACGAAGGAAGAAAAACGTGAAGAACTTGCATGAAAAAGCCGGAATTCCGGCTCCATCGCTTGCTCAATCTTCTTAGGGGCTCTAACAAAACTACAAGGAGCCGCGTTGCGACCAAAACCGTCCAGATGCAAGGAAGGCCGACGACGACAACCCTTGTTGGGTTGTCGAGGAGGCCTGACGCCGCAGATGGGCGGTTTTCGTCGCAACCCGTCGCGGCCCTTGTAGTTTTGTTAGAGTCCCTTACCTCAATCTTCTTACTTTGTGTCCTTTGTGGTCTTTGTGATCTTTGTGTTGCGCATTTCGAGTTGATAGAGAACTTCCAACGCCTGCCGCGTGGGGGCGACATCGTGCACGCGGAAAAGGCTCGCCCCCGCCAGGTACGTGGCGCAGGCGACGGCCAGGCTGCCCGCCAGGCGGCCGGCCGGCTCGGTGACGCCGGTGATGGCGCCGATGAACCGCTTTCGCGAAGCGCCGATCAGCACCGGCACGCCCAGGCCGCATAGGGCCGACGTGGCGGCCAGCAGCGCCAGGTTGTGCTCTTGCGTCTTGCCGAAGCCGAGGCCCGGATCCACGATGCACCGCCGCCGCTCGACGCCCGCCGCCTCGGCCGCGGTCAGCCGGTCGGCGAGGAACTGGCGCACCTCGGCCACCACATCGCCATACTGCGGCGCCTGCTGCATGGTTTGCGGCTGGCCCTGCATGTGCATGAGCACCAGGGGGCAGCCTCGCTCGGCGGCCAGGGGCAGCATGCCGGCATCTTCGCGGCCGGCGGAGATATCGTTGATGATGGCCGCCCCGGCATCCAGCGCCCAGCGGGCGACCGCGGCCCAGGTCGTGTCGATGCTGACGGCGACCCCCAGCCGGCACACCGGCGGCAGAATCTCCGCCAGCCGCCGGCACTGCTCATCGGCGGAAATGCGTGCACTGCCCGGCCGCGTGGACTCCGCGCCGATATCGATCACATCGGCCCCCTCGGCCGCCATCTTCTGCGCCTGCTCCAGGGCCTGGGCGGCTTCGAGAAACCGCCCGCCGTCGGAAAAGCTGTCCGGCGTGACATTCAAAATGCCCATCACCACCGGCCGTCGCGTGCGGTGGCTGGCGAGGATGTCGTCAAGACCTATGCCCATGGCGGGATTATAGACCGGCGAGTATCTGCTGTCAGATGAGATTTTCCCTGTACCGCGAACGCTCCTCCAGCGTATATACTATGTATGAACATTGTGGAGACAAGTCATGGTCAAGAATTTAACGAAGCACGGCAACAGTTATGCCTTGGTGATCGACAAACCAATCCTGGAGTTGCTCAACGCGACCCCGGAGACTCGCTTTGAAGTCATCACCGATGGGCAGTGCCTGGTGCTCTCCCCGGTGAGAGACTCCGCCCAGGAGAAGAAGTTCAGCAGCGCCCTGGATCGCGTTCACAAACGCTTTGGGCGGGCGCTGAAGCGGTTGGCCGAGTAATCCATCATGCCGCCCTTCTTTCTGGAAGTCGAACACGTTGTGCGCATCCACCTGAGCGTTATTGAACGCTACGGTGGGCAGCAGGGAATCCGCGATATGGGCTTGCTTCACTCGGCGGTGGCAATGCCGCAGGCGGCCTTTGAGGGGTGCCTGCTCCACGAGGATGTTTTCGCCATGGCCGGCGCTTACCTGTTTCATATCGTTCAGGACCATCCGTTTATCGACGGCAACAAGAGAACCGGTGCGGCCGCGGCGATTGTCTTCATGGCAATGAACGATGTAGAGGTCGAAGCCGACGAAGAGGGCCTGGTGGAGTTGACGATGGCGGTCGCCCGCGGGGAGGCAGGCATACCACGGATTGCCGATTTCTTCCGCTCAAAATCCTGTAACTGAGGGCGGCTCAAAAAACGGGCGGGACCGAATCGCTCGGCTCCGCCCGTGTAAACTCTCAACCGCTTTTGTCATCCCGGCTGCGGCACGGCGCCCAGGCCCGGGCCGGTCTCCGGCCGGCTGGAGGGCTTAGTCGTCGGGGTGCCGGAGCGCTTGGCCTGCTCGGCCTCCAGCAGATCGCCCACGGTGGGCTTATCCAGCGGGCGGCCTTCGAGGATGCGATTCACCTCGGCGACATCCAGCGTCTCGTACTTCAGCAGGGCCTTGGCCACCGCCTCCAGATTGGCCCGGTTGGCCTCGATGATCTGCCGGGTGCGGGTTTCCGCCACATCCATGATGGATTTCACTTCCGTGTCGATCAGCTCGGCGGTCTTCTCGGAATATTCCCGGCTGGCCAACTCCGGCAGCATCTGGCTGGCCGGGTCGGCGGCGTAGCGGACGAAGCCCAGCTTGCCGCTCATGCCCCAGTCCATGACCATGCGCTTGGCCAGGCCGGTGGCCTGGGCGATATCGCTGGCGGCGCCGCTGTCGACGTCGTTGAAGATCATCTCCTCGGCGATCCGCCCGGCCATGGCCACCGAGATGAACGCCTCGCACCACTTGCGGGTGTAAATGTGGCGGTCCTTCTCGGGCAGGCTGAACGTGGCGCCGCCGGCCCCGCCGCGCGGAATGATGCTCACCTTGTGCAGCGGGTCGGCGTCGGGGCAGAGCATCTGCACCAGCGTGTGGCCGGCCTCGTGATAGGCGGTCATCTCTTTTTCGCGCTCGTCGATGACGCGGCTCTTGCGGGCCCGGCCCCAACGGACCTTGTCGCGGGCCTCTTCCAGGTCGGCCTGCTCGATGGAGTCCTTGCCGGCCATGGTGGCGGCGATGGCCGCCTCGTTCACCAGGGCCGCCAGGTCGGCGCCGCTGAACATGGGCGTGCCGCGGGCCAGCCGCTGGAGGTCCACGTCCAGGGCGCACTTCACGCGGGCGGCGTAGATCTTCAGAATGTCAAAGCGGCCCTTGATGTCGGGCAGCGGCACCTCGATCTGCCGGTCGAACCGGCCGGGCCGCGTCAGCGCCGGGTCCAGCACGTCCATGCGGTTGGTGGCGGCGATGACGATGACCTGGTCGTTGGTGTCGAAGCCGTCCATCTCCACCAGGATGGCGTTGAGCGTCTGCTCGCGCTCGTCGTGCCCGCCGCCGGCGAAGCCCGCCCCGCGGCGGCGGCCCACGGCGTCGATCTCATCCAGGAAGATGATGCACGGCGAGTTGTCCTTGGCCTGCTTGAACAGGTCACGCACGCGGCTGGCGCCCACGCCGACGAACATCTCGACGAAGTCGCTGCCGGAGATGCTGAAGAAGGGCACGTCGGCTTCGCCCGCGATGGCCTTGGCCAGCAAGGTCTTGCCGCAGCCCGGCTCGCCCACCAGGAGCACGCCGCGCGGAATGCGCGCCCCGAGCCGCTGGAAGCGCTTGGGGTTGCGCAGGAACTCGATGATCTCGGCCACCTCGTCCTTGGCTTCCTGGATGCCCGCCACATCCTCGAAGGTGACGTTGGTGTGCTCCTTCGTGTTGACGCGGTGCCGGCTGCGGCCGAAATTGCCCAGGAAGCCCGGGCCGCCGCTGGCGCCGCGCAACTGCCGCACGACGAAGAAATACAGCAGCGCGATCAAAAACGCCCAGATCAGCAGGTTGGGCAGGAAGGCGATCCAGCCGCCGGTCTGGTCGTACTTGTACACGATGTGCGCATCTTTTAGCCGCTGCTCCAAGATCGACGAATTGACGTTGTAGTACAACTCGAACTTGTTCGACTCGTTCACGCCGCGGCCCTGGATATTGGGCTTGTACTCGCCGCGGATCGTGTTATCCGCCTGGGAGAGCGTCACCTCGGCGATCTCGCCGTTGTTCAAGCTGGTCCAGAACTGGTCGGCGGAGATTTTCTCGGCCCGGCCCTGGAGGCCGCGGAAGGCGAACAGCAGCAACAGGATGGCGATTCCGGAGAAGACCACCCAGGCCATGAGGCTGCGGTTGAACTTCACCGGCGGCGGGGGCTCGCCCCGCTGACCATTGGGTTTTCGGGTGGGTGTTTCGTCAGACATCGGAGCTATACGGTCCCAAAAAAAAGAACGACGGCCGCGTTCGGTGCGAAACAACGCCCCGAGTCACCACGGCTTTTCCAGGCTCTCGACGATGCGCCTCGACAGTTGGTCCAGCGCATCCTCGGCACCGAGGTACGGGTCTTCCGCAAACGGTGCTGTGGGATAGTATACACCCGTGGCCCTGAATTTTTCTTTGTGAACTAAAATCTCTCCGGTCCGCAGGTCGGTCCAGGAGAAGTTCACGAACAAGGTCACCTCGATATCCCGCGGGTTGCCCGTGGCGGGGTCAAAGCTCATGACGCGCTGGCCATAGCCCGTCAGCTCGCCTTCCAAGAGCGTGTCCGCTTTGGACTTATCGACCACCTTGTAGGGCGTGTCCAGTTCCAGCCGCTTGATGATTGCCTCCGTCAGCCGGCGCTCCACATCGCGCCGGTACACCGCCGAGCCGCGCGTCCAGATAGGCACGGCCACGGTGGAAATATTCTCGCGGTACATGGAACGGGTGGAGTAGCCCATCGTCGGATCGGACGAGCAGCCCGCCTGCGCCAGCCCGCCGGCCGCCAGCACCGCCAGCGTTAAAGCCAGCCCGTAGGGTGTGCAGCTTGGCTGCACGCCATTCTTCGCTGCACACGCGGCCGGGCGTTTCATGGCACGACCTCCACGCCGGGCGTCTGCTCGATGGGCGTGACCCCTTCCTTGGGCGGCGGCAGCTTGAGCTTGGCTTCATCATCCAGGCTCTTCTGGGCCCAGGGCGTGTCGGGGTAAATCCTGACCACGAGCTTGTAATAGAACGCCGCCGGCCGCGGCTGGCTGATCCGCGTGTAGAACACGCCCACGGCATGGCCCTTCTCGGCCAGCAGGTCCTCGATCCGCGTGAGGAAGCCCAGGGAGGCATCGGTCCGCGCGCCGTTAGGGTAGCGCGAAACGAAGGCCTTGAAGCGCTGGCGGGCTTCCAGGAGCGGCGTATCCTCGTACGCGATGCCGCGGAAGCTGCGGAAGTGCGACAGGGCCGCCATGTATTCCGAGCGCGAGGTGTCGTACTGGCCGCCGAACATCTCGGTGAAGCGGTCGTACGCCAGCGCCGCCTCGGACCAGTTCTTGCGGTTGAAGTAGTAGTCGCCCAGTTCGGTCAGGCATTGGGCCGCCAGCTCGGTGCCGCTGACCCGGGTGATGACGCGCTCCATGATGCTCACGCCTTCGGCCCGCGCGGGCAGCCACAGGAAGCCCCACACCAGCCGCTTCTTACCCGCCAGGAAGGCCCGGGCCACATCCGCCTCGCGGGCCGTGGCGCGGCGGAGCAGGTCGCCGGCGGGGAACTTGGAGATTTGTTTCTCGAACCGCTCGTACGCCTGGAAGTACAGCTCGCGGTCCATCTCGGCCTGGCCGCCCAGGAACATCGCCTCTTCGGCGCCGGCATCCTCCGGATGCTTCTCGACGAACTGGTCGGAGAGTTTCACCGCCCGCTTGGGGTGGCCCTCGCGCAGTAGCTGGCGGATCTCGGCCAGCTCGCCGCCGGCCGTGCCTGTGGCCGGGGCGGTCGCCGCGGCCCACTGGCCGGATTGAAACTGCACTTCCTCCGCCCGCGCCTTCGCGCACAGCGCCGCCAGGGCCAGGAAGACCGATGCCGTCAAGGGGAGATATTTCATGGCGGGGGCGATTATAGCCGCTGGGCCGGCGGGGTAAAGCCGGAAGGCTGGAGGCGGGCTGGAGGGGATGAAGAGGAGCATGGTCCTGATTGCCTGGGTGCCGTGGCTGCTTTTTTTTGCAGCCACGCGTTAGCGCACGTAGCTCTTCTTGCGCCAGCGCGGCGGCGCGAAGAGTGCCCCCGCTCCACTTGGCTTCGAAGCTCGTTCCGATGACGCGTGGCTGCAAAAAGATGCAGCCACGGCACCCAGCCTCCAGCCCGCTTTGCGGCTGTTTTCTGGCCGTTCCTCCCGGCCTCCCCGCCTCCAGCCTTCTTGCCCGCGTTGCCGGGGCGTCGGAGCGAGGCGTACAATCCAGTAGCGTCGATGACGGCATCCGCCGGCCGCAACAAGGCAGCGCGAAGGAGCCAACCATGAAAACCGACCAATATTTACGCGAGCAGGGAGTGATGTTTGAGCATCGCACGCATACGCCCGTGTACACGGCCCAGGAACTGGCGGCGGAGGAGCATATTTCCGGCCGGCTGGTGGCCAAGGTGGTAATCGTGCAGGCCGAGCAGCACGGCTATGCCATGTGCGTCCTGCCGGCCAGCCAGAAGCTCGACCTGACCAAGGTGGCCTACGCCCTGGGCGTGCATCGCTGCCGCCTGGCGGATGAAACCGAGATGGGCGAGCTGTTCCCCGATGCCGAGATCGGCGCTGAGCCGCCCTTCGGCAACCTGTACGACATGACCACCCTGGTGGACACCCGCCTGACCGCCGATGCCCACATCCTGTTCAACGCCGGCAGCCACCGCGATGCCATCGAGATGAGCTTCGCCGACTACCAGCGGCTCACCTCGCCGCACGTGGCGGATATCGCCGTAAGCAGTTGAGCGGTGGCCGCGTTTTCGAGCGGTATGCATCTCGACGATGGCGATTCCCAGGTGGCATGCCCTCACGACGCTGCCTGCCCCGCAGGCAGTCGGCGAGTGGGCATGTCTTGCGCAATGGAAAGCCCTTTTATACGCCGCGCATTAAGTTATTG
>PMYD01000132.1 GCA_003171335.1 Phycisphaerales bacterium
GGCGAGTGAGAAAGTAAACCGTATCCAGAATCCCATGCGATAGGACAGGCGGCCCACACGATCCATGCCCCACGGCCGCGGGGTCCGGCGCCGGAGTTGAGTCCGGCCGGCGAGCGTATTCTTGAAAAGTGAATAGCGACCGAGGGAATTGCAAAGCGCCGCCGCCGCGGCCATAGTGGTGGCGCCGGGCCGGCCGTCGGATGGCCCGCGCAGCCGGATGCATAATTAGCGACAGGAGCGGCCATGGAGCCGATGATTGCGTTTCACATCGACATGAACATCGCCCAGTTCACGCGGGCGTACCTGGAAAAGCTGCTGTCGGAACTGGCGCGGCTGGGCTACAACGCGGTCATCTGGGAGGTGGAGAACAACATCGCCTGGGACACCTGCCCCGAGTGCCGGGCGGCTGAGGCCTTTTCCAAGGCCGAGTTCCGGCAGATCGTCGATCGCTGCCGGCAACTGAACCTGGAGCCCATCCCGCTGCTCCAGACGATCGGCCACTGCGAATACGTGCTCAAGCACGAGCGGTATAAGCCGCTGGCCGAAGTGCCCAGCCGCATCGACCAGTACTGCCCGCGGAACGAGCAGGTGATGCCCTTCCTGCACCGCTGGATCGAGGAGTACTACGAGGTCTTCGGCGATGTGAAGCATTTCCACCTGGGCGCCGATGAGGCCTATACGCTGGGCCACTGCCCGCGGTGCAAGGCGTTCGCCCAGGAGCATTCGCTGTCGCAGCTCTATATCGACCACATCAACGAGGTGGCCAGGCCGGTGCTGGCCCGCGGCGGAAGGCCGATCATCTGGGCCGACATGGCGCTGCACTACAACGAGGCGCTCGACCGGCTGTCGCGCCAGATCATGCTGTTCGACTGGAATTACGGGCGCTACCACGGCTCGGGCTGGGTGGCCATCTGGGGCCGCGGCGGCCGGCGGGCCGACACGCTGACCCGCGAGGAACGCCTCCAGTACGGCAAGTACATGTTCCCCCACGGCGATGAGCAGGGCCGCGAGCCCGATCCGTTCTACACGGCCGACTACCTGGCGGAGGCGGGCTTCGACGTGGTGATCTGCCCGGGCTCGATGTGCTACGGGAACAACGTGTTTACGCCGCGCAACTGGCTGCACGTGATCAACACGTACGACTCGTTCAACAAGGCGCTCCAGGCGCACATGGCCGGCGGCTGCCTGACGAGCTGGACGGTGCACCTGACGCCGTACGAGCTGCAGTGGGCGCCCATCGACCTGGCGCCGTGGGTGCGCGAGAACCCCGCGGCACCGGTGGAGATGTTCCAGCCGCACTTCGTCCGCCAGCGCTTCGGCTGTGACGACTGGGAGCCGTTCTGGACGGCCTGCGGGCTGCTGTCGAAGGCCTCGCTTTTCACGCACACCGCCTCGCTGGGCTACGACAAGGCGGGCCTGCCCGTACCCCTGGACCATGTGAAGAAGACGCTCGAGAAGCTGGACAATGAGGGACATGTTGAGAAGGAGCTCATCAACAGCCAGGACCGGCTGGAGGAGTACCTCCAGGGGCTGTCACTGCTGGCCGAATGGGCGCCGCAGGCCACAACCGGCAAGGAGATTCTCGACTGGTGGCTGCTGGCGGCGCGGAACCTGGTGAACCGGGCCCAGGCGACGATCTTCCTGCTGGACAGGCAGCGCGGCGGCCATCCGGCCGCCGGCCGCAAGGTCCTGCAGGAAATGCAGTTCCTGCGCGAGCAGATGTTCAAGGCGTACGAGCCGGTGATGCGTCCCACCCGCCGGCGCGAGGCGATCGACTGGATCTTCGCCTCGATGCTTGCCGCGATGGAAGCGGCGGCGGGATAAGCGCCGCGTCCTGATCCTGCCGGCTTGTGTGCCGATTGTGTACGTGGCCGCCTTCCCGGCATCGGGGCTGGCGCAAGTAAATCCGCCACTTCACTCATCCGATATTCATTGAGGGGTCCGGAATATTGCGCCATCGGTGTCGCCTGCATCGCCAAGGAGGCTCGGTGAGACTGGTCTGGAAAATCTGCCTGCTGGTGCTCAGCTTCCTGGTGCTGTCGCTGGGACTTTTGGGCGCCTGCGTGTGGCTCTGGCCGGCTGGCCATACCCCGCCGGGCGCCGGACTGACCGGGCCCTTCATGCGGGGAGCGATTGTGCTGGCAGGTCTGCTGGCGGTGCTCCTGGTGCCGGCGGCGCTGCTGGCGATGCGGCGGCTGATGCGGCCGGTGAAGGCCTTGTCGCAGGCGGCCGGGCAGATGGTCTGGGGCGACCTGGACATTTCGCTGCCGCACGCCGGCGGCGATGAGATGGGCCGGCTGGTCGATGCCTTCGCCGCGATGGCCCAGAGCGTCAAGACCCGCAACGACGCCATCCGCGCCCAGATGGCCGCCCTGAGCCTGGCCCGCGATGAGCTGGAGACGAACGTGCAAGCCCGCACCGCCGAGCTCACGCGGGCGAACGAAAAGCTCAACGCCATGCAGGCGGCGGCCGAGCAGGTGGCGCTGCTGTCGAAGAATCTGCGGACGCTGGATTTCGACGAGATCGTCAACATCATCAGCGAAGAAGTGCCGCGGCTGTTCGGCGCCCGCTGGAGCATGCTGTCGCTGCCGGCCGGCGACAGCGATGCGCTGGGCATCCGCCAGATCAACTGCCGCTGCCCCCAGGGCGAGCTGGCGACGCGCGAGGATATCGCCGGAGCGCTGGCCAGCGGGGAAATCTGCCTGGGTGAACTGGCCGACGCCTGTGGCCAGGCCGGCGGCCAGGAGCCCGGTGTGGTCGTGCCGCTGGCCATCCGCGCCGGCACGCCGGAGGGCCAGGCCTTCGTGCAGCGGGCGTACCTGTGCATGTGCCACATCGACCCGCGCCTCCGCCAGGATAGCCGGTTGGCGGCCTACACGGCCGAACTCGTGCAGGAGGTTTTAGGCGCCAACCTCACCAACGCCCGGCTGTACCGGCAGGCCCGCCGGCAGCGCGATGTGGACCTGCTCACCGGCGCCGCCACCCGCCAGGTGCTGGAAACGCGGCTGGGAGCCGAAGTGGAGCGCTGCCTCCGTTACGGCCGGCCGCTGAGCCTGGCGGTGCTGGATGTGGATGCCTTTGGCCGGATCAACGCGGCGCACGGCCACCCCATCGGCGACGGGGTGCTCAAGCAACTGGCCGATATGCTGAAGAACCAGACCCGCCACGCCGACCTGGTGGGCCGGTACGGCGGAGATGAATTTGGCATCGTGATGACCGAGACGAACCTGGAGCAGGCCGCGGCGGCCGCCGAGCGCATCCGGCAGGCGGCCATGGCGATCACGCTGCCCGATGGGTCGCCCTTAACCATCAGCGTGGGGTTGGCGCAGTGGTCCACATCCTGGGCCCCAACGCCAGCGAACTCTTACGCCAGGCCGACGCCGCCCTCTTCGCCGCCAAGCGCCAGGGGCGAAACCGGGCGCAGATTGCCCAGGCGGTTGGCGAGAAGTGAGGTCCTGCGGGTAACGAAGAGAAACACAAAGACCACAAAGATCACAAAGAGCACGAAGAAAAACTTCTCATAGTAAAGGCAAACAACGTTCTCGTCTTCTTTGGCTTTCTTTCCTGCCGTTCTTTGTGTCCTTCGTGATCTTTGTGGTCTTCGTGTTCTCTTTGTTCAAGAACGTTTCAGCAACTCCTGACGGTTCTCATAGATCTTCGCAATCGCCTCCGTCAGCAGGCCGGCCCGCGCGGGCGCCAAACCGTAGAGGTGCCAGGTGGAGACGATGGCGCGGTCTTTCCAGAGGGCCTCGGCGGCCGGCAGCTTCCAGCGCGAAGGCGTGATGGCCTTCCGGTAGACAGCGCTTAAATGGTGACGCTTTTTCGTGTGCGGGTAGTACACCTCGCTGTGATTGAGCGGGGTGTACGTCGTGCCGAAGGTCCAGCCCAGTTCCGCCGAGAGCGCCTGGCGGAAGAGGCTGCCGGGCAGGCCGTCGAAGGCGTCGGGATCATAGAGAAAGACGTAGCAGTAGCCCACCTGGCGCGTGATGTGCGGGCTTCGCGCCAGCGGCCGCACGCCCGGGGCGGCGGCGACGGCGGCGTCCAGGGCCCGGCCGTTGCGATCGAAGATCGGCGCATTTCGCCGCAGGGCCGCCAGCTGGCCGCGCAACAAACCCGCCTGAAGGCTGGTCAGCCGGTAGTTGCCGCTGTGAACCTTCACGCCCGGTTTGAATTCGCGGCCGCACGAGCGCTGGCTGACGATTTTCCAGTAGTGGTCCTCGTTGGAGGTGATCAACGCCCCGCCCTCATACGAGCGCATGACCTTGCTGGACTGGAAGCTGAACGAGCCCATCACGCCGTGGCTGCCGACGCCGCGGCCGTCCCACTGGCTGCCGTGCGAGTGGGCGCAGTCCTCGATGAGGTGCAGCTTGTGCTTTTTGGCGATGGCGGCGATGGCCTTCAGGTCCGCCAGGCGGTGATACAGGTGGACGGGGATGATCGCCCGCGTCCGCGGCGTGATGGCCGCCTCGATCTTCGCCGGGTCGATGCACAAGGTTTCGGGGTCCACATCCACCAGCACGGGCACGGCGTTGATGTCGCACACGGTCAGAGGCGGTCGCCTGCCAGGTAAGCCCGGGCACGATCACCTCATCGCCGGCCCCGATATCCAGCGTCTCCATCGCCACCTGGAGCGTGTGCGTGCCGTTGGTCAGCAGGGCGCAGAATTGGGCCGACTGAAACGCGGCGAACTCCTCGGCGAACGCCGCCGCCTGCGATTTGACGCCGGGCCAGTCATCCCCGATGCCGCTATCGAGCGCCGCCAGGACGTATTTCTTCTCCAGGTCCGGGCGGAACTTCAGTTGTGTCTGCTCCATCAGGTTTTTCGAAACGGGTTTGCCCCCGTTGATTGCCAGATGCATCATGCGCCTCTCTTCTTGCCGGCGGCCGGCCCGCGTTCTCGCGGAGTTTTCCGTAACGAAGACTGCTCTGGGTTGTATGGGCGCGCTTTTCGCCTTTATCCCCTGCATCCCCTGCATCCCTGCTCATTTTCTTACTTATCTAGATCTGCACGCTTGAGCCGAGGCGTTAACGCGCGGCCAAGACAAAGAAATTCGCAGGGATGCAGGGGATGCAGGGGATAAGAAAGAAGACTTAGAGCACCATTGCGCTAGCCCATCAGGTCCGTCAGCAGCCGGACCATCTCGGGCACGCGATCGGCCAGGAGAATCAGAGGGGCTACGATCATGGCGGTGGAGACCAGGACAAAGCTGACGGCCATGGGGCTGGCCGCAACTTCCACATGGCTGATCCGCCGCGCCAGTTCCAGCTCCAGCCGCCGCACATCGGCGCGGTCCAGTTGGCCGGCCTGGACATGAACGGTCACATTGCGCAGCAGCGGGAAGGCGGAAAGCTCGATGATGCCGCCGCCGGGCAGTTCCAGCCGGTCCTGAACCCGCTCAAAGGGAATCTGCGCGGTGTGCAGCGCCCGCTCCAGGCTGCGCAGCACGCGGGCGCGATCGATGTTGTAGATGACCCAGCTTTGATGGCTCCGCGGCGCCAGCGCCAGTACGGCACAGACCACGGCCCCAATCGCCCCGCCCAGCGTGAAGAGGTTTACGCCAATCCAGTTTAAAAGCGGCACCACGCCCATGGGGGCCAGGGCCGACATCAGCAGCGCGAAGTCCAGGCGGCCCGAGAGCATCTGCGGCCGGCGCTGGCTGTTGAGCAGGCCCAGGATCAGGAAATACAAGGCCACCGGAACGGCCGCCAGGCCGATCTGAAGTGAAACCTGAAGTTTCCAGGTGCCCAACATGACTCAATCCGCCGGCAAAGGCGCCGGCCCTCCGGCCGCAACTGTACACATCGCAGCCAAGGCGCGGCCCGCAAGTATATTCTATTCCACGTGCCTCGGTTCGACAACCTTGCGGTAGC
This sequence comes from Phycisphaerales bacterium, assembly GCA_003171335.1. GTDB lineage: Bacteria > Planctomycetota > Phycisphaerae > SM23-33 > FEN-1343 > FEN-1343. The sequence continues at coordinate 5,872 of PMYD01000132.1, forward strand.
CCAGGGCGCGAATAATGTCCAGAATTTCCGTCCAGGTCGGGAAGGGCCGCTTGTTGACGCGCTTGTACTCCTCGACCGCCATCACGAACTCGAACTGCTCATCGGTCATCTCGCCCTCCTCGGCGGCCCGGCGGCTGTCGCTGCGGCGACGCCCGGGACCGCGCCGGCGGTCCAGTCCCAGCCGGCGGTCCAATCCCAGCCGGCGGTCCAGCACGCTGTGCCGCCGCGGACCCATCTTGCGGCGATCGACGCCATCCCACGGCTCCTCTTTCGTCACCGGGGGAATTTCTTCGCTCTGTGCCACTTTCTCAGGGGCCATGCCACTCCTCCTGGGGCGCAGATAGGCCGCGCCCATGTTTGCTACCGGAGTGTTATCGGCAGAATCGCATGGCGGGTTGACCGGTTAATCGGCCAGGCGCAGCTAGGAACGGCGGCAGTCACGGGTGGCATGAAAGCTTGCATTCCCTCTCGTCGAGGCGAAAGCACCGGACGAGTGGGCGTAGTCTTCCGCAACCCCATTCCCAGCCGCCTCGGCCGCGTGGCGGCTGGCAGCGCGAGGTCATGCACCTCCTGCCACAATTTGCAAGTGCGCCCGCCCGGGATTCGCATATGCTTTATTTTGACGTATACGCTGACTTGGTGTATGCTTGTGAAATTATCTGCCTGGGCGCGGGCCGCGATGGCGGCTGGACGGGCGGGGTCAAGTGCGAGCGCCGGGGGAGCCGCTAGAGGTGTTATGGTCAAACAGGACGTAATTGAAGTTGACGCCACGGTGCTGGCCGCCCTGCCCAACGCCATGTTCCGCCTGAAGCTGGACAGCGAGCACGGCAGCCACGAGATTCTCGGCCAGATCAGCGGCAAGATGCGCCAGCACTATATCCGCATCCTCCCCGGCGACCGCGTGACCGTGCAGATCAGCCCGTACGATTTGACCCGCGGGCGAATCACGTTCCGGCACCGAAAGTAAGCACATAATAAGAAAACGGCGGACACGAAGATCACAAAGATCACAAAGAACACCAAGAAAGACGAAAGCGAAGTAGCGACAAGAAAACCAAAAACAGCAACTTTCTTTATCTTGCCTTTACTCTCTTCTCTTCCTTCGTGTCCTTTGTGATCTTCGTGCTCTTAGTGTCCGCCTTTTTCTTCGTACGTGCCGCTACTCCTCGGCCGCCTCGGCCTCTTCCGCGGCCGCTGCCGGCGCGTCGCCGCCGGAGTGGGCGGCCCCGATCGCCGTGGCGATCTCCTTGGCCAGGTCGGGGTTTTCCTTGAGGAAGACCTTGGCATTTTCGCGGCCCTGCCCCAGGCGCACATCGCCGTAGCTGTACCAGGCGCCCTGCTTCTGCACCAGGTCCATGGCGGCCCCCAGGTCGATCAGGTCGCCCTCGTAGCTGATGCCCTTGTCGAACATCATGTCGAACTCGGCGCTGCGGAAAGGCGGCGCCACCTTGTTCTTCACCACGCGGGCCCGCACGCGGTTGCCGATGACGTTGTCGCCCTCCTTGATCGAGCCGATGCGGCGGATGTCGATGCGGATGGAGCTGTAGAACTTCAGGGCTCTGCCGCCGGGCGTGGTCTCGGGGTTGCCAAACATCACGCCGATCTTCTCGCGGATCTGGTTGATGAAGATCACGCACGTGCGGCTCTTGGAGATGGCGCCGGTGAGCTTGCGCATGGCCTTGCTCATGAGCCGCGCCTGGAGGCCGACTTGGGTGTCGCCCATCTCGCCCTCGATCTCCGCCCGCGGAATCAGTGCGGCCACCGAGTCGATGACGATCACATCGACCGCGTTGGAGCGGACGAGCATCTCGCAGATTTCCAGGCCCTGCTCGCCGCTATCCGGCTGGCTGATGAGCAGGTTTTCCAGGCTCACGCCGATCTTGCGGCACCAGGTGGGGTCCAGGGCATGCTCGGCGTCGATGAAAGCCGCCACGCCGCCCAGCTTCTGCGCGTTGGCGGCGATGTGCAGGGCCAGCGTGGTCTTGCCGGAACTTTCCGGCCCGAACAACTCGCACACTCGCCCGCGCGGAATCCCAAGGCCCCCCAGCGCCAGATCCAGGCTTAAGGCCCCGGTGGGAATGCCCGTGACATCCAGCGTGTGGCCCTTGTCGGCCATGGACATGATGCTGCCGACCCCGAAGTTTTTCTCGATCAGCTTGACCGCCGCATCGAGCGCCTTGGCCCGCACGCCCTCCGGCTCATTCTTGGCTGGTTTAGCCGCCGCCGAGGGCTTGCCCGTTTCTGCCGCCTTCTTGGACATGGTCATCTCCGATATGCTTAGTGTCTGTCAATTAAGGTCTTATTGTCCAATGCCATCTCGTTCACCCACTCTGTATCGACCGGACTACCCCGAAATGTACACACTTTGTTAGGGTCTGGCAAGAGGTAAGTGGAAGTTTTTTTTGAACCGGAAAAGTATTATGACGAATTCCCGAAACGAACCGATGGAGAGCAAAGAGAATGATGTTCTCCACGTTGGGCAAAGGAGCGGGCGATGAAGCGCGATGAAGTGCTGGAGAAGCTGGCAGCCAGCCGGCCGATGATCCGCCAGCATGGGGTCAAGTCGCTGGCCATCTTTGGCTCGATGGCTCGAGGCGAGGCGACCGAGACCAGCGATATCGATGTCCTCGTTGAGTTCGAAGAAGGCCGCCAGGTGGGGCTGTTCGAATTCGTCCGCCTGCAACGTTATCTGTCCGAATTGCTCGGCCGACCGGTGGACCTGGCGACCCCCGAAGCCCTGCGCCAAGACATGCGCGCGCAGATTTTGAAGGAGGCCGTCCGTGCCGCGTAGAGACTGGCCCGGCCGGGTGGAGGACATCCTCCAGGCGATCGCAACGATACGACGGTATGTCCAGGGCATGTCCTTTGAGGAGTTTTGCGCCGACGAGCGGACCATTGATGCCGTCTTGCGCAATATCACCGCTGGCTCCCCTCCTGCCGGGCTGCCTGCGCCAATTCCGCCAGCCTGGCCGGATCAAACGGTGTGCCGCACTCCGGGCAGCGCGGCACGGTCAGGCCGATCAGCAGATAGCCGCACTTTCGGCAGGCGGGGACCGTTTGAAGAATGATGACCGCCCGGGCGGCCTGAAGTGCCGATGCGGCACAGATCGCACAAAGCAGGATAACAAAGCTGGTCATCATCGCCAATTGAACCTGGTCCCAAAGCCCCTTGCCGGGAGTCTGTGAGAACTTCCCAAGCGTATCCGCCAGAATAATGATGGACACGATGGCGATAGCCCACGTCTGGCAACCCAGGGCGACGTATTTGACCAACTGCCACAGGCGCCAGGAGCCGCCAGGGGCCCGCCGGCGGCGCACCAGGAAGAACGCGATGGCAAATTCGATCAGGCTGGCCGCGCCGGCGAACAGGGCCAGGTACAGCGCCGCCCTGGCGATATTGGCGTAACTCATCTGGAGTTCCCGCGCCAACGTTCCCCAGGAACCTTCCCCGGGAAATGGCGCGACGAGTGCTTGCTTGGCAAAGGAATACAGAGGAAGCGCGATCCACAGAATGGGCGGCATCAAGAAGCTCAGCGCCGCCCGCCAAAGCGACACCTCCCGCCGCAGGCGGATATACCGCCAAATCGGGAAAAGCCATTCAAAGTATCGCTTCATCGGGGCTTTTCCTGCTCCTGCTCCAGTTTCAACGCCTCGGCCAGTCCGGCCAGCTTGCGCGGATCGAACGGCTTGCCGCACTCCGGGCAGCGCGGCACGGTCAGGCCAATGAGGAAATAGCCGCACTGCTCGCACCGCCGGTCATCCTGGAGGGCGATCACGGCCAGGGCCGCCTGCACGGCGATAGAACCGATGCCGACCATCACCGTCGTCAGGACGGCCGTGAAGATTCCCACGGCGACCTCCAGTGTGTAGGTTCTCGGAATCCGTCCTTCATACTTCTCCAGCAGGAAGTACACGCCGATGCCGGCCAGAACCACAAAAACCCACGTCTGGCTGGCCAGGGCGACGAATTTCAGCGTCCGCCGCGTGCACAGCGGCCGGCGGCGGCCGGGGCGGTGACGAACGAACAGCAGCGCCACGGCCAGGGCCACCGCGTTGACCGCACAGAGGCACACGGCGATGGTCCCGCCGGTCACCGCCAACATCTCGCCGAGAATATCCCACTCGCCTTGCGAACCTAGAAAGACCGTGCCCCCCATCGGCTGCGCCATCGTGGACCTGACCTGAATGAGGCAGATAATCACTGACAGCAGGGCGATGCCCGCGATCACCGTCCCCCACGCCCGCCAGGCGGAAACTTCCCGCCGCAGGCGCAGGTAATGCAGGATCGGAAACAGCCATTCGAAGTACCGGCCCATGTTTCTCCTCTGGCTTCAGGTTGCCTTGTCGCCCGATACGCCCTATCCAATGAGATGCGCGAGCGGCCGATTTGTTACGGCGCGGAGGAAGATGGGCCGGGCGGTACGGCCAGGTCGGGCAGCCGAGCCGGGTCGAAGGCCGTGCCGCATTCCGGGCAGCGGGGCTCTCTCAGGCCGATCAGGAGGTAGCCGCACTTCTCGCACTCACGCCCATCTCGCATGGCCTCCAGCAAGGCAACAATGTGATTCGCGGTTGCGGGGATGATGGCCAGGTAAAACAAGAATGACACTAGGAGCGTTGCGTCGCGAACAGAACCATATGCTCCTAACAAGAGCCCAAGAAAGGTCATCAGCAGTAGTGTCAACGCCATGAACGTCCGCGCCCCCAAGCACGCCAGCCTGCCAGCGAGGCGGATGTTCTGAGGCCTCCAAAGGCCGGGGCGAGATTTCATCCACCGCACGGCGAGGTACCAGATGAGTCCAATAGTGATCGCCATGGCGATGACGGCTATAGCGGCCGCGGCGCACCAAAACTTCCAATCCAGAGTCAGCAGCATCCAGAAACTGGCCGGGTTGTCTAATGAAACCAGAAACTGAAACCAGATTGGCGACAGCGAGATGAGCATCGCTGCGATCGCGACGGTTCGTATCGCCTGCCACCACGACGCCATTTCCCCCCGCTGGATGCACCGCTGGACCGGAAAGACCCACAAATAAAGCTTTGAATGGCTCGGCATCGTCGACCCCGCCTATTTCAACGTTGGCCCGAATGATACCTGCCGCCGCATCCAGCGCACAGACTCCAGCCAGCCGCATTGGCAAGCGGCCTCGCACCGGCGATAATCGCCACCATGGCACACTACCCGATCATGCTGGCCGGCGGGAAGTTTAAGCTCCTGGCCGTCGTCGTGGGCGGCGGCGAGGTGGGCAGGCGCCGCGTCGAGAGTCTCACCGCCGCCGGGGCCGCTGTGCGGCTGGTCGAGCCGGCCGGCGGCGACTGGCCGGCAGGCATCCAGTGCGTGCACGAGAAATATCGGCCTGAGCACCTGGCCAGCGCGCGGCTGGTGTTCGCCTGCACGGATGATGCGGCCATCAACGCCCGCATCGCCGCCGATGGGCGCGCCATCGGCGCGTGGGTGAACCGCGCGGATGATCCGGCGGATAGCGACTTCACCGTGCCGGCCGTGTGGCGCGGCGAAACGATCGTGCTGGCCGTGGCCACGGAGAGCGGCTCGCCCACCGTGGCGGCGGCCCTTCGCGATGAGCTGGCGGCGGCCATCCCCGCCCAGGCCGACGCATTCGCCGCGGCCATGGCCGATTTCCGCGGCCAGGTCAAATCCACCATCGCCGATGCCGCCCGCCGTGCGGCCATCCTCCGCCGCCTGGCCAGCGCTGAAGGCTTCGCCCGTTTTCGCGCGGGCGGGCGCGAGGCCCTCGCCGAGTGGCTCAAGAGCCTCTTGGGATAGGTTATTTCCCAATGAGGTGGCATGCCTCGCGGCCGGGCGCATTAAGGTGGCACCTATGAAGAGCGA
>PMYD01000167.1 GCA_003171335.1 Phycisphaerales bacterium
CGTGCCATGCCTGGCACACCAATACAGAAGGGCGGATGGCCTTGGCCGTCCGCCCTTCATCCTCAGCTCTTTATGCTTACGCCCGGCGGCGGCGCAGGAACGCCACCCCTGCCAGCAGCAGCGCCAGGCAGGTCGGTTCGGGCACCGTCACCGTGCCGAACATCTGGCCGCGGTAGAGGTCGAGCCAATTGCCGTAATAGTCAAACTGCCGGCGCAGGGACCTGTAGTTGACCGGGTCCGGCGTCGGCGTATCGATAATGCGCCAGTCTCCGGACATGTACACATGGCCATTCGCATCGGCGGACATGCCCTCGATGCGGTAGGGCGTGCGCCCGGACTGGTCGACGATTCGCCCCCAATCCGTCACGGCGGCTGCCGTGTTGGTCAGGCTGAAGCTCTTGAGGTGGAGATCGTACGCCTTGGCGCCGTTGGTCCAGTTCGGGTCGGCCGACTGGGCGTAATACACGGTGTTGTTGGCCAGCGTCATGCCGCCGCCGTGCGCGCCGATCCACTTGGCCATGGTGAAGGCGTTGGGGTCGCCGGCCTCGAATTTGGCCGAGTTGAACTCCCACATGGCCCCATCCCAGCCCATGCTGAACATGCATGTATTGCCATCGACCTTCCAGCCCGAGGCGAAGTATCGCCCGGCGTTATCGGTGGTGTTGACGGTGTTGCTGGTCAGATTGCGTGGCGTGGGCAGGGCGTTGGGGTAGTCGGTCATCACGCCGGTGGCGCCGCTGATCTTGTGCAGCGTGCCGGGATTGTGGTCATCGGCGAACCACATGTCGCCGCGCCCATCGACATACTGGAAGAAATCCGTGCCGATGTTGCTGGCGACCTGCGTCTTGCCCGTGCCGTCGAGGTTGTAGCGGTACAGGTAGCCGATGTTGGCGCCCGCGGTCCACCAGTTCGTCACCGACGAATACACATAGTTGTGCACGGGATCGATGGACAGGGCCGCGTAGCTCGTGTAGTCGGTGCGCATCACGCCGAAGTCTTTCCACACCGGCGCATTGGCCTCGGCCGAGCCCATCTTGTAGGCGTAGATGTGCGAGCCGGGGTAGTTGTTGTAGCCGGTGGTGCTGTACACCGCCAGGTGGCAGGTGAAGTAGATCCAGCCGTTGTATTCGTACGGCAGGCAGTGCAGCTTGCCCTGCGGAATGGCCGGCGGGGGCGGTTCGCCGCCGATGGCGGTCATGCCGGAACTCAAGGTGTTGATTTTCCCGGTGTTGGGGTCATAGTCGAAGAACATGGCCCCCGTGGAGAGGTCCGAGTGCGTGGAACTGCCGAAATAGGCCTTGCCGTCGGACCCGAAGATGTTGCCGAACAACTGGTTGTCCAGGTACCGGTCGTTCGGGTCCAGCGGTGTGGTTTGGATGGTGATCGTCGGGTTCATGGCGATCGGGATGGTCGGGGGTGGCGAGTCATCCGCCGCATACCCCACGCTGGAGTTGTACGGCGGCGTGGTCGGGTCGTACGGCAGGTTCGGATTAAACGCCAGGGCAGGAACCGCGGTCAAAACCAGCAGGGCGACCGCCAGTCCATAACAGCCCCCTTGCAGACCCCATTTTGCGCTCAACATGAATCTCCTCCTCTTGTCCGCCGCCAGCCGCCTCCGGCAAGCGAGGATCTTCTAAAAACTGGAACAATCGCCTGTTATCGGTAACACCTGGGGTGCTCAATCGCTCTACGACAAGCAGCGAGCATCACAGCGCACCGCACAAAGATTCAGGCAGCCGGAAGGAAAATCGCGCAGAGGCCAAACCGAGGCAAGGCCATCCTCCATGTACTGCGGGACCGTCCACAAAGTGTGCTCGACTTCGTTTCCGGCCGAAGCAACAACAAGCATCAAGCCAAGTATAAGGTAAGTGCAAAGCGGGTTTCCGTCAAGATAGAAAGCGATATGCCCCGAGTTTTAATGATTGCTCAGCCAATCACGGGCAACTCGATCTTCTCCGAGGCGACCGATAGACAAGTGCAGACAGTGCGAACTAGAATGTGTCGATGCCCAAACCTATGCGCCTGATCCTGTTGGCTTGTCTTGGCGGTCTTTGCAGCGTGGCGGCCGCACAGGCGCCGCCGGCGGCAACGCAGACAGCGCCGGCCAGCCAGCCCTCGTCGGAAGCGCCGTCCGAAAAGACGGTCAGCACCCAGCAGGCGATCCGGTTGAATGGAAAGAAGTTCAGCTACCAGGCATCGGCCGGCTTTTTGCCCATTCGCAACGATGATGGAAAGCTGTTGGGCCACATGTTTTACGTGGCGTACGTGAAAGATAGCCCGCCGGCGACCAGCCGGCCGATCACTTTCGCCTTTAACGGCGGCCCCGGGGCGGCCTCCCTCTGGCTGCACCTCGGGGCCATCGGACCCAAGCGCGTGGTGCTGGAGGATGATGGCAAGTCGTTGCCCCAGGCCGTCCAGCTTGTGGACAACGCCTGCACCTGGCTGGAGTTCACCGACCTGGTCTTCATCGATCCCTTAGGCTGCGGCTACAGCACGCCGGCGGCGGGCATCGACCCGAAGGAGTATTTCAGCGTCGAGGGCGATGTGCGAACCGTGGGCGAGTTCATCCGCCTGTACATCTCCCAGGAGCAGCGCTGGCTGTCGCCCAAGTACCTCGTCGGCGAAAGCTACGGCACCACGCGGGCCGCGGGCTTGGCCAAGCACCTTCAGGACCGCGTGGGCATGAACCTCAATGGCCTGGTGCTTATCTCCAGCGCGCTGAGCTTCGAGCCCATCAGCTTCGGCCGCGGTAACGAGCTGCCCTGCATGCTTTACTTGCCCAGCTATGCGGCCGTGGCGTGGTATCACCGCCAGCCAAGTGCCACCTCCGATGTCGAATTGGAAGGGCTGCTGGCGCGGGTGCAGGAATTCGCCCTCACCGAGTACGGGCCGGCGTTGGCGCGTGGCGATGACCTGGGCGATGAGCAGCGGGAACGAATGGTCGCCACCCTGGCCGAGCTGACCGGCTTGACGCCGCCGTACATCAACCGCTCCCACCTGCGCATCCGCAACAGCGACTTCGCCAAAGAACTCCTGAGCGGCCGCGGCGAGCTGGTGGGCCTGCTGGATGGCCGCGTGACCGGCGCCACCACCAACCCGACGGCGCAGGGTCTGGACTACGACCCCTCGCTGTTCGTGGTGGAAGGCCCCTTCACCCAGGCCGTGCAGGACTACCTGCGCCGCGACCTGGGCTTTGTCACCACGCGCCGGTACGAGTTCCTGTCGCCCAAAGCCATCGAATCGTGGGACTGGTCCACCGCCGGCCGCGGCTACCTGAACGTGGCCGGCCAGCTCCAGGAAGCGATGACAAAGAACACCCGCCTGCGGGTCCTGGCGGTGGCGGGCTACTTCGACCTGACGTGCGGCTACTACGCCCAGCAGTACATGTTCAGCCACCTGCAACTGGCGCCCTCGCTGAAAAGCCATATCCGCTTTGTGGCCTATCCGGCCGGCCACCAGGTGTACACGCACGAGCCCTCGCTGAAGCAGTTGACGGCCGAGGCGGCCCGGTTCATGAAGGAATGATGACCCTTTATTCTGACTTCGGGTCAAGTCGCCTCCCCCCGCTGCGCTAGCATATTAGCACTTCGGCCGCGCACGCCGGCGGTGAGCGGATTATAATTCACCAGCGTGGGAACCATCCGCCGGGCCGGCCGGCCAGGCCGTCGTCCGCACCAAGCAAGGAGATGTGACATGAGGACCGCGAAGCGTTGGGCGCCGCTTGTACTGGCCGCCATCTGCGTGGCGTATCTGTGGATCGATGGCAGCCACCTGGTGTCGCGCGTGGCCTATGCGGCCGCCCGGGGCGCCGACAAGGCCCAGCGCGAGCAACTGGCCACGCTGGCCGGCGGCGATACGCTCTCGCCCCTGTTTGTGCAGGTGGCCAAGGTCACCAAGCCGGCGGTGGTCGAGGTGCGCGTCACCAAGATGGTCACCCTGCCGACCCTGCCGGACATGGACCAGTTCTTCCGCCGCTTCTTCGGCGAGCAGGGCGCCCCCTTCGGCGACCAGGGCAGCCCCTTTAACACGCCCTCCACGCCGCGCGGCCCCTCGCCCCGGCAGCGCCAGTTCACGGAGCGCGGCCTGGGCAGCGGCGTGATCATCGACGCCAAGGAAGGCTACGTGCTGACGAACTATCACGTGGTCGCCGGCGCCGACAAGACGGAGGTCCGGATGCCCGATGGCAAGACGCTCGTGGTGGAATGGGCCCGCACCGATCCCATGAGCGACCTGGCGGTGCTGAAGGTCAAAGGCGACAATTTCTCCGAGGTGCCCCTGGGCGACAGCGACGCCATACAGGTGGGCGACTGGGTGCTGGCCATCGGCTCGCCCGAGGGCCTGCCCCAGACCGTCACGTCGGGCATCATCTCGGCCAAAGGCCGCTCCACCGGCGAAGCCGCCACGTACCAGAGCTTCCTGCAGACCGATGCGGCCATCAACCACGGCAACAGCGGCGGGCCGCTGGTGAACATGCACGGCGAGGTGGTGGGCATTACCACGGCCATCGTCTCGGAATCGGGGGGCAACGAGGGCATCGGATTTGCGATTCCTTCCAACATGGCCAAGACCGTCATGACCCAGCTCATCAAGACCGGCAAGGTGGTGCGCGGCTACCTGGGCGTGGCCATTCAGGCGGCCGATGAGGACATCAAGGAAAGCTTCCACCTGCCCACCACCGCCGGGGCGCTGGTCGCCGGCGTGACGCCGGACAGCCCGGCGGCCAAGGCGGGGCTCAAGAAGGGCGATTTCATCACCACCGTCGACGGCACCAAGGTGGACAACGTCAATGATCTGCGGAACCTGGTGGCCGGCCTGCCGCCGGGCAAGGTGGCGACCATCGAGTTGTATCGCGATGGCAAGAAGATGACCGTCGAGGCCACCATCCAGGCCCAGCCGGCCAATTTCCTCACCGCCGCCGGGGGCCAAACTCCCCAGGAGACCCCCGGCCAGCCCGCGACGGCCGATAGGTTCGGCCTGGAGGTAGCCTCGCCGACGGCGGAACTGGCGCAGCATTACGGCTACAAGACCCCGCCGGCCGGCGTGATCATCACCAATGTGGTGTCCGGCTCACCCGCCGAGGAGAAGGGGCTGCGCGATGGCATGGCCATCACCGAGGTGGGAAATCAGGCGGTCAACTCGGCCGACGAATTCAAGAAAGCCATCTCGTCGGAAGAGGCCGCCAAGAGCGTCCGCCTGTACGTGACCAACCCGGCGGGCGCCGAACACATTGTGGTTCTAAAACCCAAGGAGTGAGCCTTCGGCGTTACCCACATTCTTCGTAAACCCGTCTTCTAGTCCCGTAGGGACTACCGAGAGTAGCCCAGCGATTTATCGCTGGGGTTGAGTGTCGATATTCAGGTGGAGTCCTGTAGGGACGACAGAAACCTCCGGCGACGCCAACAGGTCTGCCGTCCCTACGGGACTGGGGCACGAACGACAATCGCTCACCCAGCAATGAATTGCTGGGCTACTATCGATGCGTCCCTACGGGACGAAAGAAGCGGTCACGCTCCAGGAAACTGTGGGTAAGGACAAGGGAGTGAACCTTCCCACCGGCGGCCCGAGAAAAAAGGGGCCGCAGCGAATCACGGCTCGGCGGCCTGGCTGGCGGCCGTGGCGGGCGGAATATCCATCGAACGCGGCTGGCACTCCAGAAGCTGGAACACCTGCTTCTTCTCAGTCTTGCTGGCCGGCTGGATGAGTTCGCACAACAGGGTCGTGCGATATTCCCGGTCCAGTTTCTTCTGCAGGGCCTGCACGCGCGGCAGGTACGCCTCATCGCGCGGCTCGCTGGCCAGCAGCAGATACCGCACCTGCGGCGACATCTGCCGAGGCTCCAGCAGGTACTGCACGGGCTGGCGCAGGAAGATGAGGAAGCGCTGGTAGCTGGGGCGGAAGACATAAAGCGTCTGGCCCGCCGGCACAGCCTCGTTGATCTGCATGGCCTCGGCCCGGCGCTTCTCGCCGTGCGGCCACAGGGAAGAATATACCTGTACCGACAGCAGCACGAACACCGCCGCCATCACCGCCGTCACCAGCGCCAGATCGACGCCGCTGGAGAGGCGCGTGCGGATGAGCCACAGCATGCCGCCGATGATGGCCAGGGCTGCCATCGCCGCCACCAGCTCGGCCGTCCAGTGGAGGTTCAGGACCACGCCCTCGCCCGCCAGGCGCGACAACCAATTGGAGGTCCGCCCAAACTTCATGGCCACACTTGCGGCCACGGCGAGGAGGATCAGCAGCGCCGGCAAAAGCAGCAGAATCCCGCGCCACAGGCGATCGCTCGCCAGCAGCCCCCGGCGCGGCGCCAGCAGCCAGCCCAGCAGAATCGCCGCCATGGGCAGGGCCGGTATCGTGTACCGCGAGAGCAGCCCGGGCACCAGGCACAGGCCGGCAAAGCCCAGCACCATGCCCAGCCGACAGCCGCGAAACAGCGGCCGATACGCCGGCGGCACGCGGTCTACAAAACTCCGCATCCACAGGATCGGCAGCATGGCCGTCCAGGGCAGCCAGTACAGCAGCGCCTGGCCCACCTCTTTGAGCCAGTGTTTGGGGGAAATCTCCAGCGCCCGGGCGGCGAACTGGCCCTCGATCGTCCTGTTGACCAGTTCGGCACCGGCCAGATAGCGGACCAGGATCAGCCAGCCCAGCCCGACGACCAGGATCAGCGCCACGCCCACCAGGTGCGGCGGGCGGATCAACTGCCGCAGCTTATGCGTGTAGGCCAGCGTGCAGATAACCACCGCATAAAAGGGGACGCCAAGGAACGGCCCCTTCACCAGTGCCCCGGCCGCCAGCAGCGCCGCCGGGATAAGCCACTGCCGCCACGGCCGGTCGCCGCGGGCGAAGGCATTGAGCCAGCAGAGGATGGCCAGGCCGGTCAGGCAGGTGTAGATGGCGTCAATCTCGATCATGCGGCCCTTGATGATCAGGATGGGCGAGGCCATGAACGCTGCCGCCCCGATCAGCCGGGCGGGCACATCCAGGAACAGGCTGTCCAGGCCAATCAGCAGCCCCACGAACAGCAGCACCGCCAGCGCCGAGGGCAGGCGAGCGGTGAATTCATCCTGCCGGCCCGTGATGGCAAAGGAGGCCGCAACGATCCAGTTGATGCCCGGCGGCTTGTTGAAATATCTCTCGCCGGCGATCTGCGGCACTAGCCAGTTGGATAGCGCAGCGGGCCCGCGCAGCATGGCCATGGCCGGCAGCACGCGCCGGCCCTCCTCGCCGCGGAACTCCAGTTGCCCCAGCCCGGGCAGATACAGGCACGCCCACAGCGTGGCCGCTACCAGCAGGGCTCGGGGCCGCGTCCAGGTCGTTGTTTGAACTCGTTCCATGCTCGACGATATCCAGATGCGGCGTTTCGCCGCTGAGGCGACATGATAGCAGCCGGCCGCGGGGCGACAAGTCCGGGGCTCAGCGGCAAAATCGTGCGAAAACGCTCGCCGACATCTATGATCCTATAGAACCCGGCGGCTGCGCCGGAAGGATGGCACGTATGTCAGCATGGTTCTCGCGATTCCAGATGACCTCCGCGCCGGCGGCGGTGATCCTGATCCGCCTGCTGGCCGGCGGCGTGTTCCTGGAGGAGGGGCTGCAGAAATTCCTCTTCCCCGAGCTGATGGGGGCAGGCCGCTTCGCCCGCATCGGCATTCCCGCCCCGCAGGTGATGGGTCCGTTCGTGGGCACGGTGGAAATCCTGGCCGGTTCGCTGCTGCTGCTGGGCCTGCTGACCCGCCCGGCGGCGATCGCGCTGCTGATCAACATCACGGTGGCCATCCTCTCGACCAAGATCCCCATCCTGCTGGGCCGCGGCTATTGGCTCTTCCACCTGGCCAAGCTGCCGCGCTACGGACCCTGGGCCATGCTCAGCGAGGCCCGGGCGGATTTTTCCATGTTCCTCAGCACGCTGTTCCTGCTGATCATCGGAGCCGGCCGCTGGTCGCTCGATGGACTGCTGTGGGGGTCCAGGGGCCGCCGGAAGAGCGTTCGCTGAGATTGTTTTGCTCTTGCCCTTTCTTGAGAATGAAACCATGCTGATGCGGAGGAGTTTTTCCTCCACGGCCTCACCTCCAGCCTCCAGCCTGCCGCCTATAATTCCCCGACGGCCCAAACGGGCCGCCATAACGGGAACGCCGCTGGGGGTCCCGGGATTCATCACGGAGGCTGCCGGTCGTGCCCTACGCCGGCTTTCGAATCCGATCGAAGGCGCTGATTCCGCGGCGGCTGTCGCCCTGGCGGCGATGCCTGCGGGAACCGCTGCTGCATTTCCTGCTGGTCGGTGCGGCGGTGGCCGGCCTCACGCGGCTGTGGTCCGCTCATGCCGATGCGCCGCCGGCCCTGGCACGGGTGGAACTGACCGCCGAGGAGTACCGCCAGATGCAGGCCAGCCTGACAGGGCAACCCAACTCGCCGCCAGCCGCCGAGGAGCTCCGCCGGCTCATCGACCAGCGCATCCGCGAGGAAATCCTGTGCCGCGAAGCGCTGGCCATGGGCCTGGACCAGGGCGATGCGGTCATCCGACAGCGGCTGGCGCAGAAGATGGAAATCTTCACCGACCACGCCGCCGGCGAGGTCCGCCCGCCCAGACCGGATGAATTGCGGGCCTGGTTTTCCACGCATGTGGAGCGTTTTCGAATTCCCGGGCAAGTCACCTTCCGGCAGCTTTGCTTCTCTTTCGACCATCGCGGCCCCGACGCCCCGGCCGATGCAGCGCTGGCTTTGGTGCAACTGGCCGGTGGGGGTGCCAACTGCCCGGCCGCCGCCGCCGACTCGGGCACGCTGGATTCCTGCTATCGCAACTGCTCGCTGGAGCAGGTGAGCGAACTGTTCGGCGCGAAATTCGCCCGCCGGCTCTTCAGTCTCAAGGGTGGCCTGTGGCAAGGGCCGGTCGAATCCTCGCTCGGCTGGCACCTGGTCTTCGTCGAATCCATCACGCCCGGCAGGGCGCCCCCCTTCGAGGAAGTGGAGATGGAAGTCCGCGAGTCCTGGCTCGCCGAGCAGCGTGCGGCCGCCAAGGCCCGGATGTTCGAGGCCATGAAGACGCGTTACGTGATCGTGCTGCCCACGCCGGCGGCCGACAAGCCCGACCTGCCCGTCCTGTCGGATGCGCGCCACCCGTGAGGCCGCCGGGCGCAGCGGCGGGGGACTAGAATAAAGGTGCCTGCCCGCGGCCAGTCGGCGGCACACGGTTCATGCCGCACGGCTCGTTTGGCATTTTACCGCCGGCCGCCTGTGGGCAGTTATTCGGGAGGTCCGACCATGCCAGACAGGCGCATCCGCAAAGTCGTCAAGAGCCGTCCGACCATCGAAGGGGCCGGCGTGCATCTGCACCGGGCCATCGGGTTTGGCGACCCGCATGAGTGCGACCCCTTCCTGCTGCTGGATGATTTCCGCTCCGACACCCCGGCCCACTACCTGCGGGGCTTTCCCTGGCACCCGCACCGCGGCATGGAGACCATCACGTATGTGCTCAAGGGCACCGTCGAGCACGAGGACAGCATCGGCAATCGCGGCGTTATCGCCCCCGGCGATGTGCAATGGATGACCGCCGGCAGCGGCATCCTGCACCAGGAAATGCCCAAGGGCGACCCGTGCGGCAGCATGCACGGCTTTCAGCTCTGGGCCAACCTGCCGGCGGCCAGCAAGATGATGAATCCGCGTTACCGCGGCCTGACCAGCGGGCAGATTCCCGAGGTGCTCGATCCTTCCGGGGCGCGCATCAAGATCATCGCCGGCACGGTCCTAGCTCCCGCCGGCGCGGGCGCCGCCGGTCAGCCGGCCGCCGTCACCGGACCGGTGACTGATGTGGTCACGCACCCCGAGTACCTGGAGGTCTCCATGCCCGCCAACACCAGCTTCACCCGGCCCACGCCGCGCGGGCACACGGTGCTGGCGTACATCATCGGCGGGCAGGCCGTGTTCTGCCGCCAGGACGACCCGTACAGCTACGAGGCCCAGGGCGCCAACTATTTCGACATGGACCGCGGCGGCCCCATCGGCGATGGGCGCCTGGTGCTTTTCGACGATGGCGACCAGGTGACCATCACCACACGCGCCCAGCCGGCCCGATTCCTGCTCATCTCCGGCCAGCCCATCGGCGAGCCCATCGCCTGGTACGGGCCCATCGTGATGAACACGCAGGACGAGCTGCGCATTGCGTACGAGGATCTGCACCGCGGCACGTTTATCAAGGTTCATGCCGGAGCCGCGCTGGGCAGCACGTAATCGCCGCCACACCGAGGTCGTCTTGCCTGCCGCCGATTGCCTCTCAAAAGTCCTGCGCGCTTGCCGATAGACAACAGACCTGCCCTTTGGCGCCAGGAAAGAGGCCGTTTTTGTGAGTATCGCCGTACCATCGCTGTCGGACCGGCAGCTTCGGGAGATCCAGTACCACAAGTCACACGCGGCGCTGCTTCAGGAGCGCGGCGTGGAGCTGTCGTACGACGTCCTGACGGGCGGCCCGCGGCGGTGGTGGAACGCCTCGTGGGCCATGTATGGCATCCTGCTGAAGGCTCACCTGGCCGGCCGCCGCGTGCTGGTGGCCGGCTGCGGCCTGGGAGAAGATGCCATTCGGCTTTCCCGCCTGGGCGCGCAAACCTGGGCCTTCGACCTCAGTCCGGACATGCTGGCCGGGGCCGCCGCGCTGGCGCGGCGGGAAGAGGCCGCCGTCACCTTCGACCGGCTGCCGGCCGAGCGGCTGAGCTACGCGGATAGCCGCTTCGACTGCATCGTCATCCGCGACATCCTGCACCACGTGGATATCCCGGCCGCCATGGCCGAGTTGACCCGCGTGGCGGCTGAGGGAGCCTTGTTCGTCATCAACGAGGTGTACAGCCACTCGCTGCTGGAACGCATCCGCCGCACGCGCCTGGTGACGCGGCGGCTGTACCCGCGCCTGGCGGGTCACATCTACCAGGGCGCTGCGCCGTATATCACGCCCGATGAACGCAAGCTCAACCAGCACGACCTGCGGTATCTCCGCGCCCGCCTGAAAAACGCGCGCTGCCAGTACTTCAGTTGCTTCATCACGCGCCTGCTGGCCCCAAGCTGGACCACCGCCGCCAAGCTTGACCGGCGGTTCCTCCAGAGCCTGGGCCCCGCCGGCCGCCTGCTGGCCAGCCGGCTGTTGCTCAGCGGCACGATTCGAAAATAGCCTCGCCGCCCGCGCGCATCCTGCCGTCGCTATTCACTTGCCAATTTACAGTCGCCGGCCGGACGCAGCTCCGGTTCCGGGTTCGGGGGAATTTCACTATTTGAAATTCCCCCAGGGGTCC